>PDOO01000043.1 GCA_002742885.1 Candidatus Cloacimonadota bacterium
TTCATCATCACGCCAGGCTCGGATAAAAATATTAACTCCGGGGTTAATCTTTAATGTTGCATTTTCATCAATTATAAGGTTGGAAGTAATTCGATAAGGGTTGTTCTCCGGACTCCAAACAGTATCTTCAGAAATATGACCGCCGACTTCAATACCGAAAAGAAAACCGCAAAAGAAAAAGAAGGGGAAAATTAAGATAATAAGGTATTTCATGACATGCTCCTTTATTTCAACATAAGCATTATCATTAATTTAAATTTTATCCTGTTAAGAAAAAATGACACAGTCAGATAAAATTTCCGGCAAAAACGACGTTGACAAGAAAAACATGAATCAAAAACTTATTCGAAGAAAAAGAAAATATTTGTCAAGAATTTTTAAGTGTTTTTGCAACACAATTGAAGCAATAAATACCGGTTGCCGTATAAGAAAATTGCGAAAAAAACGCCCCGGAACCGGGACGCTTAAATCATTTCAGGTAAAATTTGCAATAAGCAATATTCTGCCCTGCAAGAAAATAGAGTTCAATAACCGTATTGCCCTTAATCCATTTCAGATGATTATTTTTATTGATTACCGCCTGACCGTACAAATTAAAAAGATAATTTTTCCAATCAAGATAAAATTTATGTAAAACGGCATAATCGGAATCTTTAAATAAATAATTAAACTCGGTTATCATTCCGTCTTTTTTTTGCGAAAGAAGTCGGCAACGTTGCCCGAAGAGATAATAATAATCACCGTTTTCGGTTCTTAAAGCAGCTCCGGATCTTTCGTTCATTCTCATCCTGTTTTTGTATTCGCCGACATGCATTCCGGGATAAAATCCGCCGGGAGACGTTATTTTTTCATATTTGACCGGTAAAGATTTATCACCGTCCGCTACT
Organism: Candidatus Cloacimonadota bacterium; assembly: GCA_002742885.1. Classification (GTDB taxonomy): domain Bacteria; phylum Cloacimonadota; class Cloacimonadia; order Cloacimonadales. The sequence goes on from PDOO01000043.1 coordinate 888, forward strand.
ATTGTTTCCGGCAAACAACCGCCTAAAAGAAGACACAAAAGAGCATAAATAATTATTTTACGATCAGGCTTCATAATAATTGAAATCCAACTCCAAATCTTCGCGCATTATATTTATATTTTTCAAAAGATTATCGTTTATCGGAATACCGGTTTTACGAATCCTTTGTTCGTTAAGATATTCTTTTTCTCCGGCAACATAAATTCTTTCTCGATTTTTTGCTTTCGCGCTATTCTGCAATTGAACCAAAATATCCGAGGTGATTTTTTTGAATTCTTCCGGATCGATAAAATGCTCTATATCGATAGCCATGAACAAATGTCCCAATCTGTAAGGAACCCGTTTACCGTCTTTCCAACCGTGAAGACCATGCAAATAACTTCCTCCCGCCAAAGCAGACGACAAGATTTCAACCATGGTGCTCAAACCGTAACCTTTATGACCTCCGGAGACTTCTTCCGCTCCTCCCAAAGCCAGCAAAGACGCTTTTTTATCCACAAGGTCAACCAAAAGCTTCTTGGTGTCCGAAACATCGCTTCCGTCGGCAGAAATTGCCCAGCCTTCAGGAGTCGGTTTATTTGCTCTGTCCAGAACCTCGATTTTGCCTCTTTGCGTAATGGAAGTTGCCGCATCGTACAAGAAAGGATATTCCAGATTTGTCGGAGCTCCGAAACAAACAGGATTGGTGCCGAGCATGGGAGCAACGCCGAACAAAGGAGCAACGGAAGGTCTCGCATTGGTAAAAGTCATTCCTATCATATTTTTGCGAGTCGCTTCTTTGGCATAATAACCGCATATGCCGTAATGAGTAGAATTTCGCACCGCAACTGTTCCGATTCCGTATATTTCTGCTTTTTCCATGGCTTTTTGCATGGCTTTATGACCGATAACATGTCCCATCCCGTGGTTACCGTCCCAAACGGCAGAAGCGCATTTATCTCTTATCACCTCAATTTTCGTTTCGGTAAACTGAATCCCGGCTTTTATTCTGTCGTAATACATTTTCAGTCTTCCCACACCGTGAGATTCAATACCGTGAAGATCGGAAAGTATCAAAACATCGGCGCAAATTTTTGCTTCGTCTTCCGGCACGCCCAATTTAACAAAAACATTTTTAATCAATAAATAAACTTCTTCGACTTTGGCATATCTCATTTATTCCTCCTTAGATCATCGTAAAAAAAAGTATGCGATAATTTTACTTACCGCATACTTTATATCTTTTAATTCGTAAAGAAAAATATTATATTTTAAATAAATTTCTCCTTAGCGAATAAAGCAGATTTTTCTTTTAGGATTTTATTTCAGCATCAACATTTTTTTCATGGTTTCTTTTTCGGAAATTTTTACGGAATAAAAGTAAACTCCCGAACTGACCGATTTACCTGAGGCATCTTTACCGCTCCATTCAATCTCATGAAGTCCGGCTCTGACATTTTCTTTCAAAACGGTTTTTACCAATTCGCCTTTTACATTATATATTTTGATGCAGACCGGCGTATTGTCCGCTTTGGCGGAAAACTTGAAAGATGTAGTCGGATTGAAAGGATTCGGATAATTTCCGAAAACTTTGTCTTCATAAACAACCGAATTATCATTTTCAGTCGATGTTACATTTGCCGTTAAGGTTATTTCAAGAGAGGATTGATTTTCGGCATTTGTATTAACGGTTAAAACTTCATTGTAATATCCGGCAGTCTGAGGATTAAACGCAATAGTATATTCCTGACTTTGACCTGCAGCAAGAGAAACGTTCTGAGGAGTAACGGTTACATAAGGCGGAAGATCAAAAGTTCCGCTCAAATCAACAGTTCCTATGTTGCTGAGAGTAAAGTTTACCGTTTTTTCTTCATTTATTTCAAGGTCGCCGAAATCTGCGGAACTTAAAGAAGAACTTATCAAGGCGCCTTCAAAGAAATTTATCGTCGGAAAAACAATCTTATCAATCCATGCGCAATCGCTGCCCGCATCAGCATAGGCATCTTTTACATAACGCCATTCGAAAGTATGTTCTCCTGCCGTTACCGGGAAAGTAACTTCTCCCCAAGCGGTTTCACCGTCCCAGCGGTCTTTTTCCTGACCGTCTATAAAGAAAATAAGTTTATCGTAATTATCGGCAACCCCGTCATCTTCGCAAGAAACTTTTCTGTAGAAAGAAATGTTTCCGGCTGTTAAAACGTTGCCCGTAACAGATAAACCGGTACTTGAAGCATTACCGATATCTCCTGACTTGGCGGCATAGGCTCCTTCGTAAGCATCAGATACAATAACCCAATCGGCGCTTCCGGAATGAGTCCAGTCAAAAGAACCGAAGTCTCCCGTTTCAAAATCTTCTATAATTAATCCTATTGTTAAGCTGAAAGATAAAGAAGCGGAATATCCCCCGTTGCCGGCAATATCCAAATTAAATACGGAAATATCGCCCAAAGAAGCATTTTCGGAAACAACAACTTCAAAAGAAACAACCGCAGAACTTTCAGCACCTAATCCTTCAGTTTCCGCAGAAGCGTTATTTATCGTAATATTTTCGTTTTCCGTCATCAATTCGGCAGTCAATTCTGCTAAGTCGGCATGTCCTGCATTGGCTAAGGTTACGTTTATATTGGCTGTATCTCCCGGATCCAAAACATTGTTTTCGCCGTCCGTTACCAAAACACTGCTGACAGATACAATAGGAGCATTTAAAGTAAAATCAAGCGAAGTGTTCCAACTGTTGCTTCCGGAAATTATGACGGCAGCAAGTTCAACTTTGGTTTGATCTTCAATATCGTTATTCACCGTAAAAGAAACGGCATCTTCAAAAACAACCGATTCGCCTGCGCTTATGCCGTTTTCGGAAACATAAGAATCTCCGGTAATTACAATATTTTCGTTTGAATCCATAACCAGGAAAGAAACAGCTTCGGACGGTTGTTGTCCCGCATTGCGAATTGTAATATCGGCGCTTACGGTTTCTCCGAATTCAATAACATTATCGCCGTCGGAAGTCTCAAAAGAAATTCCGTCTAAAATAAGATAAGGTTCATCCGAATTGATAACTTCAACAACACCCGAATAGATAAGACGGTTATGAGCCGTAATGTACAAATCATAACTTCCCGTTTCCGATAAAGCCTGATTAAACTGCAAGTCTATGGAATCGTCAAACCCGACTGTGCCGGAACCGATAATATTTCCGTCTTTTGACAAACATACTCGAGAACCGTTTTCTATATTGCCGATATGGAGAGAAGTTTCGGAAATAGGCAAATTCGCAATATAATTCGGCTCCATTTCTGTCGGTTGAGCCGTAAAAATATCCAAAGTCGGATCGCCGAAAACATTTACTTCATAATAAGACCAGCGGAACCAGGGATCATTAACCTGAGCGATTCCGTCGGTTTTGGAGTCGTTGTTTGCCAAAGAGATATGAGTAATATCTTCTCCGAACAAAGCATCAAAAAACTGTCTGTTCAAATATTGAGAGCTGGAATTTGTACCGCCGGGCTGATACCAGCCGTAGCGAGAATTTCCGATATAAGCCGCAACGCCGTTTTGATTGGTAGTAAAAGCTTCCATTATGCAATCAGCTCCGTAACTTCCGGGTTCGGTTCCTCTGTTGTCGAAAGCAGCAGGATAACATCCCTGAGAATAAACAATATGGAAACTGTGGGCTGTTCCGTTTGACGTTAAATTCGCATCGGTAACGTCGGAAGTATAAAATTTCATGTTAAAATCGGTAAAAGAGTGTCCCAAATGACTGAGCAAATGAACTCCCCCGTTCATAGTATTTTTAAGAGTGTTCATATTCCAATAAGTATCGCGCTCGTACAATTCGGAAATATTAAAATCATCTCCGATACCGACAGTATTGTAACCGTCAAAAGTTCCGCCGGTTTTTATTTGATCCAAATAATTTCCGCCGTAAGTAAGCGGATTATTGTTCAATTCTTCTCCGACAAGCAAAGCCTCAATTATTTCGCTTATAACAGGTTCCGTCTGATACATAACCTGTTTGTTTACGGCGCTGTCAAACTCAATGTAAGTATCGGCAGATATTCTGGCAACTCCTATCTCCGGCGTAAAATCAGCTTCGTTGTACTCTCCGAAAAAGTTGTTGTTATTCGTATTCCAATCAGGACCGTTTCCGTTACCTACTCTGTCCAAAGCGGCATAATACAAGTCCGAAGGAATATCGTTATCAACAGTATCTCCGGCTTCGATCTTGAATCCTCTGTGAGGGATAATTTCAGTATCTCCCGCCAAAAGAACAAATTCGGTTCCGCGATTCTGATAACAATCAATGATGAAATTTCTTATTTTATCTTGATTGTCAATTCCGTTAACATCATTATATATTTCGTTTACATCCTTAAACAAAGGATTAAATCCCTGCTTTAATTTCAGGTCAAATAAAGGTTCGAGATTCTCGAAATACTGCTCGTCTCCGATAATTACGAGAATATTATCGTTCTCCCCGTCTCTTTCGTTTGCCGGGTAATTTCCGATTACGGAAAGATTATCGACCGTTTCTCTGAGCTTTTTAAGCGTTTCCGCATCACTTCTGATAAACCTGAGAGCATTGACGGCTTCATCCGATTCCTCAGTTGATATTGTAACTTCCAGTTCTGACAAAACAGTCAATTCTCCGGCAACCGGATTATAAAGATAAGGGTAAATATTTACGTTGGCAATTGCGTATCCCCGATAATAATAAGTCAATAAATCCTGAGCAATTTCTTGAGGATAATTTTCATTATTTTCATATATTTCCGCATTTTTGAGAGTCGGATTGACGTTTTCTCTTTGCGACATCGGAACGGGAGTCTGATATTGACTTAACTCGTTCTCCAAAGGAATTGTTTTTTGCGAAATTACGTTAACCGATACGCTTACGGCTTTTTCGCCGGGATTTAAAAGCTTTTTTACGGATTTAGCCGGTAAAACAGGATTACCGGGTTTTGTTATATAAACACCGTCTTCGTCAATAAGGGTTATACCGTTTTTGTCAAACCTCATCTGAGGTTCGGAAAATTTAAGGGAGGCTGTTATTTCGGCGGCAAACAATCTTGAAATCAGAATAATTACCGTCATAAATAATATTTTTTTCATTTTATCTCCTTGATTTTAAGATTAATGCTTACAGCAAAGCAATTTACAATCCAATCATTGCAAAAGGGCAGACAAAAAAACCGACAGCCGATTTTTCGACTGTCGGGATTAATTTATAGAAATTTACGATATTGTCTGACTTACAGCAGATATTTTTTTTATTTCAGCATTAAAGCTTTTTTCATGCTCGTAAAGTTATCCGCAGTCATTCTGATGAAGTAAACGCCCGAAGCTGCTGCTTCTCCGTGTTCGGTTTGTCCGTTCCATTCAACCGAATGCGAGCCTGCGCTCACAAATTCATTCTTAAGAGTCTTAATAAGCTGACCTTTCACGTTATAAACTTCTATTTTTACCTTACCGTCTTTTGCCAAATCAAAGTTCACTGAGGTTGCAGGATTGAACGGATTCGGCGTATTTTGAAGAAGTTGCGTAACTTTCGGAATAATTATTTTGTCGTTTTCCTGAACGCTTGAAATAATTACCCATTCCTGCTCAAGACTGTATTCCGATTCGCTGATTTCAACTTTAACAATGAAAGTTCCCGCTGTATCAAAGTTGTAAGTAAATGAATTTACCGGGATGTTTTGATTTTCTCCGTTAATCGTCCAAACATAATCAAGTTCATCGCCGTCAACATCCGAAACGGTTACTTCAAAAGTATATTCGCCGGTTTCCGTAATTTCAATATTTGTTTCTTCGGGGATAAACGATTCTATAATCGGAGCATCATTTACGGGAGCAACAATCACATCGATTTCAAGAGAAACAGAAGAACGGACAAGATTTTCGATTCTTGATTTTCGCAGAATATCGGTGCGATTATCTTCCGCCGCAACAGTTAAATCAGCGGTTCCGTTCCAGTCGGAAACAGAGTTTATCGTCATTATGTTATCTTCAATGACGACATTAATTTCATTGCCGTCAAATTCGGCGGAATAAGTTAAATCGTCGCCTTCAGGATCAGAGAAAACGTTATCAAGATCAA
>PDOO01000052.1 GCA_002742885.1 Candidatus Cloacimonadota bacterium
TCTTGTAATAAACTCATCTTACCCTCCTATTATTCACAAGAAATATTATAGCATAAGAATAAAAAAAAGTACATTAAATAAAGTTCGATAATAATAGTGAAATATTTTTAATAAACGGGAGGTTTTTTAAATGGAAATGAAGGGAAAAGTCTTAGTTGCTCAGGGTGGTGGCCCTACAGCTGTTATCAACCAGTCATTTGTGGGAGTTGTCTTAGAGGCAAAAAAATACCCACAAATAACTAAAATTTATGGCGCCTTAGGTGGCATTGAAGGGATAATAAATGAAGAATTTGTTGACCTAACCACAGAAACAGCTCACAATCTTGAAAAAGTTGCTGCTACACCTTCTTCTGGACTATTGTCTTGCAGGGTTAAGCCAGATAGAAATTATTGTTTAAGGTGCTTTGAAGTAATGAAAGCCCACAATGTTAGATACTTCTTTTATATAGGTGGTAACGATTCTTCAGACACTGTTAGAATTATTAATGAACACGCTCAAGATGCTGATTACGACTTGATTGCAATCCATATTCCAAAAACTATTGATAATGACTTGGTACTAAATGACCACTGTCCTGGTTTTGGTTCTGCCGCTAGATTCGTAGCATCAGCCTTTATGGGAGCAAACCTTGATAACAGAGCTCTTAAAGGAGTATATATTGGAGTAGTAATGGGCAGACATGCTGGTTTTTTAACAGCAGCTTCTTGCCTAGCCCAAGTTTTTCCTGACGATGGCCCTCATCTAATTTACCTGCCTGAAAGACCGTTTAGAAAAGAACAATTCTTGGAAGATGTCCAAAGAGTATTTGATAAATATGGCAGATGTATGATAGCAGTTTCAGAAGGAATAGCTGACGAAGACGGCACACCTATTGTCACAAAATTTGTTGAAAATGTAGAAACAGATATGCACGGTAACGTTCAATTATCTGGTAATGGTATTCTGGGCGAACTATTAGCCAATGTTATTAGAGAAAACTTGGATATTAAAAGGGTTAGGTCTGATACTTTTGGTTATTTACAAAGAAGTTTTGTTGGTTGCGTGTCTGACGTTGACCAAAACGAAGCTCGTGAAGTGGGCGAGCGTGCAGTACACTTTGCAATAGATGGTATCAAAGATGGCTCTGTTTGTATTGAGAGAGTTGGCGATTACGCAGTCAACTATGTATTACGTGACCTAGAAGACATTGCTGGAAAAACTAAGGTTATGCCAGATGAATACATTAACGAGCAAGGCAACGGAGTAACTAGGGAATACTACAAATATGTTAGGCCGCTAGTTGGCTCTGGTTTCCAGATGCCTGCTAGAGTAAGAGCCAATAAAGTTGAAAAAATCTGGCACAATAAGATTAAACCTAATATTGATAAAAAGGATAAGTAAAAAA
>PDOO01000044.1 GCA_002742885.1 Candidatus Cloacimonadota bacterium
GTCACTTAAATTATCTTTTGAAAATGTTCTAACCGATTTAAGAGGAAATATTGGAGCATTGTACAATAGAAATGAGAAAGGTATGAACTACTTTGGCGAAGCTCTTTACGGAAAATATTTTGCAGAAATGGGGTTAAATGCAAAATTTCTCAACAGAAATGTTGATTACTTTGCGACACCTGCCCTTGACAGCCTTGCCGGGCAAAAGTTTAACGAGCAAAATTACGGAGCAACGCTCGGTATTCCGCTTAGTTGGAACAAAGGAATTTTTAATTATACATTCAAGTCAATTGTCGGATTTACCGGTCATAAAACATCTGAATATGAAAAACCCTCAACCTTAAAGGGCTTAGATTTTGGCAGTATTGCATCAAGCATCAGTTTTTCTGCATTGCAACTGCAAGCTAAACAGAACTTAATGCCTCGTTGGGGAATTGATTTTTATGCGCAATATCAAAAATCAATATCAAAAGAGGTTGAAGCAGAACGCATTAATGCCGAAGGCAATGTATATATTCCGGGATTGATGAGAAATCACGGCATTAAACTGACATATTGCCGGCAAAAAGAATTAACCTCTAATGATTTCCGATTTGTTGATTATTTTGATTATGCAAGAGGGTACGAGGCAAGACCGAATGATGAAGTTTATAAAATATCTGTTGATTATGCCTTGCCATTGTTTTACCCTGATTGGGGATTTGCGAGTTTTACTTACTTCAAACGCATTAAAGCTGATTTGTTTTACGATATAAGCAAAGTGAAATACCTTGGCAAAACCGCAGACCAAAATTCTTACGGAGCTGAAATCTGTTTTGACAATACGATTTTGGATATTATCCCTGTTTCGTTTGGTTTTAGAGAGTCGTTCCTTTTAAATGATGATGTTTTAAATCCTGATATGAAAAATAAATTTGAAGTTGTCTTCAAAATGGGCTTCTGATACAATAACCAAAAAGCATCTGTCCCGGTTTTTGCGACAGATGCTTTTTTTTTGATGATATTTGCAATATTTAAAAAAGTAAGAAATGAAAAGGAAAATTTTAACATTAGCAACAGTATTATTTGTCTCGGTAACCAATTTCGCAAATAAGTTTGTCAGACAGCAGTTTGAACCAAACTTCAAATAAGTAATACCGGACTTTGATTTATGGGAGAATTAATAAAAAACTAAATGTTAATCTTTCAAAATTGAAATTGAAAAATGATTTTTAAAATAATTAAAGAAACTGATAAAAGCAATGCTTACAATTAATATCTTATACAGACAGCATAAAAAGAAATACTGAGAACTGCTTTTATCCCTGATTTGTTAACTGAAAGCATTGAAGATAATTAATGTTTGAGGATTCATTATGATTCTTTCCTGTTCTTTCCTTTCGGAAACAAAGTGAAGAACAGTCACAGATTATCTGTCAACCGTGTAATTCTTTATTAGTTAAACAGAAAATAGACCTTTTTACGGTAAAAATTCCCTGAAACTTAAATAAAAGCATAAAAAAACTCGCCGGAAATTTCCGACGAGTTATAATTTATTGATTTCAGTCTAAATAAAGACTACTTCATAAGAAGCATTTTCTTGGTTGATGATGCGTTTTTAACTGTTACCTTATAGAAGTAAACACCGCTTGATACATCATTTCCTTGACTGTCTTTACCTGTCCAAGTAACTTTTTTGGGACCGGCTTCTTCAACTTGATCAACAAGAGTATTAACCAATTGACCTTTTGTATTGTAAATTTTAATATTTACTTTACCGGCAGCCGGAATATTATAGTGAATTTCAGTTACAGGATTAAAAGGATTCGGGAAGTTTGAAAGACCGAGATCGTCGATTGATACGATATCATCTCCTTCGTTTCCTGCTTCGATTTGATCAACAATTGCTCTGATCATGAAATTACCTTCATTATAAGGTTCAAATTCCTGACCTTGATGCTTAATGTATGAATTTCCTGAATTATCTGTATCTACGCCTACTTTAAAAGCAACCGGACCGGGAATAGCTTTAACGGAACAGAAAAAATCTGTGCCTTCTTCAAATTCAACGTTATCCCAGTTGTTGAAAGTAACGGTATTCCATCCTTCTACAAGATTTTCGTCGTTAAGAACGCCTTGAAGAGCTGCTGACTCTTCGGGATTACCGTTTTCGTCAGCTTTGTAAATCTTAGCTGCAATGTTTATGGTTCCTATGCTTCCAAGATAAACTTTCATTCCGTAAACTTTTACGTAATCATAGTTTTCGTGAGTAACGGGAGTAAATTTAACATAGAGATCCTGAACGTCTTGAGCATCATTTTCAATATCCATTTCTCCGTCATCATGAGAATAAACATATTGAGATGCGCTTACGGGAATAGCTGAAACTTCGTTTGAAGGAGCTGATTCGCCTTCAGGATAAGTTGCGACAACAACATAGAAGTTTTCGATTGATGATGTTGCTGTTTCATCGGTGTAAGAAGTATTGTCGGCGCCTTCGATAACCGCAATCGGAGCATTCATGTCATATTGACCTGATTCGGTTGAACGATAAACTTTGTAACCGGTAATATCGCGAACTTTCTTGTTATTTGAAGACTGTAACATTGCTGCAGGATAACCTCTGCTGTCGGTAACATATCCGCCAACCATAATATTGGCATCAACATATTGAGAAACATCCGAGAAGGGACCGTCATCTTGAGCAACCATGATTCCTTTACCGACAACTGCCGGACCTTCATCAAGGTAAAAACCGCTTTGAATAAAACTTACCTGGAATCCTATCCATAAAGGAGAAGAAGCATCAATTATATGAGGAGTATCCAATTCAACTTCAGAATATTCGCCCGGAGTAATTGTTCCTGTAAATGCTTGTGAAGCAACTTCGGTTTGACCGGTTTCGCCTGTCCAGATTTTTACGGTATAAGAGAGAGAAGGATCTCCGCCCATAAAACGAATTTTATCAACAGAATATCCGTTGTATCCCAAAAGATCATTCTGATCAAATTTATGCGCAGCATTAGTTAGGATCGGCTCAGTGGCATTATTGTAGCTTATTACCTGATCTGAAGCGTTTCCTGCCCAAGTTTTCCAACCTTCTTCTCCGCCGGCATTGAAAGGATTATCCCATGACAAATTAACGTTTGATCCGTCAACTTGCGCTTCGAGATTCATCGGAGCCGGAGTGAAAGCGCTTGAAGAAATAACAAAGTTATCAATCTTGAGCCCGACACCTTCGGGTGTATCTCCGTCAGACATAAATCCGAAACGGAATCTCAAAGTTGAGTTAGCATGTTCGGTAATATCTACGGCAACGCCTTGCTGATAAGCTTCTGCAAATGACATATAAGTTTCCGGAAGATCTGAGAAAACAATATTTTGACCTTGAGCATTGGTTATTACGGCGCTCCATGTAAGTCCGTCATCTGTTGATTTTTCGAATGACCAGAAATCTACATCAGGAAATTCATCCGGGTCATTAATGGAACCGGCAACTTGGAAATCAACTGTAATTCCTGTTCCTTGAGGAATATCGATAGCCGGAGAAACAATATAATTTTGTAAATAAGGATCGTATCCGCCGTTTTCGTTTTGGCAAGCGGCAACAGTTGCGGGTGAAGGAGCAGTTGCATCTTCTGCAATGTGCCACAAGTCTCCTCCTATGATACCGCCGTAGCCGAGAACCATTTGGTCGTCGCCTGCAGCTCCGTCACCGTTTGAAGAAAAGTCGCCTAAAACGATATTGTCAACTTTCATACCGAATAAACTTTCGTCGTCAGATGTGTCATATGCGGGATCTGAAGCGAAAGCGAAACGGATTTTTACGTCTCCTGAATAAGAAGAAAGGTCAAAAGATGCGTCAACCCATCCGTTTGAAGATCCGCCCCAGCCGGGAATGCCTTCACCTTCATAAAATTCTGAACCGAAACTGTACATGGAATTTGAATTGTAAGCAGGAGCAACAGGAGTGATAACAGTCCAGGTAGCGCCGTCATCGGTTGAAATTCTGACGTTACATCCGTCCCAACCGTCATAACCGCCTGTTCCGCCTATTCCTTCAACATTATAGTTGAGTTTAAATGTAAGTTCGGCGTTAGCGGGAAGAGTAATTGACGGAGTATCCATCACGATATAGCGATGACTTGTATATCCGCCGAGTTCTTCGTCACCCATCCACCATGAGTTGCCTTCAAAAGCGCCAACGGTTGAAAGGTGCCAAGCTTCATTCCAGCTTTCGGGAAGAGTTCCGTCAACTGTTTCCCATTCTGTATCCGGATTAAACTGTTCTTCGTAGACTATTGTTTGATCGCGTCTTTCCGTGCTTAATCCGGATTTATTTACCCGGAATTGTCTTGCTTCAAAATCTTGCTTACTTGCGAAAATTGCAAAAACAAGCATGAAACTGATGATCGTTATTATGATCTTTTTACTCATAAATCCTCCTTCGAGTATAAAAAATATAGGTTTGATGGTTAATTTGAATTACAATAATATTTGTCAAAGCTTTTTTTTTACATAATGAATTCGATTGACAAATATATGCCTTTGTGATTATAACTTATTGTTGTGAAATTAATTAAACATGTTTCTTTCCCTGACCGGAAAATGATTTTGCTTTTCTCAAGGTTAATATTTAAGCTTCTGAAAGCTCTTTTTTATAAGTTTTCAGACGACTTTTTACATTCTCATCTGAAACAGCAATAATTTGAGAGGCAAGAACAGCGGCATTTTTACCGCCGTCAATTGCAACGGTTGCAACCGGAACGCCGGTCGGCATTTGCACAACTGAGAAAAGAGCGTCTTCTCCGGAAAGAGCTGAACCGGAAAGAGGAACTCCTATAACCGGAAGAACAGTGTGCGAAGCAATAACTCCCGGTAAATGAGCTGCCATTCCGGCTGCGGCAATAATAACTTTTATTCCCTCTTTTTCTGCATTTTTTGCCAAGTTTGCGGTTTGTTCCGGCTTTCTGTGAGCAGAAGAGACGTAAAAATCATATTCCACTCCAAATTTTTCCAAAAATTCTTTAATTTTTTCACCTTGTTTAATATCGGATTTACTTCCCAGTATTATTCTGACTTGAGGCATTTTTTCTCCGTTTTATTTTTTTGTATTTTGATAATTGATTAATTGTTATCGATAAAAATAGAATATATTTCTTCCGGGGATTCGCTTTTTTCGAGTAAAGCCAATTTTTCAGAATCGCCCAGAATCATGTTTATGTAAGAAAGTGAAAATAAATGTTGCTTCTGGTTATGCAATAAAAGAATAAAACAATATTTTACGGGTTTGTTGTCCGGAGCGTCAAAATCAACTCCGTCGGGAAAACGTCCGAAAAGAATGCTCGGTTTTTTTATTTTTGCCGGATGTACATGTCTGGGATGCAATAAAGCAACTCCTTTACCTATTGCGGTAGAAACAAGTTCCTCTCTTGCAACCACCACTTCATATAACCAGCGATGATCGCGAACGATTTTCATCTCTTTTGCAAACTTTGCCATTTCGGCAATTGCCTCATATTTATTTTCTGCTTTGAAATCCATGACAATGTTTTTTGTCGAAAAATAATCCTGAAAACGACATACGATTCTGCGGAGAGAAAAGAGTTCTTCTTCCGATTCGTTTAAATTTGCCAACCACTCTTCGATTTCATTTTTGTCTATTTTGACAGTTCTGCCTGATTTTTTAGTGGAAAAAATACCTTCCTTAACCATTTCTTTAAGAATGTCAGGAGTTAGTTTGAGGTATTTTGACGCTTCGTTTAAAGTAATAAACTTTTGATTCATTATGCCTCCTTGTTAAATTAGAATTTTGCTTAAAATATTAAATACAAAAAACGGGTTTTATTTGTATTTCTGTCAAGCACTGAGTTATTTTTCTCGGAATAAAATAAAAATTATCCCGGTGAATAACCGCATATTGCGCATCAATTAATAAAATTAATACTAAATTGATTTAAAAGAATATCCGATAACTCAGTCTGTAAAATAAAAATTACCCGTATCCGAACTTTGCATGCTGATAGCGTCACGGTTGAATTTAATCGGTTTTGCAGATTATCAGTTTTGTGTAAATCGCGCTTATCAAATACCGTCTCCGGTTTGCCTGTGTTTGTATCCGCTTATTTTGCGAAGAGCCTCGGCTGTCTTTATGCGCATCAAAAATCTTATCTCGTTTTTGATTATTTTTTTTTGTACGGTAATTTTTTTCAATATTTTTGTTCTCTGAATGCTGCTTTTTGTTTAATTTTTCATAAATGCAAAAATAAAAAAAGATAATTATTGTTTTCTTGTTTTATTCCCTTTGAAGGATCTATGGAAAAAATGCTCTCTTGCTTTATTAAACAAAAAATGATAAATCCCTCCGATGATTTTATTTCTCCTGCGAAGTATGTTTTTTTTGCAATTGATTGATCAGCAAGAATATATCGCTTTATTCCTGTTTGTTTTTTTCTCGGTTTGCTGTTTTTTGCTCTTAATTTGTTTTTTTTGTTCATTGACTTGCAAAGTATGTTGTTTTGACGAATGCTTTAGCGGTATCGACTCACGGTTAACTTATTAGAATATAAAAAAATATGCAAAAATAAGAAAAGGTTTGACAGAAATTGCCTATCCGAGAATTTCAGCATTCACAGACTCATGAGAATGAGTTGAAGTTCAATCTCGGTAAGAGATTATAGATCTTTGGAGGTAAAAATGGCTAAAGAAAAATTTGTAAGAACAAAGCCGCATTGCAATATTGGAACCATCGGTCACGTTGACCATGGAAAAACCACTTTAACAGCAGCAATTACTCTTTATTTGTCAAAAAAAGGCGGAGCTGAATTCAGCTCTTTTGACAGTATTGATAATGCTCCCGAAGAACGTGAGAGAGGTATTACTATCGCTACTGCTCACGTTGAATATGAAACAGATAAACGTCATTACGCT
>PDOO01000011.1 GCA_002742885.1 Candidatus Cloacimonadota bacterium
ATCAACCCCGGTCAAAAGAGGTCTGAAAAGAGTTTCAATATCATGATGAGTATAACCGCAGATGTTACCGAATTTTTTATGCAGACTTATGTCTTTAATATTGTTTAATCCGGAAAAAACGGAAACTTTGGAAAATTTGCTTACTCCCGTAAGAAAAACGAATCTTAAATATCGGTCGGATTTTTTCAGGATTTCATAAAAACTTTTAAGGCTGTTTCTCGCATATTTTAACATTTCCGGGTCGGTAATATTATCCAAAATAGGTTTGTCGTACTCATCAATCAGAACAACCGCTTTTTGCTGATATTTTTCATAAGATTTTTCGATAAGAGAAGCAAGACAATCAGGAATATTTAAATTATCGTCGCATTCAATACCCAAATAATTCATATTCTCTCGCAAGATGTATTTCATCGTGCCGTCTAAACCGTCTTTTGTCTGCAAAGATCCCGCAAAGCTTATATGAATAACCGGGTAAGTCTGCACGAAATCGTATCTGTCTTCTATGTACAAACCTTTGAAATATTCTTTTTTCCCTTCAAAAATACACTTCAAAGTATCAAGAAAAAGACTTTTTCCGAATCTTCTCGGGCGAGAAAGAAAAACATACTCATAATTGTTTATCAGCTCAAGAGCTTCTTTAGTTTTATCAACGTAAACATAATCATCTTCTCTTATTTTACTGAACGTCTGTATACCGACAGGTAATTTCATTTCACTCTCTCCTTCCGATTATTTGAAAATGGCTAACAAGTCCTAAAAGATATTGTCAAGACTATTTTATAAACCGATATAAAACCTGTCTTTTGGGGGAAACTTTATTATTTTAATTTATCAACTTTACGCTCCAAAAGTTTTGAAATTCCGGCATCGTAACCTTCCGAAGAAAATATAATATTTTTATTTTTATCGGTCATTATTATCAAAGGAAAATGTTCATTGCCTGAAACAGGAAGTTTATCAGCCGCAATCAATCTCGTTTCAATATCTTTCGGAACCGATAAACTCTTCTTCCCTGTTTCCGCAATTTTAAGATGAGAACGCAATTTATTGTTGTCCATTATTTGATCAAACATGCGAATTTGAGGTTCAGAAGAAACATCCGAAGAGATATAATAAATTATAGCAGTTGTATCGTTTTTATCAAATTCTTCAAGAAAATCGGAAAGATAATTTTCATCCCAATAAGAAACTTGTACATGTTCTTTAGGAGTGTTAAGATCAACGGTAAGTTTTTCGTTTTCGGTTTTGTTGAGGGAAATAAGACGGACATCGGCATCACCGTTATCGTTTCGGATAAATGCTTCGGCAACGGGAATTTGATTTTTTGCGCATCCGTAAACAAGCGTAAAGACATCATCCTTCGCTTCTCCGTCAAAATAAGTGTAATAAATACCGTTTTCGTCAAAAGCTCCTATTAAAAAATTCTCTCCGGGAACAGGCGTAACGTATTCTCCGTCTATCCGCATTTTCAATTTCAGAGAATAATATTCAAGTTCCTCGGATTCTTTATCAGCCTTTACGGCAACCTCAAAATTTTCTCCGTTCCAATACTCCAATCTTCCTCGCCAGCGAACAGGTACGGAAAGCAAGTTAAGGGCAGCATAAATGACGTATTTTTTACAGGTTAACGGTATATTTCTCATGTTTAACATTTGAAGAGGATTTAAAGAAGCGGTAAAGTAACTCCACTCATAGTTATCATCATTTTTTACTTTTCCCTCTAACCAATTATCTATATTTATTTTAGTTGATTTTATATCCTTTTCCCTTAAATGTTTTATTTGATCAAAAAATTCTCGCTGCCAATCATTTTGAGGCAAAGCGCTTAAAACAGGATTGGGATTTACTACATATTCATAAAAAAGAGAATCTGAAATTTTAGGATAGAAACTTCTCCCCGAAGAGTAAATATCAACCAAACCGATAACCGCTTCTTCATTCGGCATCTCAATCAAATCTTTGATATTCCATGACTCCAACATTTCAATAAGAATACAACGCTTAATATCATCTTTAATTTCTTTTAAAGCATTCAGATACTGATCCGTTGCTCCGGCAAGCAAAGTCATTTTATCAAGAAATTTTTCTAATCTTTCCCAGTAAGCGTCTGTCCCGTCGAAAGGAAACGTCAACTGAAAATATCTGACAAATTTATCGGATTTATCAAATCCGTAAATACGGTCGCATCTTCTTAAATTCGCAATTTCGCGTTTGTCGTAAAAGTCTTCACCCAAAATTTCTTTATGTTCATTTTCAACAGGATTATTGTCAGCTAACAGGAAATGCATAATAAATTCATCGTCAAAAGATGATTTCAGAGCTAAATCAAGTCTTATTTCATTATTTTTAATTATATTAAAAAGTTTAAAATCAGCCAATCCGTCTTTTTGAGCTGAAACAATAATCGAACTTTCTCCCAGCGGAAGACTCACTTCTCCTGATTCATCCGTTTTTATTTCAAACATAATAAAAATTCCGCCGAAAGAAGCTGCGTAAAGCCTTACCTCAGCATCCTTTACAGGCAAACCGTCCTTATTGTAAACTTTTATTTTACATAGCTTTGCATCGTTGTAAAGATTTATGGAACTGAGATAAGTCATACCGTCAACTTGTTTGATAACGTCTTTATTTTCGTAATCTCCCTGCACTTCACTTACAATAAGAGAAGCTCTTTCCGCAGTTTTACTGAACCAGGCTCTGTTCAGAGAATTTTCGGCTTCTCCCAGAAACTTCCAGCCTGCTGCGGTAAAAACTTCAACCCAGGCATGATTACTGTTTGTAAAATTCCAATAAGGTACGCTTGCAGGACGAGCAGGAATACCGACAGATCGCGCTGCGCAAATATAGATAATCATTGATTCTTCGCAACGTCCGAAACCTCGTCTGACGGAAGTAAGAGCTGTTTGATCTCGTCTTGAAGTTTGAGTAAAAGTCATTTGTTCCAAAACCCAAAGATTTACGATAATTGCGGCTTCTTCAACGGATTTTGCATCTTTGACGAGAGGATAAATCTCATCATAAAAGTCTTTTCTCCAATTCGAAACAGGTTCCTGAGATACTCGGTAAGGCAATATAAAATGATTGAAAACATCATCGGGAATATCTTTTGCATAAGCAAGAGATTTTGTTTTTAAGGCATATTCAATATTTTCCCTAATATATCCTGCATCTATTACTGCCAAATCGGCAGGAGGACACACATCAAGCAAAAAAACTGTTTCAGCAAAACCTTCATTATTTGCTGTTTCGTAAAGCTTCAACAATTCTTCGGCATTATTTCCTGCATATTTTTTTATTCTTTCAACCGTAGAAAGACGATCAGCAAACAAACAAGATACAAAAGCAATAATTAATGCAGCGTAAAAAAATCTTTTCATAATTAAATCCTATTATGTTTTTATAATTATTTTCCGGTATATTTCAATTTTTTCCAATCTCCTTTGGAAAATATAAAATAAGCCCATATCAGAGTCAAAATATTGCTGAAAATCATCGCCCACCAAAAAGAATCATAAGGATATTTTTTCAACGGTTCCGAAACAAAAGCGACAAAGTCATAAAAAAAAGGAATATTTTGCGCAAAAGAAAAGTTTAATGCGTAACCTGAAAGAATGTAAACAGCAGGTATCCTGAAAATCCACAAACGAGCAATATTAAACAGCATCGCCGGTTTGGTATGCCCGGATCCGTTGAAAACTCCGTTAAATACAGACAATATACAGTAAATCAGAGAAGCAACTGCATCTAATTGCAAAATTCTTTTCCCTGCGGCAACGACTTCAGGATCATTAATAAAAAATTTAGTGATTTGTTCGCCTGCCAAAAACAAAACGACACATCCGCTAAACATTACAATAAAGACAGCTTTCAACGTTATCGCAAAACTTTTTTCAGCTCTTTCAGGCTTCCCGGCACCCAGATTTTGTCCGATAAGAGTCGTCAAAGCTCCGCTTATTCCTATAGCCGGCAACATATAAACATTTGTAATTCTTTCTGATACGGAATAAACCGAAATAGCAACCGTACCGTAAGAATTAATAAATCCCTGCAAAATTAAAAATCCGAATCCGCTTGCGGATTGAGCAAAAGAAGCGGGTATGCTTATATCGAATATTTGTTTAATCAAGTTTTTTTCGGGTATCAGATCTTTTAACTCAGGCAAATATTCGCGATAGTCTTTTATAAAATAAATTACGGCAAATAACGCAGCAATGATTCTGGCAATAAAAGTAGCAACGGCAGCTCCTTTTACACCGTATTTTTGAAATCCCGATAATCCTAAAATCAAAACAGGATCCAAAATAATATTAACGCCGACGGAAACAATCTGAATCTTCATCGGAGTAAGCGTATCCCCCATTCCGTGAGCAAAACTCTGATACAAAAGGAAAACGAACATGAAAATCATCCCGTTCATAATAATCCCGATATAAGACAAAGCAGAATCAAAAATTTCAGGAGGCGTATTCAAAAAAAGCAATAACTTACGAATAAAAATAACTTTTGCCGAAATAAAAAACAAAGAAAAAACTGACAGCAAAAAAATAAACTGACCCAAAAGTTTTTTTATTTTTTCAGACTCGCCTCTCCCCTTGCTATGACTTATCAAAGCAACTCCGCCGACCATAAATCCGGCTCCGAAAGAAGCAATAAACATAACCAGCGGAAAAGTAAGCCCGGCAACAGAAACGGCATTTCTGGCATTTTCATCTAATTTACCGAGAAAAAAAGCGTCTGTAAGATTATAAAAAGTCTGAAAAAAGTTAGAAAACATTATCGGAAAAGACAAAATCATTAAATTTTTTAAAATGTTTCCTTCCGTAAGTTTTACAGCTTTATTTTTTTTAAAAATTTTCAACATTTACCGATTCCGAAAAAAAGCAAAGCCGGATAAAATCATAAATATAAGACTTACCCGGCTTTTTAAATTTTACGTTTTTATTGATTCTCTTCGGCAAAAAGCCAGCCCATGCTCAAACGGGCGAAAGTCAAAATACGATAATCGTCTTTTTCAAAGAAAATTCCTATATCCCCGTTATCAAGAACGGTCATAGAAGAATAAGCCGCTTCCCCGGCATAAACAGTCTTGCCTTCCGTCCATGTACGTCCTTGATCATAACTTAAACGGACAGTAAGATTTCTGCGTTCATTTTGATCTTTGGCATTGCAAAACAACAAAATATCTCTTCCTTCGGATCTGACATTAATAATACTTGCATTGCAACCGGGATCAATAAGCGTTGAATCAACTCTCGAAGTCCAAGTTTCTCCTTCATTGTCAGATACATGAACTCTTCTGTATCCGAAATTATTCACCCGACTGTTTACCATCCAATCTCCGTTTGCCAATTCAATAATTTTAGATTCGTCGGAATCAGGCAACGGAGTATCAAGCAAATACCAGCTTTCGCCTTGATCATCGCTTCCGAAAATATGAAGTCCGTTCTGTAAATTTACCAAAGTGTGCAATAATTTTCCGTTTTCCGTAACGATTCCTCTTCCGGAAGTAATAAATTTAAAATTATAGTTCCATCCGGGTTTCGTAATTTGAGAAGTAATGTCAACCGGTTCACTCCAGGTAAGTCCGTTATCCGTACTTTTTACGTATCGCAGATAATAAACGTTTCTTTCATGATCAACATCCATATAATTAAAGAACATAAAGATCGTTCCTGTTGATTCGTCGCAAATAAAAGAAGCGTCAGAAGCTGATTGTCCCAAAGGATAATCAACGATTCTTTCTTCGGAAGACCATGATGTTCCGTTATCCGTACTTCTTTTTATTATTATATTTATATCCCGATTCCCTCTCAAATCGGCGCAAGACGGAACTCTTTCGTCAACGGCAGCAATCAAATCACCGTTAGGAGTAACAATAACGGCGGGAATTCTGTAACAGGCAACATCGGGATTTGCTTCTCGATCAAATAAATCCGTGAAATACGGCGGTTCATTATTAATTTGACTTGTTTTAGTTTGATCGCAAGCGGCAAGCGAAACAATCAATAAAGTTAAGATAATTAAAATTCTCATAGCTTTCTCCTTATTTTAATATATGATACAACAGAAATTTTATCATTAATCAATTGTCAATCCCTAAAACTCTTTCACATTGATAATCAATGCTGAATAACTGCTGAGCAATACAAAATACCTTACGCAAAGATTTTTTTATTTCTCTCCATAAATAACAGTTGACATATTTTTTTGTAATTTATCGTTTTTTATCCTTAAAATAATTATTTACTTTTAACTAAACGCCAAATACACAGGCATTGAAATCTAAAATTACAGACATAAATTTATAAAAATTAAAATAAAAAAAAACGGAGGAATTATGAAAAAAATATTTTTGATGCTGCTTATAATAAACGGTTTATTTGCATCGGAGGCATTGTTTTTTATAAATTCGATAAGCTCAACAATCAGCAGATACGACATCGAAAGCGAAGAGACAGACGATGATTTCGCTATTTTGGGAAACGGACCGGGAGTTGCCCCGAATAAGATGATTCAATATAACGGCAAACTTTATGTTGCTATCACTTATGAAAACAGAATTCAGGTTTTCGATATTGAGACAGGCGAAGAAACAGGTTCAATCGTATTGGAAAATTCATCAACGCCTAACGATATTATTCTTTATCAAAATTTTGCCTTTGTCAGCGGAAACGTTACCGATAAAGTTTACAAAATTGATCTTATCGCGGAAGAAGTACTTGCTTCACAGGCAACGGGTACAGCTCCGATGGGAATGGCTGTTTATGACAATAAACTTTATGTGGCAAACTGCGGTTACGTTTTCAGCGAAGGAAGTTACGTTCCCGGCTCTGTTTCTGTTTTAAATTGTGATGATCTTTCCGTATTGACTGCGGTAGAAACAGATTTGAATTCCAATGCTTTGGCAGTTATAAACGATAAAATTCATGTGGTCTGCACGGGAGATTACATGGATATAACCGGTAAAATAAACGTAATTAATCCGATAACTGACGAAATAGAAGAAGTTTATGAAATAGGAGGATGCCCCAACAGCATTATTTTTGACGGTAATGAAACTGTTTATCTGGGCAACGGTTGGCCGGCAGGGGTTTACTCATACAATGCTGACAACGGCAATCTTATAACAACCCCCGATTCCGGTATTTTTGTCGGCGGAAATGCTTTTGAAATTTTTTCGGGAAAACTTGTTTCCGCAGATGCCGGAAATTACATAGATTTTACGGATATTTATATTTACGATCTTGAGTCTCAGAATCTTATCGCTGATTTTAATGTCGGAGTCGGAGTTACGGATATTCTTTATTGCTCCGGACAAACTTCAGATAATGAAGAAGATGTTACGGAAGCCGTCAACTCAGCTAAAGTCTTTCCCAATCCTTACAATAATAATCAAAGATATGAATTGAAAGTAAAATTTGCCCCCGAAAATTATTCTCATTCCGTATGCTGGTCTGTTTTTAACATAAAAGGACAAAATAAATTAAACGGCAAACAACAAGCCGTAAACGGAGAGATATCGCTTCCCGCAAAAAAACTGGAAAACGGTGTTTACTTTGTCAAAATAACCGGACAAAAAATAAACTCAACCGCAAAATTTATGATTGTCAAATAACTTTAACTTGATTTTGCAATAAAAAAAAGCTTCCCTTTTCTTATGATTAGGGAAGCTTTAACTTTTTTGAATTTAATTCAGTTTACCACGGAATATCCTGCTTCGGCAATAACTTTTTTTACTTTTTCGAGGTCAAATTCACCTTTTACGGTTACTGTTTTTAAGGAAAGATTTACCGCTGTATCCTCAACTCCCGCAACTTTTGAAACGCTTTCTATTACACTGTTTGCGCAATGGTTACATTGCATTCCTTCAACTTTTACGGTTTTTGCGTTTCCGACTTTTATGACAGGAATTTTTACTTCATCATTTCCGCTCAAAGCTTTTCCGTGTCCTTTGCTTACATATTTTCTGAAAAGAGATATAAGCAGAAAAACCAAAAATATTCCCGCCAGAATATAAGTTACCATGCTTTTGGAATCATGAGCATGGCACATTACTTTAAACTCAGGAATATCAATAAAAGTATAAAGCCAATTTAATAAGAAACCTCCTAAAATTGCCGAAATTGAGATTACGGAAAGATAAACGGCAAGAATTTTCTTACCCAAAACTCGTCCTATTAAAGTCATGGTTGCCGCATTGGTGGCAGGTCCTACAACCAGAAAAATAAAAGCGGCTCCGGGAGAAATTCCCTTTAACATAAGAGAAACGGCAATGGGGATGGAAGATGTTGCGCAAACATACATAGGTAACCCGATAATAATCATATAAAGCATTCCGAGAATTCCGCTTCCTCCGTAATTACTGAAGAAATTATCCGGAATCAAGGCGCTGATCAGTCCGGCAATGACAATGCCTACCGTAAGATGAGCAGATATGTCATCCAAAAATTCGACAAAAGAATATCTGAACATTTCATAAATTTTTTCTCTGAAAGAGAGATTCTTTTCAGCTTCGGAATCAGAAGAACAACAACCGCTTTGGCAACTTTCGTTCTCAGACGATTCATCTATTCTGACAGACGATTTATTTACTATTATACCGCCGATGAATCCGGTAAGCAATGCCATGAGAGGTCGGTAAACCGCAAAAATCGGACCCAACATTCCGTAAGTAGGCAAAATACTGTCTATTCCGGTTTGAGGAGTTGAAATAAGAAAAGAAACGGTTGCTCCTTCGGATGCTTTTTTCTTGCGAAGAAAAAGAGCAGTGGGAATCACTCCGCAAGAACACAAAGGAAGCGGAACCCCCAGCAATGCCGCCTTCAAAACAGAACTGAGATTCGATGACCCTATATGCTTAACGATAAAATCTTTTTTCAAAAGGATATGAAGAAGACCGGCAAAAAATAAGCCTATAAGCAAGTAGGGTGAAATATCAACAAAAACATTGTAAGTTTCTTTTGAAATATTAAGTAAAAAATCCATTTTTTCCGCCTTTATTAATCATACATTTTTTTATTTAAGGTATTAAACTAATAACTTTTCCGGTAAAGCCAATTTAAAAAATGCAAAAAAAAATATTTTTTCCCGATATTTAAATATTTGAAATGCTTAAAATTTTTCGGCATAAATATAAAATAAAAAAAGACACCAATTTATACTTGATGTCTTTAACTTTTATAATTTGTTTTTACAACAAAATTTAGAAGAATTTTTTAAACTCTTCTTTCAGTTTTTGAAAAAAGCTTTTTCCCGGTTTAAGACGTTTTTCGGAATCGAATTTTTTCAATTTTTCAAAAAGTTCCTTTTCTTCCGCCGAAATATGAGCGGGCGTAACAACGGTTACCCTTACGTAAAGATCACCGTGATACGCGCTGTTTACTTCCGGCAATCCCTGCCCTTTCAGGCGGAAAACTTTATTGGATTGCGTTCCTGCGGGAATCTTCATTTTTACTTTCCCGTTTATAGTCGGCACAAATACTTCTTCTCCGAGAGCAGCTTGAGCAAAACTTATCGGAAATTCACAAATCAAATTACTGCCTTCCCGGTCAAAAACCTCGTCTTCTTTTTCGTGGATAAGTACGATAATATCGCCCTTTTCTCCGCCTCTCATGCCGACATTGCCTTCTTGCGAAAGTCTTATATACTGTCCTTCCTGTACGCCGGCAGGGATTTTTACGTTAACGGTTTTGGTTACGGCATCCCTTCCTTCCCCGTTACAAACGTTACATCTGTCTTCTATAATTTTTCCTTCGCCTCGGCAATTGGGACAATTTACCACGGTTGCAACCTGCCCGAAGAGGGATTGTCTGGTTTGACGTACCTGACCGCTTCCGTGACATTGGGGGCATTGAGAAGTTTTTCCGGTTTTTGAACCTGATCCGTTACAGGTTGAACAAGTTTCTTTGACATTTATTTTTATTTTTTTGGAAACGCCTTTGCTTATTTCATGCAAGTTAAGGGATAATTGAATTTGTAAATCTTCGCCGCGATTTTTTCTTCGTCGAGTTTGACCGCCTCCGAAACCTCCGCCGAAAAATGTTTCAAAAATACTGCTGAAACCTCCGCCGAAAATATCCTGAAAATCTCCTTGATGGGTAAAGTCCGACCAAGAGAATCCGCCGCTTCCGAAAGCGCCTTCCATTCCGGCATGTCCGTATTGATCATAACGGGCTTTTTTGTTTTCATCGCTCAAAACTTCATAAGCTTCGGATGCTTCTTTAAATTTTTCTTCCGCTTCTTTATTGCCTTGATTTTTATCGGGATGATATTTCATCGCCAATTTTCTGTATGCTTTTTTTATGGTTGAAGCATCGGCATTCTTATCTACGCCGAGTACTTCGTAATAATCTCTTTTTTCCATAATTATCTCCGATTATCCGTTCATTTTTCATCGTTAATTTATTCATAAATCTTTCAAAAAAATGTTCCGTTTAAATAAAAACAATTTTTTGGAAAATTTATTTTAAAGATTCAGACTTTTATCCGGCGTTTTCAACTCAAGAAAGGCAAAGACGCATTAAAACGCCTTTGCCTCCATAATTATATTATTCGTCAACTACTTCGAAATCAGCATCCACGGGACCGTTATCCTTTTGCGGTTCTTCCTGTTGATTTTGCTGTTGTCGGGCTCCGGCATTAGGATTGAATCCGGCTCCGCCTTGAGCTCCCTGTTGTTCTTTTTGCATTTCGGCATACATGATTTCGCCTATTTTTTGAGCTTTTTTGGCAAGCTCTTCTTTGGCTGCGTCATATTCTTCTTTGGTTGAACCTTTTTCCAGTTTTTCTTTTGCTTCTTTCAAAGCTTCTTCGACTTTTTTCTTTTCGTCTTCGGAAACTTTGTCTCCGTAATCTTTGAGAGCTTTTTCGGTGCTGAAAATTACTGAATCGAGTTCGTTTTTAGCCGTAATGGCTTCTTTTCTTTTGTTGTCTTCATCAGCATGAGCTTCGGCATCTTTTACCATTCTTTCGATTTCTTCTTCGCTCAAAGATCCTGTTCTTTCAATCTTGATTGACTGTTCTTTTCCGGTTCCTTTGTCTTTGGCGGATACGTGCATAATTCCGTTTGCGTCAATATCGAAAGTTACTTCGATTTGAGGAATTCCTCTCGGTGCCGGCGGAATACCGATCAAGTCGAATTTACCGAGAGTTCTGTTGTCGGCAGCCATAGGTCTTTCGCCTTGAAGAACATGGATTGATACGGCGTTTTGATTATCTGCGGCAGTTGAGAAGACTTGACTTTTCTTAGTCGGAATAGTCGTGTTTCTGTCAATAAGAGCAGTCATTACGCCGCCGAGAGTTTCGATGCCGAGCGAAAGAGGCGTTACGTCAAGAAGCAAAATATCGTTAAGCTTTTCGTCACCCGATAAAATACCGCCCTGAATGGCTGCGCCTACGGAAACAACTTCATCCGGGTTTACGCTTTGATTTGATTTCTTTCCGAAGAACTTTTGAACGGCTTCCTGAACAGCCGGAACGCGAGTGGAACCGCCGACAAGCAATATCTCGTCAACATCGGAAGCGCTCAGTTTTGCGTCTTGAAGAGCTTTGCGACAAGGAATGATTGATCTTTCCACCAAGTCGGCAATCATTCTGTTGAAATCAGAACGGGACAAATCAAGATTTAAGTGTTTCGGTCCGGAAGCATCAGCAGTGATAAACGGAAGATTGATATTGGTGCTTTGGGTTCCCGAAAGTTCTATTTTTGCTTTTTCGGCAGCTTCTTTGAGACGTTGCAAAGCCATCGGATCTTTAGAAAGGTCAATCCCTTCTCTGCTCTTGAACTCGGAAAGAATCCAGTCGATTATTTTTTTGTCGAAATCATCTCCTCCGAGATGGGTATCGCCGTTTGTGGAAAGAACTTCAACCACGCCTTCGGCAATGTCGAGTATGGAAATATCGAAAGTTCCTCCGCCCAAATCGTAAACGGCAACTTTTTCTTCTTTCTTGCTTTGAAGACCGTAAGCCAAAGCGGCTGCGGTAGGTTCATTGATAATGCGTTTTACGTCCAATCCGGCAATACGACCCGCATCTTTGGTTGCCTGACGCTGAGAGTCGTTGAAGTAAGCCGGAACGGTGATAACGGCTTCGGTAATTGAAGTTCCCAGATAAGATTCGGCAGTTTCCTTCATTTTTTGAAGAACCACGGCTGAAATTTCCTGAGGCGAGAAATCTTTATTTTCTGAATCTATATGAATAACAGCTTCATTATGCTTGCCCGAACGAACTTCGTAAGGTACGGTGTTTATTTCGCTTTGAACTTCATTTAATTGGCGACCGATAAAACGTTTTGCCGAAGCAATGGTGTTTTTCGGATTAGTGATAGCTTGACGTTTGGCGAGTTGTCCGACCAGTCTTTCTCCGTTTTTTGAAAATCCTACGATGGACGGAGTTGTTCT
Source organism: Candidatus Cloacimonadota bacterium (assembly GCA_002742885.1). Taxonomy (GTDB): domain Bacteria; phylum Cloacimonadota; class Cloacimonadia; order Cloacimonadales. Next base: position 12,402 of record PDOO01000011.1, read on the forward strand.
TGCTCCTTCGGCATTGGCGATAACAACCGGTTCGCCGCCTTCCATAACACTCACGCATGAGTTGGTTGTTCCTAAGTCAATTCCAATTATTTTTCCCATTGGAATCCTCCTTTTATATTTTTTTATTTTTTTTATTTTTCAATTTTCCCACTTGAAACCGCAACTTGAGCGGGACGGATAAGTTTGTCGTTCATGGTGTAGCCGTTTTGAATGACGGCAGCCACAATATTTTCATCATATTCTGACGGTATGTGAGAAAGAGCTTCGTGAACCTGAGGATCAAACTCTTTGCCTACGGTTTCCACTTTTTTTACGCCTTCTTTGCTCAAAATATTGTTAAATTGGTCATGAATCATTTTTACGCCTTTCATAAAAGATTCAAATTGGTTTTCTTCGGCTCCGGCATTGATGGCTCGTTCAAAATTATCCTGTACGTCGCAAAGTTTCAAGACAAGTTGCTCGGTAGCATTTTTTATCCAAGATGCTTTTTCCTGTATCGTTCTTTTTCGGTAATTATCAAATTCCGCAATTGAACGTAAAAGTTTGTCTTTCAATTCCGCATTTTCTCGCTGAAGTTTTTCTTCTTCCGTTTCTTCCGACTCGTTTTCGTCCGGAGCTGTTTCGTTCTCTTCAACGGATTCCTTTATTTCTTCCGTTTCGATATTTTCAGGATTTTTAACTTCTTCTTCCGGAAGTTCTTTTTCTTTTTCGTTCATATTATTCATAGCAGGGTACCATCATTCCTTTTTTAGTTGTTTTGGTAATAGTTTTGGCAATATCTCTTATAACAGGGATATTTTTTATGTAATCCATTCTCACCGGACCGATCAAACCCAGATAACCGGGAACATCGAAAATTTCGTATTTGGCAAAAATCAAAGCATAATTTGACCATTGAGTTCTTCCGAGTTCTTCTCCGGTTATTACGCAATAATCAGAATTTTCGATCCAATTATTTTGCATGGTTTTAATTAAAAAATCCTGATGTTGAATAAAATCCATGAAAGTCAGGATATTGGATTTTTCATTAAATTCCGGTTGCTCCAAAAAAGTAATGTTGCTGTCGAAATGGATATAGTAATTTGATATTTCACGCAAAACTTTTCTTATTTCGTTCAAAAATAAAGCCAAAAGCTTATTGTTGTTTTTTTTGTCGTTTTCCGGCAAAATTTTATTCCGGATATCGAATATTCTCAAACCTTCCAATTCATCGTTGGCATAGCGAACAAGAACTTTTAATTGTTGCTCCGATATATCGTAATCGGTTTTCAAAATCACGGTTTTGTCCATTCCGGAATCAAGACTGATCACAAAAAGAAGTTTGCGCATGTCTATTCTGAAAACATCGAGTTTACGCAAAACGCCGAAAGAGATTTCAGGCTCGGCAACAAAACTGAGTTGATCCGATTCTTTTGCCAAAAGCTGCATTATATAATGTAATGCCAAAGGAGTGTCTTTATAATTAGCAATCAAAAATTCCCTAATCAATTCCGAATGTTTGTAAGAAGTTTGATTTATTTCAGGTTTTATCATATCCAAGTATTTTCGGTATCCTGAAATAGTGGGAACTCTTCCCGCCGAGGTATGAGGCTGATAAATAAAGTTTTTGTCTTCCAGCTTGTGCAAGTCTATCCTTACGGTAGCCGGGCTGACATGCGGGACATATTTATCGCATAAAATGCGAGATGAGACAGTGGTATTGGTTTTTATGTATTCCGTTATAAGATGTTTAAGAACCAAAGATTCTCTGATTTCATTTTTTTTCATCTTCATCTCCGTTTTTAGCAATTAAGCTTTTTGTTCGCTAAGTTGCAGACAATATAATTTCAAAACAAAAATTGTCAATCTAAAAAAGAGACTGCTAATTTATTTTTTATTTTCGCCTCCGCCCGTCCTCAAATATTAAAATTTTGAAGAGGAAAATTTTTCTCGCAGATTATTTTTTATATTTAATTTTATATATTTTATTGCTTATTTACGGCAAATATCAACTTATTCTTTAACTTAAAGCATTCGGCACAGTATTTGCTTGAAATAAGTTTTTAAAAAAAAAGAAAATACGGTTTTAATTTGGAGAATTTATGATATATTTTTGTTTAGTTATATTTGCAATAACTTTTGTTTCTTATTTGCCTCTGTATAAAAAACCTCTTTATAATGATGACGGAAATTTTTTGCATGCCGCAAAATTTAAAAAGTGCAAGAATCCGAATTTTAAAAATATTCATTACAATACTCGCGAGATCAATCCCGGAAGCATTGAAGATATTTTAAGCGTATTATTCCGCTTGTTCAGAACGGATTCTCTTATTTTCTTCAGGACTGTTCAGATAACTTGGTTAAGCCTTATAAACGCATCTTTATTTTATTATATAAAACTAAGCGCCGATAATTATCCGGCGGCTTTTATTGCATCTTTTTTATGCCTTGTTCTTATGCAGTATCCCAAATTAAATTTTTATATTCTTTTGGGCGAAACTTACTATATTTTGCCTTTTTTGGGAATCAATATTTTATTAAAACTTTGCAACGGAGATTTTAATTCTCTTTATATTTTTACTGCGGGAATTTTGGGCGGCTGGATGCTTCTGATAAAAATAACCTCGCTTCCCTTAGTTCTGTTTTATGTTTCCGTATTTGCTTTTCAAACCTCATTATACGGCAGTTTGTTTTATACAGCAGGAATTTTTTCTTCTTTTCTTATTGCAAATCTTTACCTGCTTTTTACAAATTCTCGCCATGCCGTAATTTTTTTCAACAAGTTCTATTGGAGTCCTCTTATCGATAAAATAAAACTTATTTTCAAAAAAGACAAAGAGGGAATAACCGAGTATATTGCCAACAATCATTCTCTGAAATCAGGCGCTCTGGCAGGTTTAAAATACTCAAACACGAATTTTCTTATCGAAAATTTCATGCCGTGGATTTTAGCCGGTATTCCGGCTGTTATTTTCGGCTTCGTTTATTTGGATTTTGATATTTTTATTCATGTCATAAATTTTTTGCTTTGCATATTAATCTTAAGAATTCAGAATTTTTATTTTATTACCAAGTATAATGTTATTATTTTCATGCTTTTGATTTTGGATTCGTCTTTTTTCGGAAAATATCTTTTGATAACCGGTTCGGCTCAATTAAATTTAATAATTGCGTTTATGATACTTACCGCCAATTTTTATTTAATAAGAGAAATGTTTACCCAATACAAAAAGGAAAATATAAACAGAATAATCGGTTTTAAACATTTCGGATCGGTTTTAAAAATTTGCAAAGAAGCAGGCGAATATATAAATAAATCCGAAACTAATCCTGCGGAAAGGATGATTGTTTGGGGAAATTTGCCCAATACTTATATTTATGCGGGACTTATGCCGGTTTTACAAAATTATATGTTCATGTATCCGGGTCGCATGGAAAGAAGTGACGGGAATCAGGATGTTTTATATCAAACTTCAAAAAAATTCATTCCGAAATGGATTATGGGAGCAAACTATTTTATGAGAGATAATTGGACAATTGATTATTTTTCGGTCAAAACAGGCATACCTTATCAAAAAGCAATATCCTATAATGTCAAAACCGGAAATAAAATCGTAAGGCACAACTCAGGTAAAAAATTTGAATTCCCGTTATATGCGCGAGATGATAAACTTTACAGACAAATTTTATTGGCACAAATAATGAGCGAAGACGATTCCGATATTAAGGGAATGAAAAAACACTATGAAAACTATGACGAATATTATAGATCTATGACTTTTTGTCCTGAAATAAAATCCGAAATATCAGAAAAAATAGAAAAATACGGAGTAAAAGGATTTTATAAAGAAAAGGTAAATACATATTATTCGGATGACGAAACTTTGCTTTTTGCAACAGAATTACTCGGAAAAAATATTGACGATAAAACAGCAAGCATTGACAGTAAAATGAAAGATGCGGAGGGAAATATATTGGCAGAACTGCTTTATATGAAAGCTTTCTGTCTTATCCAAAAAGAATTATTTGCCGAGGCAAAAGAATTGCTCAAAAAATCCATTAATCTGAACGGAGAAAATTTCAGACCTTATCTTGATCTGGGAGAAATACACTTTGGAGAAGGAAATATTGAAGATGCTTTTCAATCTTTTATTAATGCCGTAAACATAAATCATTTATCGGCTGAAGCTTATAACAATATCGGTTTTATTCATTTTTCTTTAAATAATATCAAAGAAGCCGAAAAATTCCTTAAAAAAGCAATTGAATTGAAACCCGATTACAAAGAAGCAATCGAGAATTTGAATTATATCTTAGGAAAACAAAACCTGGATTAAAGGGAAGTTATGAAAAAATATACAGTACAATTTTACGTTTACAAAAATGTTCACTGGCCCATGTTTCAGGAAATATTTAATTTTCTTAAAACCTCAGAAGATGTCGGAGAGATTATCATTTGTTTACCTGATTTGCCCAATCTTATCGGAAATCAGAATTATGATTTTGTTTTAAGTTTATTCAATCTCGGCGCAAGAGTTGTTTCCGACCCGAGGGCGGTAAAAGTTGACGTAACGTTTATTGCGGATGCTATTGCCGGTAAGACAAAAGGTTGCGGAAAAGTCGTAAATGTAGGACACGGAACAATTTCAAAAGGATATTATTTTACCGAATCAGTTTGGACGGAACGTGAAAATTGGGTTGATTTGCTTTGTGTTCCCGGAAATTTTGCCAAAGATAAATTTTCAAAAATTTTAAAAACAAAAGTTATCGCAACGGGAATGCCGAAACTGGATCCTGTTTTTTCCGGAAAATTCAACAGAAAAAAACTTTGCGAGAAACTGAATTTAACCCCCTCCAAAAAGATAATACTTTATGCTCCTACTTTTAATATTAATTTAAGCAGTCTTTATAATTTTGCCGAACATTTCGAAGAACTGCATTCAGAAGATTATTATATTATTCTTAAATTTCACGGATCAACTCCTCCGGATATGGTCAATTATTATAAAAATTTGGCCGATAAACATAAAAATTTCTTTTTTATAAATGATCCGAATTTATCTCCTTATACGGGAGGAGCTGATATTATGATTTCGGATGTTTCTTCGGCATTTATGGAATTTATGGCATTGGATAAACCGGTAATTTTATATGATAATCCGAATTTAAAAAACTATCATGGTTATCAGCCTGACAATATAGAATACAAATGGCGCAATCTGGGAAATCGCGTAAGCTCATTTTCGGAATTAAAAAAAGTTCTGCCCCATGTTTTGGGCGGAGACGGAAAAAGCGAAATAAGAAAAAGATACGCTTCCGAGCTTTTTTCGGATATGAGCGGCTCGGCAAGCAAAAATGTCTGGGAAGCGACTCTTGATGTTTTGCAAGAAGATAAATATCCTCATACTCCGATAATAACAATGGTTATCACTATCGATAAAAGTACTCTTTTTGCTGTAAGAAACAATATTTTTAATTTTCAATTTTATTCAGTTACCGCCTTGGAATTGATTTTGATAAAAGAAGAAGAATCAAAGAAGATTAATGATTTTACAGATAACATCAAAGAATTTAATCAATTTTATAAAATAAAGATCATTGAAAAAGAAGATTCGTCGGAAGATGTTTTTTTAAGGGCGAAAAATATTGCCGAAGGCGATTATATAATTTTTGCTCAACCGAATATAATTTTATTTAAAAATTTTGATTACGTTATTTATAAGACTTTTAAGAATAATCCTCAGATTGATTATTTAACGGGAGTTACTGATAATGAATACATCAATTCGCAAAAATACATACAGAGAAAAGAAGATGAGAAAAACAGTCGCCATGCTTATAATTTTATTTGGAAATACGGCGGAAAAGATATTGATGCAATAAAAACAGAAACAATTCCTTATTTGTTTGCCTTAAAAAAAGATATTAAAATTAAAGAGAATAATCTTTTAAAACATGTTTCCTATTATCTTCGCAAAAATAAAATCCCCGTTGCTTTATCTTTATTTTATCAATATGTGCCGAAAAGAGATTTTGAAACCATGAAAACATTATTCTCAAAGTACAGCGAAATTGATATTAAAGAAAGAGTTGCCTTAAACGAATATATTGCAAAAGAATATTTTTACCCTGACTTTCTCGAACTTCTCCTGCAAGATTACATGAATGGTAATTTTGTCAGAGACAATGAGCTGTTGAGAGTTCTTATCAATAGTCTGCAAATGAGATATTATGACTTTAAATACAAAAAATCTCTTTTGCCTCTTTTGAAAAAAATACCGCAAATTTACGATTTTATCGAAAAAGATATTAAAATAACCGAAATGTTGCGTTCAGGAAATAAATTAACCGCATCATCCGAATTTTCTGCGAAACCGAAAAAATCTGCAAAAATAATGTTTTATTTCTTTAAAAATGTTCATATCCCTGTTTTACTGCCGATTTACAAAAAATACAAAGAACTTTATCCCAAAGATGAAATTTCTTTCGGAGTAATGAGTTACGCTCCTCAAATTCGGGCAGGATTTTTACCGGAAGAGCTGGATATAATTAAGAACATCGGAGAAAATATTTATTTTGAACCGCAGGCGTTCAAACCCGATCTGACTTTTATTGCCGATTCCGTTTATCCGTGGGTTGCCGGCTGCGGAAAACTGGTTCATGTCGGACACGGCATTTTATCCAAAGGGCAATATTATACAAATACGGAAATAGCTCGTCGCGAACAGCAGGCGGATTTGGTTTGCGTGCCGGGAGCTTATCACCGAGATTTGATGCGAAAAATTATTGCCAAGCCGGTCACGGCGACGGGAATGGCTAAACTGGATAAACTTTTTTCCGGGGAATTGACCAAAGAAAAAGTTTGCCGAAAATACGGTTTGCCTTTTGAAAAAAAATACATTTTGTTCGCTCCTACTTTTAATGACGAACTTTCGGCAATTCCGTTTGTAAGAGATAAAATAAACGAAGCAATTCCGGATAAAGATACATTTTTAATCATAAAACTTCACGGAAGCGCAAAACAGGAATACAGAGATATGTATAAAAATCTGGTAAAAAAGGACTCGAGGGTTATTTATGCCGACCGGGAAGAAACCGATATTACGCCGTTCTTGGCTCTTTGCGATGTTATGATTTCCGATGTTTCTTCCGCCATGATGGAGTTTGCGGCTCTTGACAAACCTGTTGTTATCTTCAATAATCCCCGCAGATTTTCATATCCTAATTACAATCCCGAAGATATTGAATATAAATTCCGGAATATAGGTATTGAAACATCAAGCTTAGAAGAAATTAAACGAGCAGTTAAAATATATTTGCTCAAAAGCGATATTCATCATGAAAACAGAAAAGTAACCGATTTATTGATTGCAAATAAATACAATGGAGATGCTTCCGTAAAAATTATCAAGGCTGCAAGAAAAATTTTGAAATAAAAATTAACTTATTTTTGCGGATATTGTTTCCCGACAATAAAAATTTTAACAGAAAATTTACTCTTTGCAAAATAAGTTTCCTGATGAGAAAAAGCGCGAATTTTATAATAGTTTAAAAGTTTCATGTTGACAAAAAAATCCTTGCCAAAATTCATCATGCAATTTGATAAAAAAATATCGAATAAAATAAGAAGATTTCGGAGGTACTCTTGAAAAATATTCTCGTCCTTGGCGCCGGAGGTCAGATCGGTTCTGAATTAACGCCGGCTTTACGTAAAATTTACGGTACGGATAACGTTGTGGCAACCGACCTCAATGAAAATGTAAACGATATTTTGAAGGAAGGTCCTTTTTATAAATTAGATGCCTTAGATAAGGAAAAATACTTTGAAATAGTAAAAAAGCATAATATTGATTCCATTTATAACTTGGTTGCTTTGCTTTCGGCAGTAGGCGAAAAAGATCCTAAACTCGCTTGGAAAATAAATATGGGCGCTTTAATAAACTCTTTGGAAATTTCCCATGAAAAAGGTTGCGCTTTGTTCACCCCCAGTTCCATAGGAGCTTTCGGACCCGATACGCCGGCAGACAACACCCCTCAAGATACAATTCAACGCCCTGCCACTATTTACGGTGTTTGTAAGGTTTCAGGGGAATTACTTTCCGATTACTATCATTCCCGTTTCGGCGTAGATACCAGAGGAGTTCGCTATCCCGGTATTATTTCAAACGTAACTTTGCCGGGCGGCGGAACCACGGATTATGCCGTCCACATATATTACGAAGCTCTCAAACAACAAAAATATACCTGCTTCCTCGATAAAGGAACTTTCCTGGATATGATGTATATGCCGGATGCCGTAAAAGCTGCCATCGATATTATGGAAGCTGACCCGGCAAAACTTAAACACCGAAACTGCTTTAACGTAACCGCCATGAGTTTTGATCCGGAAATGCTTTGCAAATCAATCCAAAAACATATTCCCGACTTCGTTATGGATTATGATGTTGATCCGGTTCGTCAAGCAATCGCAAATACTTGGCCAAATTCTATGGATGATTCGGCAGCTCGAGAAGAATGGGGTTGGAAACCGTCCTATAATTTGGATATGATGACCGAAGATATGCTCAAAGTTCTCGGAGAACGTTTAAAAAAATGATTTTCGGAACCGGTTGCGATCTGATAGAAGTAGAGCGAATAAGAAAAGCGATGGAAAGAAATCCCGGATTTAAGCAAAAAATATTTACCGGCAAAGAAATAAATTATTGCGAACAAAGAAAATCAGGATATCAATCTTACGCTGCCAGGTTTGCCGCCAAAGAAGCTTTCTTCAAAGCAATCGGAACCGGAATAAGAGATAAACTTAAATTTACAGACGCAGAAATTTTAAATAATGAAAACGGTAAACCGGTGATGAATATAACCGGGCATTCCAAAGAAATTTTAACAGAAAACAATATAACAAAAGTTCATGTTTCATTGTCCCATCTGAAATCAACGGCAATGGCTACAGTGATTCTGGAAAAGAACGGAGGATAAAAATGGCTGTCGAAAAATTGATAAAAGCTCTTAACGAACATCTTGACGGTTTAAAAAAGAAAGGAACTGCCAAAGGTGACGAGCTTGTAATAAAAGAAGTTATACGTCCGACCGGAAAATTCGGTCCTCGTTATCTTATCGAAGGAAAAGGCGAGCAAAAATTCATAAAAATGAACTCAAATTCATACTTGGGATTATCATTAAATAAAGAAGTTATCGAAGCGGAAGAAGAAGCTGCCCAAAAATACGGAGCAGGTCCCGGCGCGGTAAGATTCATCAGCGGAACTCATAAACCTCACATTGATTTAGAGAAAAAACTTGCCGATTTCCACGGACGCAAAGCAGCCATGATTTTTTCGTCTGCTTACGTTACCAGCATGGGCGTAATATTCCCTTTAACAGATAAAGAAACAGTGATTATCAGCGACGAACTTAATCATAATTGTATTATTCAAGCCATGAGATTATCCCGTCCGGCAGCAAAATATATTTATAAGCACAACGACATGAAAGATCTTGAAGCAAAACTTGAAGAAGCAATAGGTAAAGGTAAACGTTGTCTTGTAATTACGGACGGTGTTTTCAGCATGAGAGGAGATTTTTGTCCTTTCAATGAATTTGTCGATATATGCAAAAAATTTGACGACAAATTCGAGCAAGGAGTTATCACCATAGCCGATGATTCTCACGGTGTGGGAGCTTACGGCAAAACAGGAAGAGGAACCGAGGAAATCACCGGAGCTAAAGTTGATATTTTAATCGGAACTTTGGGAAAAGCCTACGGAGTAAACGGCGGTTACCTTGCAGCCGATCTCGCAATCATAGAATATCTCAGAGAAACCGCTCCGATGTATATCTATTCAAATCCCATTACCTGCTCGGAATGTAATGCCGTCTTAAAAGTTTTGGAAATTCTTGATTCTCCGCAAGGAATCGAAAGACTGGCTCATTTAAGCTCTGTAACCGCAAGATTTGAAAACGGTTTGAAAGCTCTCGGCATGGAAACGATCGAAGGTCCTCATCCGGTAACTCCTTTGATGGTCAGAGATACTCAAAAAACAGCTGAAATCGTTAATTTCCTTACGGAAAACGGCGTTCTTGCCACCGGCTTAAACTTCCCCGTAGTTCCCAAAGGCGACGAAGAAATTCGTTTCCAAATAAATGCGGATCATACCGAAGCCGATATTGATGAGGTTCTCGGAGTCTTAAAAAGATTTAAAGAAGAGCGTAATTAGTTTAAATATTTTTTTAGCAGAGGAAAGATGAGAGATAAAATTAAATTGGAAGAAATTTTTGCCTTGTTGGAAAAATGTCCCGTTTACGGAGATAATCCGACAGATTGTCCTATTCATAATCAACGTAAATATAATAATGAAGAAAAAAAATCATGGGCTGAAAAATTATCCTTTACCGAATGGAACAGCTTTTATTCTCATCATCAAGAATGCTACGCTAACAAGATGAAAAATAAAGTGTAAAAAATTATGAACCTTAAAATCCCCGATCAAAAAGATTGGGGATTTTTTATTCAAACATATACGAAAAAGAGGAAAAATGAAAAAAATCAGAATTATTTTTTACGCAATTACGTTTTTATTGTTTCTAAGTTGCGCAAAATCAAACAATCCTGAACTTTTGACGGAGAATATCAGTCTGAACATACCGTTAAAAAACGCATATCAAGCGGGGTACGACATAGACCGAATTTCGGCGACAATTTTCAAAGACGCATTTTCAGAATCAATAAATCTGCTGATAGAAGATTCTATAGCAACAGGTTCCTTCTTGAATTTGGAACCGGATACATACGAGATTGAAGTTTCGGCATTTGACGCCGAAAATAATTTACTGGCTTTCGGAGAAGGAGAAGTTACGGTTATTGCCGGTCAAACCGCAGAATGTCATATAACTTTACATTTTGACGAATTGACGGGAGACGTAAATATTATTGTTCATTTTGATTTTCCGGACAGATGGGATTCCGTTTTATTTATAGGCAACAGCTATACTTATGCAAATTCAGGATTAGACACTCACCTGGAAAACATGATGCGCGAATATGAAAATTCAGATAATTTTACAGCTTCCCGAGTTACTTACGGAGGATACACTTTAGAAGACCATTTTAACAATCCCAACACAATAGAAGCCATAGAATCGGGAAATTGGGATTTGGTTATTTTACAGGAACAGTCCATGCGTCCGATAATGAATAAAAGACTTATGTTCAAATATGCGACAAAATTAGACAGCGTTATTACCGAAAACGGCGAAGATACGGGATTTTTTATGACTTGGGCAAGAGAATATAATCAAGCAATGACAGAAAGTCTTTCGCAAGCTTATATAGAAATTGCCGATTCCCTTAACGCCGCTTTGGCTCCGGTCGGTTTGGCATTCAGTGAAGTCTATGCCAACACAAACATAAATATTTACTCAAACGACGGAAGTCATCCTTCACCGCAAGGGACTTATCTTGCAGCCTGCATGTTTTTCTGTCTGATAACAGATAATTCTCCGGAAGGATTAATCTATGACATGAACGGAAGTATAGATGAAACAGAGAAAAATCAATTACAAACTATGGCTTGGGATGTTTATCAGGAGAATAAAGAAGCTCGGGCTTTATTGCATAATTGAAAAATTTCTTCTTATTTTCCCTGTAAAAAATAAATCCGACAGTATCATTTCCTATCTCGGTTTGCACATATTCTGACTCAGGAATCACGAAAACCGCTTTTTTTAAATATTGAAGCTTAATTCTTTGTTTATAAAAAGCGGATTCTTTTATGCGAAGATAATAATCGTTTTTCATTTTAGCGGTTTGAGCGGAAGTCAAAAAATCCGGGAAAAAATGAGATGAAGCCAATTTAGCCCAATCCATTCTAAGATAATCAATAATAATATCCAAATGTTCCGGATATATTTTTTTAACGAAAGAAATTAAATTTTTACCGAGATATGTCCATTTATGATTGGAAAAATCCAATTTTTCTATTATCCAGTAATCAGTAATCTTAGAATAAAAATCGAAAGGTCTTTCTTCCCTGCCGAGCAAATATTTTACGGTATTGTCAAATTGTTCTGAATTAGAGAAGGATGACAAATGTTCTTCAATTCTTCGCCAGTATTTAATCTCATCATAACTCAGCCATTTGGTTTTTAAAATCTGATAAGGCGGTTTCGCCGAAAATTTCATTTCAAATTCATTTTTTCTTCCTGCTATTTCCGTTCCTTGCAAAACTTTCAGAAAGCCTAATTGAAAATGATCCGCCCCAAGTTCATGAATCTCGTTAAATGAGGTAATTGCTGAATCCATATCCTGATAAGGCAATCCTATAATCATGTCTGTATGTTGATGAAAATTATGTAAATCAACCAGTTTTTTGGTATTTTCCAAGACAATCTTTATATCTTCTTTTCTGTTTACGGCTTCCAAAACTTTAGGATCGGTTGATTGAATACCTATTTCTGCCTGTATCCTGTTTTTAGGCAAAGAGCGTAATTTTTCAAAATCAGATTCATTCAAATATGCCGGATGAATCTCAAAATGAAAACAAATATCCGATTCTATTCCGGCGATATAATCCAAAATTTTATGAGAAATTCTTCGGTTTATGTTAAAACTTCTGTCCACAAATTTTACCAGACCGGGACGCAGATTAACAATAAAATCCAATTCTTTTTTTATGGTTTCCGCAGTTTTGAAAAACATATTTTGCGTTTTATTGGAGGAAAGACAATAAGAACAATTGAACGGACATCCTCTCGAGGCTTCATAATAAGGAATTCTTCCGTCGGCAACGGTTTTTAAGAAATATTCTTCCGAAAAAGGGATGTAAGCATGAGATTCGTCGCCCCCGTTTATAATCTTATCTTCAACATCAAAATTCATCTCAAGCAACATTTCAGTTGCTCTCACGCCGTTTCCGATCATTATTATATCAACATCGGGATATTTTTTTTTATACTTTTCGGAATTAAACGAAACTTCCGGACCGCCTATTATCAATTTTATATTTTTGTTGATCGTTTTTATATCTTCAAATAAATATTTCATGTAATCTATGTTCCAAATGTAGCATGAAAGCATAAGAACATCAGGAGAACGTTCTCCGATATAATCCAGAATATCAAAAAATTGGGTTTTTATCGTAAATTCAACAACTTCAATATCCGAAAATCTTAATTTCAAAACTTCTTTTATATAATATAATGCGGGATTTGAATGAGAATATTTTGAATTAATGCCCACAAGTAAAAACTTCATTTTTCTCCAAATAAAAAAGGAAAGTCCGCCGAGACAAAACTTTCCCTTAATTTCTTATATTTCTTCGGTTATTTCAATATAACCGCTTTCTTTACGAGAACTTCTTTTCCGACTTTAAGTTTATACAGATAAATTCCCGATTCGACAACATTTCCTTCCGAGTCTTCCCCGTTCCAATAAACAGTATTCCTGCCTAATCGACAATCTTTTTTTTCAAGTTTCTTTACCTTTTGCCCTCTGACATTATAAATTTCAATAACGGCTTCTTTTTCTCTTTCAACTTCAAAAGAAATTTCAGTATCACTAATTCTTTTATCGTTTATTTTAAAAGGATTAGGACTGTTTTGATAAAGCTTAGCTTTAGATTCAGATATATAATTCTCTGAGGAAACGCCGCTTACATTAAGAATCCATGAAGTAACAATATCAAATTCGGAATCTGATACAACACAAGAAATAGAATCAGTTCCGGCAACTGAGGGAGTATAAGCAAAATAAAAATTCTGATACTCCGGATCGGTAATTTCCGTACCGTTAACATACCAGACATAAGTTAATTCAGCTCCGGGAGCGGTTTCTTCAGGAGTAACGGCAAAAGCAAGATTGTCGCCTGCATAAGTGTCAACAATATCCTCCGCAGGCAACTTGGAAGAAATATAAAAATCAGATACCTTAACAGAATAAATATTAACGTCTTCAATCGGTTTATCGCCGGCTCCTGTTTCTACGCTTCCGATTGCCAAAACAACATCAAGTCCCTCAACAACATAACCGAAAACAGCGTAATTACCGTCCAAATTCGGTTGAGGAGCAAGAGTTATATAATACTGAGAACCTGCCGAATTAGGCTGTCCTGTATTTGCCATGGCAAGAGTTCCTGCTCTGTCATGAAGCAAACCGGTATCAAACTCATCTTCAATCGTGTAACCTGGACCGCCGTAACCGTTTCCGTAAGGACAACCGTCCTGAATTACGAATCCCTCGATAACTCTGTGAAAAATGAGGTTATTATAAAATTCATTGCGAGCGAGAGATATAAAGTTATCCGCAGTTATCGGAGCCTGTCGGTCACATAACTCTGCCGTAAAATTTCCCATAGAAGTTTCCCAACGAGCCAAAGTTTGAGCATTAAGCAATCCCCAAAATGCTAAACAAATAATAAGAATAGTTTTTTTCATTTTTTCTCCCTGATTTCATTTTATCAAAATTTAAACTTTCAATAAAAAAATAGTTCTGAAAATTCATTGTTCAGTAAAAAATACCCGGATAAGTCAAGTAATCAAATGTTTATTCTTCAGTACAAAAGATCCAAAGACCTTAAATGAAAACGATGATGATAAGCTTCTCCTAAATGAATTTTGATAATTTGATTCATTTTTATCTGATCTGATTTTGAAAATTCTATTTTATCTTTTAAATTACCTATTGAATAAATATTTTTTATAATGAAAGAAAGGTTATCGCTTATTCTTAAAGATCGTTTTTCTAAAGTTCCGCTGAAACATTTTTCGCAAACAAAACTGTTGTCAATCGGCGAAAACCCCCTAAAAGGTTTATCGTTTGTTCCGCAAAAACCGCAAAAATCCGAAGGAATGTTTATGCCTGCTTCATAAAACAACCGGAAGCAGAATCTCCAAAAAATGAGAATTTTATTCTTTTTTACAGAAACAATGTATTCTGAAAATCTTTTCCATAATTCATAAACAACAAATTGAGATTCTCCGTAATGAAAAATTTGAAGATACAGCTCGGAAATTGCCTGAATAAACACAGTTGACTCAAAATCAACACCTCTTACATAATTATTTATTATTTGGGCATCTATAAAATAATACAATGAGTTATCGCAGTTTCCTTTAAGTAAAACATTAATTTCAGAAAATAATTGGAGTTCTTCTCTGAACTTACTTTTAGGCTTGCGTATTCCTTTGGCAATAAACGATAAAAGACCGTAATCAGGACTTACGGCTTTAACAACGGAAGCTGTTTCTCCGTAATCAATTTTAGTCAAAATGATACAATTTGTCGAAATTTCTTCCGGAAAAGACATTGGATTGTTCTTTTTTAATTTTTCCCTTTCGAGTTGCAGAAGATGCAATAAAAAAGATTCCCGGATCAAGTCAGAAAATAAAATCCGTCGGGATACCGGGAACCTGTTTTAAAAATAATTTTTATGCTTCTCCCCTGTTATGAATCTAAAACGGGAACAGGTCATAAATTATTTATTCTTTTTCTTATGTCTGTTTTTACGAAGTCTCTTTTTTCTCTTGTGAGTAGAGATCTTATGGCGTTTTCTTTTACGTCCGCAAGGCATTTAATCTCTCCTTATTTTATATTATTTTATTTTTTTTGCTTATTAGAAATTTGTATCATAAGTTTTAAAACCCTTTCATCTTGTCAAGATGTTTTAAATCCGGGACTTTTTAATTTTAAAATATTTGCAACATAGAGCTTTTGAACTTCCAGCTTGCGATTATTCTTAATTGATTTCCTTGCACAATTTCAGAAAAAATCAGGACTTTTTCGAAACCTGAAAATATTCATGATTTAAACCGATTTTCCATAATTCTGCAGAAATTATCTGCATTTTAATTTTACAGATATGCATAAAAATATTTTTCAATGCGCAATAATAAATTGCCTGTAAAATATCTTTATGTGATCAAAATTAAATTTCAACAGCATTATTCATACGCTAACGTTGAAAAACATTGTTCTGTCTGATTTCCATATAAATTAAAAAAAATTGAGATATTTTGTATTTAGCATACCATTTTTCAACGTCTATTTCACCTTGCGAAATCTCACAATAACCTAAATATCCTTTATCAGGATCTCTGTTAGGAGGCGTTATCAATGCTATTTGAAAAGGTTTATTAAGTTCAAATTCAATTCCTTCAGCAATATTAATTTTTCTTAAGCTAAAGTCTCCGTCTTTAAACTTGCTTTTTACGGCAAATATTTTTTTATTCATAAATTTAGGGAAAAAGAAACCTATTTTTTCATAATTCAAAATATTTTGCGCTATTAAACTGAATTGGAAATCAGAGTCTATCTTGGGCAATCTTTCTTTTTCGGTGTCCGCAACAATCGATTCTTTAAATAATTTTCCGTCTTGGTATTCTTTAATAATCAATATATAGTCTTTTCCGTTTAAGTATTTTTTATCATTCTCGTTTAAGGAAAATTTTAATTTTTCAATCCCTTGAAAATAATTCATTTGTATTTCTTCATTTTCTTTCGGGAAATCGTAATCTGCTTTCAGTTCAAATCTTTCCTGAGCTTGCAAAAACAATAAAATTGAAGTAAATATTAAAGCGAAAACGATTATTTTCATCTTATGCCTTAAATACAAAGTAAGTTTCATCAGATAATGTTGTTTCCCTTTTAGTTAAATTGCATGACTAATATTTTTTTATAATAAATACTGTTTTATTGTCTTTCAATAACTGATAATTTATATTGCCGATTCATTTCGAAAAAGGTAAAAAAACGGAAATAAATCCTTAAATAAATTTAATCATAATACTCATAATCGGGACATGATGCAATTTTATCTACATAAATAACTTCACCGCGCTCAGGGTTTAATTTCAAAATAACCCTGGCAAAAGAAGCCTCTCTTTTTAAAAATGAAGCGTTAAAATAAATTTTTTGCCATTCATCGGTTAAAGTAACATTCTTCTTATATTCGCTTAAATTTTTACCGTCTTTGTTAAACACAACCAGAGAAAATCTTATTTTGGAACCCAGCAATTTATTAGACTTAAAAAATCCTTCATTGTAATAGGACGTATTTTTGTTAACTTCAAAGGCATCTGAAATCAATACTTTACTTTTAGGGTTTTCTCTTACTGCCAATGAAGAATTTCCTTCACATTTTTCTGAGGAAGTACAAGAGAAAAAAGATTTATCGGAATCCAGAGAAACCCATCCCAAAGGGACATTATCTTCATTAAATTTTTCAAAACCTCCGTTAAAAACAAGGTTTGTCATATCCTCTACATTTCTTTTTCTTATACTTATTGAAGAACCGAAGACACATGCTCCTGTAATTAAAACCGAGATGAGCAGTAAAAACAACCAAAAATATCTCATATTTATCCTCTTTATTTTTATCTTAATAATGATTTTTGTGAGCAATACTTCAAAAACATTGCAAAGGCAATAGAATTAACCAGCAGATTAGATCCGCCGTAACTTATAAACGGTAAAGCAATTCCAGTTGTCGGAACAAGCCCTGTATTCATACCGATATTTATAAAAATCTGAAAAACAATATAAGTTACGATACCGTAAGAAGCTATTTTGTACTCTCTTACTTTAAAGTCTGAAATTTTGACAAGAACTCTTTGCAAAAAAAGAAAAAAAAGAATAATCAAAACGCTTGCTCCGACAAATCCTGCTTCTTCTCCTATCACAGAAAAGATAAAATCAGTGTGATTTTCAGGCAAGAATTCAAGATTTTTTTGCGTTCCGTTTAAAAGACCTTTTCCCCAAAACATACCTGATCCGATGGAAATTTTTGCTTGAATTACCTGATAACCTGCTCCCAAAGGATCAAGACGAGGATCCAGAAACGTTAAAATCCTTTTCTGCTGATAAGATTTTAAATTATTCCAAAAAACAGGAGTCAGGAAAAAAATGAAAACATTGAACAAACAAGATACATAAATAAGCAAATATGACAATCTTTTTTTGAAAAGATAAAAAAACAAGAAAGACGCATAAATCAAAAATAACCATCCGTTAAATGATAAAAATATGCTTAACAGAGGACTTATCAAAATAACAACATAAAATAAAGGAAGTCCGGCAGCAATCATTATCCCTAAAGCAATAACCATCATAGTTACAGACATGCCGAGATCAGGCTCAGCCAAAATCAACAAAACCGGCAAAGCGAAAACGGAAAAAGATCTGAGAATTATTTTAAATTCAGATAAATGACTGTCAGACAGAATCTTTGCGGCAAACAGAATAGTTGATAATTTTGCAAATTCCGAGGGCTGCATACTTACGGGACCGAAGACAAGCCAGCGATGCGACCCGTTTATGGCAGGGGAAAAAATAACCGCAAACAAAAACAAACACGATATAACATAAGACGGCATAATCAAAGCATCAATTACCGGATAAGGAATGCGATAAACGATAAAAACCGCCAAAGCGGAAAATAAAACAAAAATAATCTGTTTAATATAAAAAGTTTTGACATGAGGCAAATCGTCTCCTGCTTTAGAATAAGATGCCGAATAAACAGCGACAACTCCGTAAAGAACCAAAGCAATCCATAAGACAATAAACCAAATATCTATCTTTTTGCCAAACATAAAAAAATCCTCCGGATTTTAATCAAAAATCATTTATTTATTATCAAAATAAAATTCTATCAATTTTTTGGCAATAGGGGCAGCCGTCTTTCCTCCGCCTCCGCCGTTTTCGACAAACACGGTAAAAGAAATTTCCGGCTTCATGTTTTTGCCTGCAAAACCGCAAAACCAGGCATGAGTGTCTCCGGAATGATTCTCGGCGGACCCTGATTTTCCCCAAACATCAATACCTTTCAATTTTGCTCTTCGCCCCGTACCTTTTTCGGAATTTACCACAGCATACAAGGATTTATTTATTATGACTATATCTTTTTCCGAAGCCGGCAATCTTTTTTCCTCAGGGACAAAAAGTCTTGCATGGTCAGATTCGGAAAGAGACTCATACAAGAAATGAGGCTGAATCCATATACCTTTATTTCCCAACGCATTGTAATAAGCGCACATCTGCAAAGGAGTAACCAGAATAGCCCCTTGACCGATTGAAAGATTAATCAAATCTCCCAAAGAAGTATTTCGTCCGCTCTTATCGTGGGAATAATCGGAAGGGAAAAAACCGGGCTGCTCCGAACTTATATCAACCCCGGAAGCTACCGTCAAAAAATTACTCTCCGTATAATCGGCAATATCCTCCAAATCATAATCTTTTATGACTTCGTAAAAATAAGTGTCGCAGGAATATTGCAAAGCAGTATGAAGATTTACATTACCGTGTCCGCTTCCCAACCAGCATTTAAAGAATCTGTTTCCGACTTGAAGTCCTCCTGAGCAATTAAATTTGTCTTTATAGGGATCAATTTTGCCTGTTCTCAAAATCATGGTTCCTATCACCGGTTTAAAAACCGATCCCGGAGGATAAGTTCCCATTACGCAACGATCAAACATCGGTTTGTCCGGGTTGTTGTTCAAAATATCCCAATCTTCTTTTGAAAGCTTTCCCGTAAATATATTGGGGTCAAACTCGGGATATCCCTCATAACTTAAAATACCGCCTGTTTTTATATCCATAACAATAAGGGCGCCTTTCTGCCCCTTTTTAAAAAGAGTTCGGCAATACTGTTGAAAATCATTATCTATAGTAAGAATTAAGTCTTCTCCGTTTCTTACCGTATCCGCCACGGAATTTTCAAAAAATCCCAAATTTCTGCCCTTGGCATCCACCTGCAGGATATTATATCCGATTTTTCCTCTCAGCCTTTCCTCATATTTTTTTTCCAGTCCGCTTTTACCGACTTTGGAATTTCGTTCATAATCAAATTCATCTTCATATTGCCATGAAAATTCATCTATAAAT
>PDOO01000022.1 GCA_002742885.1 Candidatus Cloacimonadota bacterium
GGACATCTTTTGGGACATCTTTTGGGACATCTTTTGGGACATCTTTTGGGACATGCTCATTTTTATAAAAAATATTTCGCATGTAATTTTGTTTTATAACAAATGTTTCTTTACCGTAAACATTCAAAATTCTGCTTAAACCGGAACCTAAATGCTCAGCCAATTCAAGATCTTTATAAATTCTCATAATTTCTCTGCTTGTCGGTTTTGAATAACCATCAAAAAAATCATCAATATTTTTTATAACGGATAATCCGCCTGACGAGGTTATTTCAATTCTATCAGAAAATATCTCAAAAACAGGAGGATTTTCAGTTGTATAATCATTATGGACAATAGCATTTATCACAGCTTCTCTTAAAGCGACTTTATCCCATAAAGGTTGTTCTATTCTTGTTGTTGAAGTTATCAAAGCAGCTGTTTTATTTTCAATTTCCAATTTATTTAAAACGCTTTTAGTTGCTTTTATAAGAGAGCAATAACCGTATTCGTTATTTTCGATTAAATGAACTTTATCTTTACCGGCATATTTTGCAACTTTTATAGAGGTTCCGTTATTGTCAGACATTAAATATGCCGCATAATTATATTTTCCGTCTTCCGTCAACAGCTCCAAATTAGAAGCAAACTTATCATTTAATTTTAATCCTTTTTCTTCATAATAAATCTTCAATTGCTCAAAAGATAAATCTTGCCTGCGCGACTTAATATTACTCAAAGAATTACGCACTCTTGATGCAAATAAAGTTTCTATCATTTGTTGACTCATAGGTTCGCAACTGCTCCCTGCTCTGATATAGCAACCTTTTTGGCTCATTCCGTATTTCTTAACATAATAAGGGGTTTCTCGACCGCTTGCCATCAAAACCTTAATAATGTCTTTACCCTCTTTTTCTTCTAAAACAACCTCAAAAAGCCCCAAGCAAGACGGCGATATATTGTTTTTTAATCTGTCTTTAATTTTCAGTTGAGTTTCGTCAGCATTTTTACAACCGACAATTTTACCGTCATTGTCAATTCCTATATATAAAATTCCGCCTTCTTTATGATTCAAAAAAGCAGTTGCCTCTTTTTCAAAAGAATCGGTTAAAGAGCGTTTGTATTCTATTCTGTCGGATTCTTTTCTGTTCATCGTCATAGTATATTCTCTTTAAATTCCTTATATCCTTTCCGGCATATTAAAGGACGGGTTTTATTTCAGAAAAAAATTTTTTTTTGAGATATGATTTACCGACAAGCGCGAGATGCCGAAAGTTTTTTTCTCTTATTTTCATAAAAGGAACAAGCGGAACTCCCCAAGCCGATTTTGCTTGGGCGACGGACGGCGTATTGGCGCCTCCCCAATCGTAATATTTTGCCCCTGCGTCATAAATATCCGAAAGAATTTTTTTATAAAGAAATTGGTTTACGCCGTTTTTGAGATGCTTTCTGTTTCCGCCCTGCATCAATCCGTATCCTATGCCGTTTTTTTGCAGCAGACGAACTCCCCCGGCAACCGCTTCGTCGTCTTTTGACAACACGACATGTCCGATAAAACCTTGATCTCCCATATAATCCGAGCCAAGTTTCAGCATTTCGGCATCTGAGCGGTGAGAAAAATTTTTAAATTCTTCGCTGTATTTCAGACAATTTCGGACAGCTTGCCAATCTTTTGTTCTTTCAATGCGATAACCGCAATTTTGAGCTTTGTTTATTTTATTTTTGATTTTCTTGTCAACGTTATCGATATCGTAAGGCAGATCAAACATAAAAGTATATCTTATTTCAGTTTCAAAACCTTGCCAGATAAAAGGGCGGACATCGATAAAACCGGGCGGAAGGTAAATATTTCCGGCAATTCCTCGGGAGATCAAATCTTCCGCAAAAATCTGCATAATCTTCAGATATTGAGAATAAATTTTATTTTTTTTATCGGTTGCGGAAGAAATAAACCTGAAAGGAAGATAGGGATTGAGAGGCGGTTGTTCGACCTTTCCTTTTTTATTGGCATACAGAACTCCCTCCAAACGGGGATAATCTGATTTCCCGTCGGTATAGACGATTCGTTCGGCTTTCAGTCCTCTGATTTCTTCATTCCATTTCAGCCATCCGTCCGCATAAAACGGAGATGCCGGTCCGTTTCCGATTACGGTTTGTTCTTTCGGTATTTCAAATTGAATATTCGGGTTAAAGATTATCATTTTTGCCTTTTGAATATATTTTTCATATAATAACGTTCTTCATTGATTTTCGGATCAAAATATTTTTCCGTTACTTCAAAACCGGCTTTTTTATTTGAATAAAAAGATGCCGGGTTATTGCGGGAAACTCGGGAAGAAACACCGCAAAGTTTCGACTCCGAAAAAGCGGAGCAAGCGAATTTTGTCAAACAAGTACCCAATCCTTTTCCCTGATATTCGGGCAGAATTCCTCTGAATCCCTGATGTACGGTTTTTTCTTTTTTGTCTCTTTCGTTAAAATAATAAAATTCCGCTCCGGCGATTTTATTTTCGGCTTTATCCGCCAGCAAAAACACCAAATATTCTCCGGACGATTCCGTCATTTTTTTATTTCTTCCGGATAATTCTTTTTCGGAGGAGAGCAGAGCATAAATAAAATCAAGCGTCTCCGAATATTTTTTATCGAAAGGAATAACATAAAAATCGTCTTTCAATCGGGTTTCTTTTATCGGTTTAAGCGCAAATTCCTTAATGCAGTCGGAGTTCATCTTCGCAAAAAATAAATCTTTGACGCAAGAATGCAGTTTTCTCAAAAAATCGATCATAAATGCTCCCGGATATTTATCTTTCCCGATTTCATCTTATTTTCCTTCTTTCAATCCCTTGTTGAGAATCGACAAAGCTTTTAAAAATCCCAGAATATACCAAATCGACATGGCTGCTCCGAAGAAAATCATGCTGACGGCAAAGGAAACTCCGAAAAAATATGCCGCCGCAAAAGAGCCGGCAACCAAAACAAATCTCATAATCTGCAAAAAGAATTCGGTTTTCAGTTTTTGATTTACGATAAAAACCGGACCTGAAACGCCGGATGCCGCAAACTGCAATATATAAGCCGGAGCCAAAATCACGGCTGTTTCGGAAGCCGGAAGCCATTTTTCTCCGAACGCAAAACCGAATAATTCTCGAGAAAAAACAATACAGGGAACGGCGCATGCCGTTATAAAGACGAACAATAAAAAAGCTGTTCGCAAAAAAATTCTCCGTTGTTCCGCATAATCCGCTTTTGAAATTTTTTGTAAAAATACCTGACTTACGCTTTTCCCGATAACTCCGGTCGGAATGCTTATTATGCGATGAACAAAAGCAAATTGTCCTATTTCGCTCTGCAAATAAAAGGAAGATAAAACCAAAACGGGCAAACTTCCCGTCAGAGAATTGATAAATTGACCGGGCATGGTAAGTTTGGGAAATCTCCGGTATTTTTTTAAAATTCTAAAAATGTCTTTCAAACCGAAATCCGGAAATTTTTCTTTTCCGAAGAGCAGATAAGCGAATAAAAGCAAAGCCGTTATTTGAGCAAAAGTCGAAGAAATAATCAGTATTTTATTAGAGTAAAAGAACTTGCCGCCAATCAAATTTAATGTTACGGTTACCAGGGAAACCAAAATTATGCGATAACTTACGGCTTTAAAACGCCCCGTCCTCACAAAATAATATCTTATGCCTTCCAAAACAGCCATGCAAAAAACAAAGATGACGAAATAAATCAATAAATTGTTCTCGATAATCAAACGGCAAGCCGCATTAAAATTGCCCAAAAGAAAAAGCGCCAAAGGAGAAATCAGCGCAACCGTTCCGCTCAACAAAAATATGCCCGTCAATAATATTTTGGCATCGTCGTCGTCAGGCAAAATAACGGCCGCCTCATATTTTCCGGTGGCAAGTATGACAAACAAAGTCGCCGCCGAAACAAAAGCGGCGGACAAAGCAAAATCTTCTGCCGTAAACAGTCTGGCAAGCAACGGAGATGCCGCTATGCTTAACGCTCTGGCAACGGAAGTTCCGCCGGCAAGAACGGCAATATTTTTTAAAAATCCCTTATTTTTTATTTTTCTCATCTGCATTTACTTTAAATTAATCGTATTTTATTTGCCTGAAAATTCAAAAAAAACTCACAGAGTTTTAACGTTTCGGGGGATTGCATTCATTATCCTCCGTTAAAAAAAGATAAAATGAATCAGAATAAAAATGAAGTCAATATTTTTTGTTGCATAAACCTTAAATACAAAAAAAAGCACGGTTAATCCGTGCTTTTCATTGCTTATTTCGCTGAAAGCTCAATAAGCAAAAAGCCCCTTTTCGGGGCTTTATGCAATTATTACTTCATTATGCACATGCGATTTATTTTTTCGTAATCGCCGGCTTTGATTTTATAGAAATAAACGCCGCTGGCGCAATCTCTTTCTTTATCGTCCTTGCCGTTCCATTCTACTTTATTGATTTTTGAAGGATCGGACATTCCGTCGAAAAGACGTTTCACGCGCTGACCTTTGACATTATAAATGTCGAGAACAGTTTGGCGAGCCGTTTCAAAATAGAACGAAATCGTCGTCGTCGGATTAAAAGGATTGGGATAATTTTCGTGCAAACCGCGTTCAACAAACTCTATTATATCCTGCTGAGTAACCTGTTCAGGTTTAAACGGTATCGGCTGAAGCAATTGGGTAAAACCGCTTCCGTCAACTGTTTCCAGCCAATAATAATATTCTTTGCCGTACTCGATATTGCGATTGTCTTTGTAAACATAATCGGTGGGGTTAGCGCTGTAAAGCTGACCTTTGATTTCTCCTTCTCTGTTTACGTGAATAACCTGTCCGTTTTCCATATCATCGGGAGAAACTCCTCTGTAGATATTGAATCCTCTGTTATCTGTTTCGGTCTGAGTAGTCCACTCCAGGATAACGGTTTTTCCGTGATTGGAAAGAGTGAAGCTCGAAAGTTCCACCGGCAAGCTGTGAGTTCCGCCGGACAAAACTTTATCGTCTCCGTAAAGATTGCCGTAATCGGTAACGGGGTTGGTGTCGCTGCAAGAAAGCGAAGCGGAAATATTATGATCAATGTCAGCTGTCTCCGAAACGTCAACCGTCAGGAAGAAATAAGTTTCCGTAGTATTCAGGGCAATATCGGAACCGCTGAAAGTAAGATTGCTTCCGTAATTGAGAGATGACCAAATTGCAGTCGCTCCGTCAAAATCATTGCTTGAGTTTTTGTACAATTGGAAGCCGTTGGCTTTAAAATCGTTTGCAACGGCAGAACCGCCCAAACTGAGTTGAATCTGACTGAGATAATCCACGCCCTGATTGGTTTTCATGCTGAACCAAAATACGGGTTTATCATTCTCATTGGCGCCGAGGGTGTAGCCGTTTCCGTAATCACCGCCTTCGATAGCAATCGTTCCGTCCATATCATGCCATGAGCCGATAATAGGCCAAGTTCCGCTGATTTCGTCGGCAGTATAACCTACCGAAGCGGTTCCTTGAATTTTGGCTCTGACTCTGTGGTCTTCATCAGTGTCGGCGCTTAAATCGGCAACAAGGAAATAATATTTTCCGTTTACGGAAATGTCTCTGTCCGCTCCCGAAAAAGTTATTGAAGAACCGAAGTTATGAGTTCCCGTCCAAATTTCGGTATCGCTTGCCGGATCAAACTGGTTGTCGCTGCTTTCGTAAAGGCGGAAACCGTTGGCTGCAAAATCGGCAGCAGTCGCGCTTCCTTCCAAATCAAATTTGAGAGATGAAATCTGTCCGACGCCGGAAGCGGCATATACTTTGAAAGCCAATAATTTATTGTTCGTCGAGTTCGATCCGTCGAAAGGCTTGGCGCCCAATTCGACTTTCTCGAAAGTTATTTTGGTGTTGGATTGATTATAAACAAACTTACCGTCTTGATTAGCGTTAACTGCTGAAGCAGCTTCATTTCCGTATTGATCTTTGTAAGTCAGAGTTATAAGATATTCTTCGCCGTCGGTAAGAGAATTTGAGCCGGAAACAAGAGTAAGACCGGCGTGGTTTCCGATTGCCGAACCCGAAATATTATCTATTCTTCTGTCCGTTCCGGCCGATTCGTCGTTAATTCTGAAAACGTGAGCCGTATTGTCGCCGGTGGTTCCCTGACCTTGGAAAGTAACGGTCATTTCATTATCCTGACCGGCTTCCGGAATATCAAACTGCAAATTGAATACATCGCCGAAACTGTTGTTGTTGTTCGGAATATCAAGAGTCGGTTCTTCTGTTTCGTTATCGTATTCAAAACTTATATTGTCTTGAATCGAAGTTGCATAATCATTTCCGTATTGATCTTTATATTTTATGTAACAATAGTATTCCGTTCCGTTTTGCAGATTGTTGGTCATATTATCAACAGAGGAATTGGAATCATTGTCAAAAAGTCCGTCTTTGTTGTCGTCGGTAAGCGTAATCGTATGCTGTCCGGCGGTATTGTTGCCGGTCAAAGTCATATCAGAAAGCAGGGAAGTGTGATCCTGATTCCAAAATTCCAAATGAATCGAACCCACTAAAGCTTCTTCCGGCAAATTATAACTAAATTGGAAATTATCGTTCGGAGCATAAACTTGCGGAGAAACGCTTACCATCGTCGGATTTTGTGTAGTTCCGTCTATTACTGCCTGTACCCAAGTTGAGGTTGCCTTAGGATTACCGTTAGCATCCTGATAACGGACAGCAAACCAATAAGTGCCGTTGGGCAAATCTGTA
>PDOO01000001.1 GCA_002742885.1 Candidatus Cloacimonadota bacterium
AAAAATTTCTTGATGAAGGAAGCAGTATTTATCTTGTCGGAATAAATTTTGACGAAGAAAAAAGAAATATAAGCGGATTTGAATGGGAGAAAATAAAATTAAAGCCGGAGTAATTTATAAGAATTAAATTATTATTATTTTTTTTATATTTTAAAATTTTTATCGAATTTATATGAGGATAATAATTAAATATTTTTTGGCTTATCATTATTAGTTATAATGCTTAACTCTATTTATGGTTAATTTTATTTTTTATAAATACGGAAGTATTTTATTTATAAGTATAAAATAAGGAGATTAAAATGGAATCATTTCGCAAAAAATTTTCAATTGCAAAAAAATTAATTTTAATTTTTACTGTTTTGTCTGTTATTTTAGGAATTACCGAAGGGATTTTGGCAGTTAAAATAGCAAGTAAAGCCGTAGATGAAAAAGTTGAGTATCATATTATTGAAAAGGCAAAAGATGTTGCCAAACAAATTGACACTGCCATTAATGGAGATTTTACTTATCTTCAAACACTGTCTCATAATCCGATATTAAGAGATCCTGAAATAAGCTATGTCGAAAAGGCTGCTTTTTTGGAAAAAGAAGCCAAATCGGAAGGTCTTATGGGAATTTATATAGGCGATACGGAAGGTTGTTTTTATCTTGCAAACGGTAAAAAAATGCCGGCAGGAGATCGCAAATTTTATCAAAAAAGCATAAAAGGAGAAAATTTTATAACTGAACCTTATAAAGATCGGGTAACCGGAGATATTTGTTTGACGGCTTCCGTTCCTCTTTTTGATGGCAATAAAAATATTATCGGGATTATTTTATGCGATTATGAAGGTTTAAGATTAAACAGATATACTGAAGATGTTGTTGTAGGAGAAACAGGTTATTGTTATATCTTAGGTATTGGCGGAAATATTATAGCCCATAAAAATGAAGAGCTTGTTAAGGATTTAATTAATTCTTATGACTTGGCTAAAGAAAATCCTGAATTTATTTCAATTGCTGAATTTGCAAAAAAAGCTGTGTCTGAAGATAAATCATCCGTCGGTTTTTACGAAAGTGGAGGCATTACTGATATTGCATCTTTTGCCAAAATTAAAAATACTGGTTGGACAGTTATTGTAAAAGCTCCGATTCATGAATTTATGAATACAATTTCCGATATGAGAAAAAAGATTGCCGTTCTGGTTTCAATAATGTTAATTGTTACCGGATTAACTGTATATTTTATTTCTAAAGAGATTGTTAAGCCTTTAAACAAAACGGCAGAAATGTTAAAAGACATAGCTGAAGGAGAAGGCGATCTTACTCAAAGAGTAAGTATCGTGACAAATGACGAAATAGGGGAACTCGGGGAATATTTTAATTTGTTTGTCGATAAAATTCATTCCATAATCAAATCTCTTTCTGATGATATCATGGTTCTCTCATCTTCTGCCGAAGATCTTTCTTTGTTTTCCGGTAAATTAAATAAATCCTCAAAAGAGACGGCTTTTCAGGTTGAGACGATAAGCTCCGTAACGGGAAAAATCAGCGAAAATACAAATTTGATTGCAAGTTCTTCCGAAGAAGCCGCCGATAGTGTCAGATCCTCAGCTTCGGCTTCTGTTCAAATGTCTGTAAACGTTAATACTGTTGCTGCGGCAGCGGAAGAAGCTTCGGTAAACATTAATTCAATCGCAAAAGAAATGGGAGATGTAAGCAGTAATATCAGAGAGATAGTCAGCAGAATTTCCGAGGTATCTCACAACTCTAATATCTCGGCATCAGCCATCGAAGAAATGAGCGCATCTTTAAAAGAAGTAGCTTTAAGTACGGTTAACGCCAGCGAGATATCTCAAGAAGCAAATATGAAAGCTCAGGAGACCTATCAAATAATGGAAGAACTTAAAGCCGGCGCAAATGAAATAGGGAATGTTATTAAAATAATAAATGATATTTCCGAGCAGACTAACATGCTTGCTTTGAATGCTGCCATAGAAGCTGCCGGCGCCGGGGAAGCCGGAAAAGGTTTTGCTGTTGTGGCAAACGAAGTTAAAGAACTTGCTAAACAAACGGTTGATGCGACAAATAAAATTCAAGAAAAAATATCCCTAATCCAAAAATCAACTAATATTACGTTTGCATCGTTAAACAGCGTCAAAGAGATAATTTCAGAATTGAACGAAATAAATACGACAATTGCAACAAGCGTTGAAGAGCAAAGCGCAACTGTCAATGAAATAGCCGGTTCTATTGCGGAAGCTGCTCAAAACAGCGAACAAGTAAACAGATTTGCAGGAATAATAAGCGAATCGACAGATAATATCGATAGAAATATAAGTGAAATGGGTGAAGGTATTGCCGAAATAGCCCGTAATGCCGCCGAAACTTCCGGAGTAACAAATAATGTTGCCGAAAATTCTGAGGAAGTCAGTCGCAGGGTTGATGATATTGCGCGCAACATTATCGGAATAACCGGAGGTATAGGAGAGATTTCCGAAAACATAAACAAGGTTAATTCCGTTTCTCGGGAAACTGCCGAAGGAGCTGAAAAACTTCTGGATTCATCCGAAAATTTAGAAAGTCTTGCCGTGAAAATCCGAGAAAGAATAAGTCGCTTTAAAGTTTAGAAACGGCGTTTCCCTATTTAATTATTGGCTGACCTCAAAAGTTAGATTTTAGACTTTAACTTTTTGCAGGTCAGTTTTTTTATAACCGGGATAAAGTAATCCGGGTTAAAAAAAATAAGATATTCGGCATTTTTTGACCAAGAATACAAAAAATCTTCTTATTTATAATTAAATTTTGCCGAAATAAGAAAGTATTATTGTATCTTGACAAAATAGATTCAAATTAAAATAAGCAGATAAAAGCTTATAAATTTCAGGAGGAATAATGAGATACGGTTTAATGATTATTTTTTTGATTTGCGCGGTTACAGGTAATTCCGTCATTTCAGATCCTGCCGAATTTGCAGGTCCCGTGCAAATAAAACTGGTTTCCAAAGATGCTTCGGGAAATACGGGGCAACAATTTATTTTTTATGAGAATGAGACGGAAAGCGATTCCGCTTCTTCTGAATTATCCTTGGAAACTGTTACTTATTGGGACAACGGGTCTTGGAGCAGCGGTTTTGTAAGCGGTTACGATGAAACCGTTTTTACTCTTTTACCCGGAGTCCCCTATTTAACTGTCCCTTCTGAAAGCAGAATAATCTATATAAACCCGAATAGTATTCCGCAATGGTCTGAGCTCGATTTTAACTCTCAATCCGATTTTATTTTTATAATGCCTCTTGATAAGCCGGATATTTCCGTCTCTTCGGATTTAAGAGATGAAATAAACAATATATATAAGATTTTTTATTGGGATAACGATAATCAAACTTGGATAAACGATGATTCCGAATTTGCTGTTTATCCCGGAAATATTTACAGAATAATAAAAAATGACAATTAAATAAAGAGAGACTGTTATGAAAAAATTATTGATTATTACCATTTTAATGACGTTATGTTTTTTGCATTCTTCATTATCTCACCCCGTACTTGCTTATTTACAGGAAGAAAACGGAGTTATTCCTCAAGAAAATACTTTTGACGTTAGTTTTTATTTAAATGAAAATATCGAAGAAACTTTAACTTTGGAAATATCTAAAAACTCAAAATATTATTCCGAGACGGGTTTGTTGGTTTTGCAAATGGGAGATTTTTTTTCTTGGAACCTAAATGATCAATTGCATATTTCCATAAGCAATTCGGATAAATCTCTTGATTCCGTATATGTTTTGACCGACGAAGCTTATCAAAAAATGGGAAACTCGGAAAATAAAATTTTATTTTCGGATAAAGGACGAATTGCCGGAACGGTTCTGGAAGCAGCCTATCAATCCAGAGGTCTGGGCGATCCTATTCTCGGCGTGGAAGTCAGGGCGGAAGAAGCCGGAGTTTCCGTTTTTACCGATTTAGCCGGCGAATATTCTTTTGATGCATTGGCAGTCGGATTATATACTTTGACATTTTCCAAAAAAGGATTTAAGAATTATATTGCCCAAAATGTAGAAGTTTTACCTGATCAACAAATAATTTACGATACATCTCTTTCTCCTTTTTTTGCCGAATTGTCCGGCGTTATTGTTGATTCCGTTTCGGGACATCCCGTATCGGGCGCGAAAATAAGCTTGAACGAAGATCAGAAATTTGTTTTTACAGATGAAAACGGTTATTATCTTTGCGAAAATATAGAATACGGAACTTACAATATTGAAATCAGTCATGAATATTATCACTCTTATTTCGGGAGAAGATTTATCGGAGCAGGCGAGAGCGATACATTATCTCTTGCCTTGTCGGCTCATGTCGGAACGGTTGCAGGCTATGTTTTCAGAGAAAATTATGAGCATTCTCAAGATTTTCCGGTTGAATCGGTTACGGTTTCGGTCTCTTCGGGTGATTCTGTTTTTACCGATTCTTTCGGATATTATGAAATAAGAAATCTGGAAGCCGGAAATATTAATTTATCTTTTAACAAAATCGGCTTTGAAGGGCATGTCTCGGACAATTTGACGATTGTTGCCAATGATACAATTTATTATAATGCTTTTTTAGAACCTCTTTCGGGAGATTTTGCAGGAGTTGTTAAGGATTCCGTTTTTAATACTGTTATCGGAAACGTAACTCTTACTTTGGATAACAGCGTTTCTTTGCAATCAAATGCTTACGGAGAATATGTTTTTACCGATCTGACGGCAGGAACTCATCACCTGAAATTATTTCATCCGGATTATTTTGAAAAAGAGTTTGATTTTGAATTTGATCCCCGAAATACTGTTGCCGAAAATATTTTTCTTCATCCCGGACCGGGTTCTGTCAGCGGATATGTTACTGAAGTTTCAGCCGGATTATTGGAGGGCGCGAACGTAAACTTGGAGGGAACGGGAAGCGTTCAGACTGATGAAAACGGATTTTATGTTTTTGAGAATGTTCCGGTCGGCAATTATCAAATAACTTCTGAACTCGAGAATTATAAATCTTCATCAGGAGAGTTGGTTGTTCATGCAGGGGAAAGCGTCAGTTTTGATTTTGAATTGGAGCCGTTTTATTCATCGATATTCGGAACGATCAAAGATGAAGTTTTTCAAAATAAAACAGCCGGAGTTAAAGTTACTCTTAATGATACGCTTTTGGAAGCTTTTACCGATGATCAGGGAGAATTTTTTATAGATTCGGTCAGAGCCGGCTCTTATATCATCGGTTACTCCCATGAAAACTATTACGAAAAAACTTTACCGTTTAATATTAACGGCGGAGTAAGTTTGGATCTTTCCGAATATTTGCAACCGCTTCCCGGAAGATTAAGCGGTTATGTTTCAGAAGGTAACTACGGAAGAAATTACAATGATCCTTTGGGAAGTGTTGAGGTCGGTATTGTCGATGTCGATACCGTTTTAACGGATCAAAACGGATTTTTTGAATTTATTGATATTCCTGCCGGTATTTATGTAGTGAAATTTTCAAAACAGGGGTTTGTTTCAAAATTTGAAGATATTGAAATTCACGGAGCCGAGGATTCGGAAAAGAATGTTCATCTTCCGCCTCTTTATGCTTTAATGAGCGGAAAAATAAAAGACAAAATTTTTAATTCTCCCGTAGAAAATGCTTCTTTGAGAGTTGTTGAGAACGGAGAATCTGTTTTATCGGACGAGTCAGGGAATTATTTGCATGACATGATACCGGCAAATGAAGCCGTAATAGTTATTGAAGCCGAGCATTATTCCGATTTGCGAGATACTGTATATGCCGATTTCGGAGAATCATTTACAAAAAATTATTTTCTTAATCCTCTCAGAGGAGAAATTTCGGGTTATGTAACGGAAGCGGATTATACTTTTAGAAATGAAGGCGATCCTTTGTCCGGAGTTGCTGTGATGATTGCCGGATACGATACTGTTTATACCGATAATTCCGGATACTATAAATTTGAAAATATTATCCCCGGAAATTATCAGATGACTTTTTATTTGGACGGTTTCGGAACTTATGAAGAGAATGCGGAAGTTCATGCCGAAGAATCAAAAACAGTTAATGCCGAACTGAATCCTTATTATTCGGAAGTAAGCGGAACTGTGATTGATTCTTTGACTTTATTTAATCTTGAAAATGTTGAAATTGAATTGAAAAATTCCGAGCGTTCTTATCAAACCGCTACTGACGAAAACGGATATTATGAAATTAAAAATATTGTTAAGGGAGATTATAAACTCTCTTTTTACAAAGAAAATTATCGCCGAGATTCTTTGGATGTAAGCATAGGTTTCGGAAATGTTAATGTAATAGATTATGAATTGTATTGCCTGAAAGTAAATCTTATCGGAATTGCGGTGCAGGGAGATTACAGAGCCCCGGGAGATCCGATAGAAAATGTTGAAGTTACGATTATTGAATCAGGATTAAAGTTATTTACCGATGTTAACGGAGAATTTAGATTTACGAATATTCCGGAAGGGATATATTCGCTTCGTTTTGCTAAGGCAGGGTATCAATCCAAAATTAAAAGCAATATAGAAATTACCGAATTCGGAGAAACGAGAGCAGATGTTGAATTAACGCCTTTGGGAAGTTTGATTTCCGGAAAAATAACGCAAGATATAAATGCTTTGACAGTTGAAAATGCCGTTATAAAACTTTATAACGAATCTTTTGAGGACAGCTCTTTTTCAAATTCATCGGGGAATTACGAATTAAGCGATATACCTGCCGGAGAATATTCGGCAGAAGTAAGACATCCTGATTTTTTGCCTTACTCTTTAAACGATATAACTGTTTCTTTGAATGAATCTTACGATTATGACTTTTCTTTAACCAGACGTCTGTTGAGAGGAATTGTTAAAGAAGGAGATTATTCTCGAAATAAAGGCGATGCTGTTTCCGGGGCGGAAGTGAAAATAGTTGAACTCGGGTTAAGCGTTATTTCAGATGAAAACGGTTATTATTCTTTTTCTGAATTTTCGGAAGGAGCTTACACGATTGAAGTCAGCAGAGAAAATTACAAATTAACCGTTATTCAAAATGTTGAAATATCTTTTGATTCGACTTTGGAACTTGATATAGAATTACATCCTTTCTATGCGCAAATATACGGATTTGTTTCCGATAATTTAGACGGTTCTCCTGTTGAAAATACGGAAGTCGGTTTTGTCGATACAGACTATAAAACTTATACGGATATTTCCGGGGAATATTCTTTTAACGATATTGAAGCCGGAAATTATACATTATATTTCAGTCATCCTGACTATGCAAATCTTTATATGGATGATTATGACGTTTCGATCAACCTCTCCGATTCGGTTTCTGTAGGTTTGGATCGTTATCAATTGAAAGGAAAGGTTACCGAAGCTCAATATCCCGGAAGCGAAGAAAATTTACCTTTGGATGCTCAAATTACTCTTTTGGAGACGGGAATTATCGTAAGCTCGGATGAAAACGGAGACTACGGATTTATTAATCTTAATCCCGGGACTTATACTTTCAAATATGAAAAAAACGGTTATGTTGCTTCTGAATATCAAATTGAAATTATTAACTCGGGCGAGACATTGATTAAAAACGTTATGTTGCAGCCTGCGCCTTCTTCCGTTACGGGAACAGCGATGAATATTGCCGATAATCAGCCGATTGACGGAGCTTTAATTGAAATTCCGGAATTGAATATTTCGTCTGTTTCCGGGAATAACGGGAATTATATTTTGGAAAATGCTTTGCCGGGATACAGAGAAATAGTTGTAACTCATGATAATTATCAGACATTGCATGACACTGTTTTTATACCTCATAACGAATCTTTCGGCAGGGATTTTTATCTTAAACCTTATAATATTGAAGGTATCGTTTCCGAAGGAGTTTATGTCTCCGGAAGAACAAGGAACTTGGGCGATGCTTTGGAAAACGTTAAAGTTAAGGTTATAGAAACAAACGATTCTGTTTATACCGATGTAAACGGTCATTATAAAATCGGCAATCTTGAAGAAAATGTCTATACTCTTGAATTCAGTAAAGAAAATTATGCTGTGAAAGAAGTTGAAAATATAGGTTTTGTCGGTTATAATACAACTGCTCTTGATGTTAACTTGAATCCTTTAGGAGCTGTTTTGCGAGGCATTGTTACCGATATCGACAATAATCCGATTTTGAATACGGTCGTTACGGTCGGAACTTTTAAAGATACGGTTTCCGGAGACGGATTATATGAAATTACGGGCATACCGGCAGGGATTTATGATGTTGAATTTTCTCATCCGTCTTATGCTGTTTTGATTGAAAGAAACGTTGAATTCAATATAGGCGAAGTCGTAAATTTAAATACTTCTCTTGAATTTTTGCCCGGAGCAATTGTCGGAACAATTCGCCAATCCGAATTTATTGACAGAGGTGTCGGCGATCCGATTTCAAATGCCGAGATTGAAGTGATTGAAACAGGATTCACTTCTTACTCTGATTCAAACGGTTTCTTTTTTATAGGCGGATTGCCTGCCGGTGTTTACGAAATAAAAATCAGAAAAGATGGTTTTAAACCTGAAAGTTTGTACGGAATTAACGTAACCGCAAACGATACGCTTGATACGGGAATTATTGATCTTTACCCTTATTCTGCCGTTCTCTCGGGAACAGTAACTGATAATTATTCAGGTGCTCCTGTTTACGATGTTTTGGTAAGAATTGCGGGAACAACCGGAATCGGGATAACCGATGCTGAGGGAAAATATGAAATTAGAGGTATTCCGACAGGCTCTTATGACGTGGAATTTACTCATGATTCTTATCGTGATTCTACCGCTTTATCAATTGAGTTTGATATAAACGAAGAAAAAAATCTGAATTTTGATCTTACTCCTGTTCCCGGAACTTTAAAAGGTAAAATCACTGCTTCTGATACCGGAGAAGCTGTTGAAAACGCAACAATTCAAATTTCTTCCGGAGGAATTACTCTTATTGATACTGCGGATGTCGAAGGAAATTATGAATTTAATAATTTGTATAAAGGTATTTGGAACGTCCATGTTTCTTCTGAATATTATCATGAAGAATCTGCTATGACTATTATTAAATTAAATGAAACAAATACTCTTGATTTTGTTTTGCAATCTTCAAATATAAGTCTTTCAGGACATGTTGCGGAAGGGAATTATGTCTTGAGGGATCTTAATGATCCGGTTGAAAACGTAATTGTTAAAATTTTGGAAACGCAAGAAGAAACTCTTACTGATAATGAAGGGTATTTTAAATTTAAAAATATTCCCTCGGGAGATTATTCATTAAGTTTTTCTAAAACAGGTTATCAAACTAAAATTCATTATGTAAGCGTTTCGGAATCTGCTTCTTCTGATATCGGAACAATTAAAATTCATCCTTTTTTCGCAACCTTGAGCGGCTCTGTTACCGATAAAAGAACAGGTGATCCCGTTGAAAATGCGCAAGTTGTTTTGGAAAATACTTCTTTCAACGCATTTACCGATTCCGAGGGGCATTATGCTTTCACGGGAGTAACTGCCGGAGAGTATAATATTCTTGTTTTTGCCGATGATTTTATAACCGGCAGAAAAGACGGAGTGGAAATTTTAACAGATGAACAGGTTATTGAAGATATTCAGATCAGTTTTATAAATCTTCACGGTCATGTTACGCAAGCAGGCAGACGCGGTCAACGCGAACTCGGAGATCCGATTGTCGGAGCTTCGGTTGTTATTGCCGAAACGGGACAAAGCGTTGTCAGCGATGAAAGAGGATATTATCTTTTTACGGATGTCGAAAACATGAACGGACTTTATACTTTGATTTTCTCGCAATCTGATTATATAACCGAGACAATAGATGATGTTCAGCTTACAGAAGGAACTTCCAAAGTTCAAGATGTTCAATTGATTGCCAAGTCTTCTAATTTATTGGGAAGAGTCAGTAACGAAAATGGAATCTATCTTGAAAATGCTTCCGTGACGATAAAAAATGAAGCAACGTCGGAAACCCTGACGGATTTTACCAACTCGCAAGGTTACTATCTTTTTACCGATATTAACCCGGGATTTTATACGGTTACCGTTACTCACATTGATTATGCCGACATAGTTGTTGAACATGTGGAAGTTGAGGTTAATCAAACCAAAACCGAAAATTTTGTCATGTTTATTTATGATATAAGAGGAGTTATCACCGAAGGCGGCTATTTCAGAGGAGCAGGCGATCCGATTGAAGGAGCTGTTGTAACCGTTATTGAGACCGGCGTAAGAGATACTTCCGATGCTTTCGGACAATACGGATTTACCGATTTAGAAGACGGAAATTACAGTTTCAGATTTGAAAAGAACGGATTTCAATCGATGGAAGAATCTGATATAAACGTTGTTTCCAATCCTTCAACGCCTCTTGATCTTTCGGTTGAAATGTTTAAAAATACGGCAATGCTGATGGGAACGGTTACCGATTACAGTAATCAAACAGCAATTTCCGGAGCGGTTATAACTGTTGTTAATCCTGACGGAAATGATCTTACCGCAGTATCAAATTCCAACGGGCGTTTTATGATATTGGGAATTCTTCCCGGAGTTTATGATGTCAAATGCGAACATCCTGATTACCGAACAGGCTTAAATTCAGACGTAAATATTCAGTCTAATTTTACGCAAACCAGTAACTTTTCTCTGCATATTCTGAACTTTAAGGGAACGGTTACCGAGGGAGAATTTATCCGAAATCAAGGTGATCCGTTGGCAAATGTTACTGTTGATTTTGATTCTTTCCATACCGTAACCGATAATAACGGAAATTTCGGGTTTGCCGAGATTGCGCCGGGAACTTATGATGTCGTGTTCGGTTTAGACGGTTATAAAACAGAGATTGTCAATGTTACTGTTGTTGAAGGGGAAATTAAAATCGAGAATGTCGAGCTTCGTCCGAAATATGCTTTGGTTACAGGATTTATTTCCGAATCAGGCAACGGAAATCCGGTTGAAAATGCGAAATTAAAAATATCCGGAAAGGATACTTATTCTGTATCTGATAATCAAGGTCATTATCTTATAAATGATTTAAAGCCCGGTAATTATACTTTAAATGTTAATCATCCTGATTTTCTTGATGCCGATTTTAATTTCTCGGTTGATTATGCTGATTCTTTGGTAAGTAATTATGAAATTAATCGATTGAGTCTGAGAGGATACGTAACTGAAGGTCATTATGTCAGTCCTTTGTTCGGTTCTTCGGAAAGCTTGGCAACAACTTACGGAGATAATGAAAGAATATTGGGAGATTCTTTGGCAAATGTTGCGGTAACAGTAATTGAAACCGGAGATCAAACATTTACCGATAATTCGGGATATTATTATTTTGAATCTCTTGCAGAAGGCATTTATACCGTTAAGTTTGAAAAAACAGGTTACCATACTCTTACGCAAAACAGCGTTAATTGCATTGCAGGAAATACAACGGCGGTTAATGTTGATTTGATTCCTGTAGGCGGAATTATAATGGGACAAATAAAAGGAGACGGCGATCCGATTGAAAATGCGCAAATAACGCTTTCCGGAACGGGAATTTCCGCTTACTCCGAAAATAACGGTAATTATATTTTGAGCGATATTGAAGAAGGAGATTATACTTTAATAATCTCGCATCCCGATTTTAAGACTTTTGAATCAGATCCTGTTCATATTGAACCTGCCTCGACTTATGAATTGAATTTTAACATGGAAAGATTAATTATTAAAGGTCTTGTAACCGAGGGTCAATATAGAGAGGAGGGCGACCCTGTTTCAGGAGCAACCGTAACTCTCAGGCTTAACGGAACGGAAATAAAAACCTCTTCCTCTGATATAACCGGCAAATACGGATTTAATAATATTCAAACAGGAGTTTATGAATTAATTTTCAGAAAGAGCGGATTTGAAGATGTTGTTAAGACCGTTAACGTCGAAAGTCTCAATAATTCTTATACGGTTAATGCGGTGATGACTCCTTTTGCGGCTGTAATGTCCGGTTTTATCAGAGAATCCGGGACAGGAAATCCGATTGAAGGAGCTGTTATTGTTGCAGAAGGAACCGATGCTCAAACTTTGAGCGAAGGCAACGGCTATTATAAATTGATGCATATTCTCGCAGGTGTCCGCAATATTACTGTAAATTGCGCCGGATATGCTGAGGGATTGGTAAGCAATATGGTGTTTGCCAACGGCGACAGTCTTAATCATGATTTTATTTTAAACCCGTTGCCCGGAAAAATTACGGGGACAATTACGGAAGGAAATTATCTCTCAGGCAGAGATTACGGCGATGTGATAAGCGATGTTATCGTACAGATTACGGGAACAGATTATTCAACTATAAGCGATTCCGAAGGTAATTTTGCTTTTAACGGTCTTGTCAGCGGAACTTATAATCTTGAATTCAGAAAAGACGGTTATCAGAATAAAACCGAAAGCAATATTGAGGTTGCCAACGCTGATACGGTAAACTTAAATGTTTCTCTTTCTCCTTTTTATTCGTCCTTAAACGGAAATATTGTTTCCAATAACTTCTTGCCTGTCCGCAATGCTTTGATAAAAGTTGTCGGGAACTCTTTGTCCGCAACTTCCGACAGCTCCGGCGCATATCATTTGACCAATTTAAAGAAAGGTGTTTATAATATTGAAATAACTCATGAAAATTATCAAACCGTAAATCTTTCTAATTTAAATGTAGGTATAAACGAATATTTGGAATATGACTTTATATTAAACTCTTTCCCTGGTTCAGTTGAAGGAACGGTGAGAGAAAATAATTTCAGGAGAGATTTCGGGGATCCGGTAAGCGGAGTAAAAGTATCCGTCGGCTCTCAATTCGTTTTTACTGATCAAAACGGTTACTACAGGATTGATAATTTGAATGAAGGATACTATAATTTGGTATTCTCAAAATCAGGATTTGAAGAATATACGGCGGAAAATGTTTTTATCGAATCAAATTCAATAACGACAAAGGATGTTATGCTTTCTCCTTTACACGCAGTTTTAAGCGGAACTCTGACAAATTCATTAAACGGTAATCCTGTTTCCGGTGTAGAAGTCAGGATAGTTGGAACGGATTATACCGTTGTAAGCAATGAAACGGGTTATTATAATATCAGCAATATTATACCGGGAACTTATTCCGTTTCATTCCGACATTCGTCTTATTTTGATCATGATGAGAGCAATATTATATTCAGTGCCGGTAATTCAGTTGTTCTGAATACGGCTCTTATGCCTAAACCGGGCAACATAAACGGACATATTACGCAAGGAGAATACAGAGATACCGGAGATCCTGTTCCCGGAGTAAATGTCAGAATTGTTGAAACAGGGCAATCCGTGGTGAGCAATGATAGCGGATATTACGAAATAAATTCTATACAAACCGGCACTTATACAATGCTTTTTTCTATAATGGGATACAGAAGCTATCAAACAAGCGTAACAGTGCAAAGTCTTGAGACAAAAACCGTAAATGCGGTTCTTGATCCTTATTACAGTTCATTAAGCGGTTTGATTACCGACAATAATTCTGCTCCTATAGAAAATGCAACGGTCAATTTTACAGGTACGGCATACAGCGCAACAAGCGATGAAAACGGATTTTATGTTATTAACGATATTGAATCCGGAGATTACAATATTCTTTGTTCTCATGATGATTATGAAAATCAAAGCATCAATAATTATCATGTCGGATTGGGACAGTCAAATTCTCTTAACTTCATATTGTCTCCCGATCGTCCTGTCGGAAATCTTTCCGGGATAATTACCGATTATGACGCAGACTTGCCTGTTTCGGGAGCGATAATCAGAATTGAAGGAACAGACTTGATGACTCAATCTGACGATAACGGCGTATATCGAATAGATTATACGGAAGAAGGAGATTACTTGGTCTCTGTATTTAAAGAAGGTTACGTTTCGGAAATATTAAGCCGAGAATTGAAATCAGGAGACAGTCTTTCGGTTAATATTGAATTGGAATCAGATTCAAGAGAATCTTACGCTCTTAATAAAGGGTTAAATTTGATAAAATTCGAGTCTCTTCCCGAGGAGGCTATTATTGACTCCGTATTCTCTTCATATCGAAATGTTAATATTTCTGTTTATCCTTATGATTATTCAAGCTCCGATGATGAATTATCAGGCTCGGATACTTTATTCATTAATAGAGATTATTGGATCAGGGTAAATGATAACATGAAATTGACTTTTGATGCGGATAACCATATTTTGAAAAATTTGGAATTGAAAAAAGGTAAAAATATTTTCCGTTACGATCATAAATACGATGTGAAATTAAGAGATATTTTCCCGTCCGATAAATATTCTCATATCCTTGCAATAAGCGATGAAAAGAATGCTTCCGTAAATGACGGAATAAAATGGAACGGCGGAATAGAAATCCTTGAAAAAAATCGTTGTTACGAAGTTATTGCTGATACTGCCGTTAAGGTTGAACTTAATCTTCCTTATAACAATGATGCCGGCGTAAAGGGAAATTATAGCAGTGATTTAGAAGCGTCCAAGTCAAGATCGGTGTTTATATTTGAAATTCCTGATTATGTTGAGTTGTATTCTTCGGCTAAGATTTATGCTTTGAGCAATGGAACGGTTATCGGAGAATGCAGCCCGAAAAACGGTACCAATGTCCTGCTTGCCATGGGATTTGATATTCCTAATATCAGCTATCCGGGAGAAAACGATGCTGTTGATTTTGTCTTGTCGGACGAAAACGAGAAACATATTCTCAATTCATCTGAGCCTATAACATGGAATAAAGATGAATGGAAAAACATTAAATTTAATTTTGCCGAGAGAAAATTATCCGAAAAAATTATTGAACCGGAGATCGGTTTTGTGAACAATTTCCCTAACCCTGTTTCAATAACGGAAGAACGCAGAAGCGGAAGTATTTTTGAGTTTTATCTTAATTCGGAACAAAAAATAGAACTTAAAATATATAATGTTAAAGGACAGGCGGTAAAAACTCTGATTGACGGAGAAATGAAAGCCGGTAACCATAAGGTTATCTGGGACTTTAATGATGATCTGAATAATAAGACGGCTTCCGGAATTTACTTCTATTCTCTTTCCAATGGCAAGGAAAAAGTCAGCGGTAAAATTATTTTACTCAAATAAAATCAAAAATTAAACTTATCAAGGCGGTGATTTATTCATCGCCTTTTTTTGTCGCAGCCTGTTTTGCAAAGTCGAGAAAATTAAAAAGGTATTCATAATAACGGGATTAATTTTATTTATCTTATGTCATTTAAGATAAAGGTCTGCAACAGTAATTTTGATCGCAATTTAAATTTTTTCTTAACAATAATTTTGTTTATTCGGCAGTTTTATTTTTTATTGATAATCGTTTGAATTTTACTGAAGATTTTTTGCAAAGATTAAAACAGTCTCCGCAGGCATTGCATTCCGCATGATTAAATACAGTTTCGTAATTTTTTTTGCTTTCCGGCTTATATCTGCTTATTGCTTCTATTTTACATGTATCTTCGCAGAGGGTGCAACCGAGGCAATTGTTATCTTTGTCTATAATTGATGCTCCCGGGATTTTGCTTATCAGACCTAAAATGAGTCCGACAGGACACGCTCCTCGGCAAAAAGGACGATAAATCAGGGCAGAGCTGCTCATTAAAAGGATGAAAAGGATTAGTGATATTTGAGAGTTTATCATTAAATTGAAGGAAGACACGAAGGGATCTGTTTCGTCAAATAAATTTCTTTTGGTTACGAATAATTGAATCAATAAAATCGCCAATAAGGAAATTTGACTTATTTTTAAGATTTTTTGTATGATTTTTGATTTTAAGAAGGGAAATCTGTTGCCGAGAAAAAGAAACTCCTGCAATGCTCCGAAATGACACAGCCATCCGCACCATACTCTTCCGAATAAATAAGTAAGAGGAATAAGCCCGAGAAACCAAACGAAATTAGACCAATGGCATTTTACGCCGAAAACGGCAAGTATCATATCGATAAAGCTTGTAATCATACAGGGATAACCTCCGCGAATAAAACCCAGATAAATCAGCGAAGAGAGTAAAAATAAAGGCTTCAGTCTTCTGGTAAATCTGAACCTTACCGAAACGGATGCAATTATGACGGCAAACATGATCCAAAGAGTAAAACCCAAAACAGATTCGGTTTCTTTGGCGCTTGCGTAATTTTCTTCATTTGCCCATTCGTCAATATCCGAAAATTCTTCTTCAAAACCTTCAAATTCATTGCCTGAATTTAGGGTTTCTTCATTATAAGATACATTTATTGATTCTTTGTATTTTGTCGAATTATCCGAAAAATCATTGTAAATTTCATCGTTATTAATGTCTTTTGCCGCTAAATTTAAGCAAATAAGCAAAATAAATAAAAGCGTTTTTTTACACATATAACCTCTTGTCTCCCTGTTGACATTTAATGCCAGAAAGAATTTATAAAGCAATAAGACAATAATTATTTTGATAAATAATTTTTTATAAAATAAGTTTATTGTTTTTATTTATTGATTTTAACTTAATCAAAAATAAGGTAACTTTCATTTCTCCTCTTAATTAGATTGACATTACCGCTTACAGCTTCTTTAGTTGTTGCGAAAACTCACGGATTTATATAAAATCTCGGATATGTAATATGGTATTAAGCAAAAATACTGCAAAAATAGTAAAATTGACTGAAGAAGCAAACAAACGCTGGAATTTATTTGAACCGGGCGAGAAAATAACGGCAGGAATATCAGGCGGTAAAGATTCTTTGGCGATGCTGGAAATTTTGCGTAACGAATTTAATTTGGAATTGATTCCGGTAACGGTTGATATTTTTGCCGAAGAAGTTTCTCAAAAAACTGAAAACGGCATAATTATTTTAAAACGTCCGATTATGAAAGAAATATCCGGAATAAAAAATCAATGTTTTACTTGTTCAAAACGAAAAAGACAGGCTATTTTAGAATTTTCTCTAGAAAACGGAATAAAAAAAATAGCCTTGGGACATCATAAAGACGATGTTGTCGAGACTTTGCTTCTTAATCAAATATTCAGCCGGGAATATTCTGCCATGATGCCGAAACAGGAATTATTCGGAGGTGAATTTGAAATAATTCGTCCATTTTATCTGGTTCCTGAAAAGTTAATAAATATATTCTTTAAAAGAAATAAACTTAATGTTTTGTCTCGCAAATGCGGATATGAAGATAAGACAAAACGCCTTTTTATAAAAAATCTTATTCGAGAAATTCAAAAAAAACATAAGAAAATAAATGTTTCCGACAATATATTTTCTGCCATGAAACAGGTTAAGGAAAAATATCTTCCTTATGATATTATTCATTAAAAAATTATTTTAACGCAAGTTGCATAAATTAAAAAATATTTAAAACACGGAGGAGAGACGTGAAGAAATTTTTTTATTTTACAGCTTTGATTTTATTGACATGTTGCAAAAGTCCGGAAAAAGAAAATACGGTTCTGATTATGGATGAAAGCGCTTTGCAAGCAACCTGTTTATCTCTGGAAGCGCTGGCAAAAAACGAAGAGATTAAAGAAGAGAATGAAGATTATTCAAAATTATTTAAATATTACAACGATATTATTCATTATGCAGAAGTTATTAACGACTCCTCTCTTTTGGCTTGGAATTTGAATCGTTACGGTTATGCATTTTATCGAAAATGTGACGGTAAAAAAAGAATGGGAGCAGATGAAGCAAAAGTTTTTTTTGATTCTTTAAGCTTTAAAAAAGATTTAAATTTGGCTATTGAAAGATTGGAAGAAGCCGAAAAAATTGAAAATGATATTTGCGATAAGAATTTGTCTTGGAGAATTAAGACGAATTTGAAGCGTTTAAGGGATATAAAAGAAAAATATTGTAAAGAAAATGAAATTCTTAATAAAAAAATAGAATATTAATTATTTTTTTGTAAATTATTTATACATAATCTGTTAACTGATATCATTGTTGAATCCTTTCGTCATGCGGCGGAAGGATTTTTTTATTGATTATTGTCGAATTTAATTTATTCTCAGGATATTTTTTCGGGAAGATTATTTTTCTGATAAAAATTGAAAATTCTGCAAAAAATTGCTTAAACTGCTCTCATTGATATGCAAAAATAGAAAAGGTTTTGTTTTTTTAGAGATAAACTTCAAAATATTCGTCTTGTCATATCTGTCTTCAAAAAACTATAACATCTCTTAGATTCAAATAAATAGGATTCTTATTTTAATGTGTCCTTTTTGCCTGCAAAAAATATAAAAAAGTATTGAC
Organism: Candidatus Cloacimonadota bacterium; assembly: GCA_002742885.1. Classification (GTDB taxonomy): domain Bacteria; phylum Cloacimonadota; class Cloacimonadia; order Cloacimonadales. The sequence continues at coordinate 18,299 of PDOO01000001.1, forward strand.
TGCTTTGTTCTATTACTCATAATTTGTCAAATAAAGTCAAATTATTGCAATAAATCTTAAAATTCCTCAATTGGAGGCAAGATGTCATCGGAATTCCTCGGTACTTGGGAAAACTCTGTTAACAAAAAGCGTATAATGATACCTGCCGAATTAAAGAAAAAATTCGGTCCAAATGCTAAGAACAGCGTAATCTGTTCTTTTGGTCCCGATGCCTACATTGTGGTTTATCCTTTAGACAATTGGAAGAAGCTGAGCGAAAAATTGAGAAAAGGAGATGAACGCCAACGAGATTTATTGAATGATTTGAGAGATTTTGCCTCTCCCGAGCAATCAATAGAAGGTCCGGGAAGAATAAAATTGACCGATGAGTTGATGGAACTTGCCGGGATAACGGACAAAGTTGTTATACGAGGAGAAGGCGATTTTATTTCGGTATGGTCTCCTGAAGAATTCAGGAGAGTTAAGTTGGAACGTTTGGAAAGCCGAAAAGGCAAGTTCAGAAAAACGGATTATCAATTATGACAAATTATCATGTACCTGTTTTATTGAAAGAATCGTTAGACGCTTTATGCCTTAAGCCCGGAGGTATTTATGTAGATGCCACCTTAGGCGGAGGAGGGCATACAGAAGCTGTGCTTAAAGCTGATTCTTCCGTTCGGGTTTATGCTTTTGACCAGGATGAAGATGCCGTTGCTTTTGCTTCTGAAAGGCTTTCCGTATTTAATGATCGTCTTTTTATAATTGAATCCAATTTTTCATACCTGAGAACTCATTTGGCGTTGCAAAGAATAAAAAAAATAGACGGAATTTTGTTTGATCTAGGCGTATCTTCTCACCAGCTTGACGTGATGGACAGAGGATTCAGTTTTCGATCTGAGCATAAACTGGATATGCGTATGAACCGAAATACTGAAATATCGGCTTATGATGTCGTTAACGGTTATTCAAGAGCCGATCTTGTACGGATATTTAAGGATTACGGAGAAGAACGAGAATCATTTTCCGTCGCGAAAAATATAGAGATTGAACGTAAAAAGGGTTCTTTAGAGACGAATATTCAATTGGCAAACCTCATCGAAAAATCTGTAAAATCACCGTTAAAAGAAAAAGCGAAAGCCAGGATATTTCAGGCTTTGCGCATTGAAGTAAATCAAGAAACCGAAGTATTGAAAAAAGCATTGAAAAGCGCAGTTGATATTCTTAATCCCGGAGGACGAATTGCCGTTATTTCATATCACAGTTTGGAAGACGGAATCGTTAAAAGGTATTTCAAGGAAGAAGAGATCAACTGTACCTGTCCTTCTAAATTTTTGAAATGTGTTTGCAATAAAAAAAGTCGTTTAAAGATTTTAACTAAAAAACCGATCATTCCCGATAAGAGTGAGATTGCCGTAAATTCAAGGTCTCGCAGCGCAAAGCTCAGAATCGGGGTTAAAAAATAAAATTAGTCATAAAAGGGGTAAGCCATGGGAATTGAATTGATGTGTTTCGCATTCATTCTTGCGTTGTTTTTTTTGTCGCGTTTACGGTTGAAAAACGTATTTTCTAAACTTTTTCGTATTTTCCTTTTGTTCGTTATGTGTTATACGCTAAGGATGCATATGAAAAGCGGTATAGGAAAATTAAGGAAAGATACAGACAACTTTAAGAAGAAAACAGCTGCAGAAAAAGAAATTATGCACTTTCTTAAACAAAAGAATCAAGAGTTGTCGTCTTTTTCCAGGATTGAGGAATTTGCGAAAAAATCAGGTTTTGAAAAGGCAAATTATGCCTGGGTTTATTACGATAAAGCTTCCGTAAAAGAAATTAAAGAAAAAGACTCTTTTATGGCTTTTCTTAATCCTTTTGCAGATTGATCTGTTTTGACCTCATGAAACGTTATATTGTCTTATCCTTTGTATTTTCGACCTGGATCATTGTTTGGTTTATATACCTTGGTCTGGTTATGTTGGGTAATCCTTACGGGTTCGGAAATGCTCTAAGATACACACCGTCAACTAATATCATTGACCCTGTGCGAGGGAAGATATTTGACAGAAACGAACGTTTAATTGCTTATTCCGAGAAACGTTTCCAAATGGATGCGGCAAGATTTTATCTTAAAAGACATGCCCAAAAAGAAAAGAAGGATTATGATGAGATACTGTTAACATTCAGTAAAATCATTGCTGGTCACTCTGAAAGAGCCCTAAGACCCGTTATCAGGGATTTAAGGAGTAAAGGCAATAATAACATTTTTATTTCAGATGATATATCGAATAAAGAAATGAATGAAATAAAATCAGAAATGGCTAAGAAAGGAATCCCCGAAAATTGTGCAATTTTTACTCCCGCAGTCGACAAAAGATGTTATCCCAACGGTGAATTGGCAGCCAGACTTATTGGTGTTGCTAAGGTTGAAAGAGTAGATATTACAGACGGAAGAGACCGATACAGGTTATCAGGCGTAAGAGGAATTGAGAAAGCTTACGATAATCTTTTGAAGGGAGAAAACGGTTGGGAAAAAGTAAAAAAGAACGGACTCAACAAAACTTCGCGTTATAACCGTTATTCTTCGCAATCGGCTAAAAACGGAAAAGACATTTATCTTACAATTGATCTGGATATTCAGGAAATAGTTGAAGAAAATCTTAAAGAGGCAATAAAGGATTATGATGCCGAAAAAGCAATGTGCGTGTTAATGGATCCGCGTACCGGAGAAGTTATTTCTATGGCGGGTATAGAGAAAGAAAGAGAATTATCGGAAGGTTCAGGATCAGTAAGGGGTTACCCGAATTTACCTGCGTTGTCTCTTTTTGAACCCGGTTCAGCGATGAAGCCTTTTACGGCTTTACAGGCGCTATCAGAGGGATTGTATAAACCTGAGAGCATGATTGATTGCAGTCGCTATCAAATTAAAATAAACGGCAAAATAGAAAGAACGATAAAAGACTCTCACAAGCACGAAAGATTTTTAAGTTTTAAAGATGTTCTGGTTGAATCGAGCAATACGGGTATATGTCGAGTTGCCGATAAAATAGCTGTTACTGAAGACGGGCGGAAAAAATTTCATAACTTGTTGGTTGATTTGGGTTTCGGAAACAAAACAGGCATAGGCATTAATGAAGGAAAGGGAATGTTCAGGGATTTGGATGATTGGGGGAAGTATTATTCTCTCCATTCTATATCTTTCGGTCATGAAATGTCGGTTACCGCATTACAGCTGGCAAATGCTTATTGTACTCTGGCAAACGGAGGAAAAGTCATGAGACCGTCTATTTTAAAAGCTGTCGGGGATAAAGAGTTAAAGAACAACTTTGCAAGAAAAATATCCGATAAAGTTTCTATAGGCACTTTGAATAATATTTTAAAGGCAGTTGTAAATGAAGGTACCGCTGAAAAGACTAAAATCAGCAATGTTCAAATTGCAGGAAAAACAGGTACTGCTGAAAAAAGTGAAAACGGCAAATATTCAAAAGAACACTATTACTCTGTTTTTGCGGGATACCTGCCTGCCGATAATCCGGAGTTGGCAGGGGTTATTGTTTTGGATGACGTTCAAAAACCGTACTGTTATTATGCATCCAATTCGGCTGTCCCGACATTTAAAAAAATTATTGAGGAAATTTTAAGTTTGCCTTCATGCAATATTGTGAAAAACGAAACAATGCGCCGTGAAAAAAAAATTACTGTTCCTGATGTAACAGGCAAATCTTTAGAGCAAGCTAAATCTGTCTTAGCAGGAAAAAATATTAGATACAGAATTGAAGGAAATAATCTTTCGAGAAAAGTTCTTAAGCAAATGCCGGCTGCAAACATGCAAATGTCGCCGGATAATGAATTGCGTTTGATAACAGAAAAAAAGAATGAAGAAATTAAAAAATTTATTATGCCTGAATTATTGGGGATGAGTTGCAGAAAAGCTGTTGCCGCAGCTAAATCCGCCGGAGCTGTTTTAACAATAAAAGGAAGCGGATCAATTGTTTGGCAATCAGTAAAGCCCGGAGAAAAAATAGAATCCGGACAAATATGCGAGGTAAAAGCCGAATGCAAACTGTAAGAAAATTTTATGAAAATCTCAGAAAGCATATTGATGTCATTGATGCGATGAATATTAATGATTCCGCTGTCGAATATATTTGCTCTGACTCGCGAAAAGCTGCAGAAAAATCAATATTTGTATGTATATCCGGTTTTTCTTCGGACGGGCATGATTTTGCTTTAAAAGCTGTTGAAAATGGAGCCTCTCTTATTATTGCGGAACGCCCTATAGATACAGAAACTCCTCAGATTATCGTCAAAAATTCCAGAGAAGCCGCAGCTTGGAGCGCCAAAATAATATTTAATGATCCTACCGAAGATTTTTACCTTATCGGTATAACCGGAACCAACGGGAAAACCTCAACCGCTGCAATAACCGAAAAAATTCTTCGTAATGCCGGTCATAAAACCGGGTTAATAGGAACTCTCGGTTATTCCATTGACGGGAAAAAATATAATTCCGAAAGAACTACGCCCGATATTGTTGAGCTTAATGAAATTTTTGATAAAATGAGAAATGCCGGAATTGAAGTTGTTGTCATGGAAGTTTCTTCTCATGCTTTGGATTTGCATCGGGTTACGGGGTTGGAATTTGATTCGGGTATTTTTACCAATTTAAGTCGAGAACATCTTGATTTTCATAAAAACATGTTTGAATATAAAAATGCCAAATTCAAATTGTTTAAAGATTTCCGTCTGAAAAATGCAATTATTAACTCGGGAGACGAAGCGGGAAAGGAATTAAGCGGATTAGTCGCATGCGATAAAATTTGTCTGAAACCGGGAGATAATTTAAAAATTTTGCAAACTTCTGCAAAATCAACCGATTTTATCATTGAAAATTTCTCCGGAGAAACTTCCGGTAAGTTTTCTGTTCCTTTGACAGGAGATTATAATGCCGTGAATGCAGCTTCTGCAATATCGGCGGCAAAAATTTTTGATCCTGAACTTTCCGTTTTTGATTTAAATTCTTTTTTGCTGGACATAAATATACCGGGCAGACTGGAAAAAGTCGAAAATTATTGCGGAATTCATGTTTTTGTCGATTATGCTCATACTCCCGATGCTCTTGAAAATGTTTTGGGATGCCTGGCTAAAGTCAAAAAAAACAGGATTATTACCGTCTTCGGAGCAGGCGGAGACAGAGATAAATCAAAGCGTCCTTTTATGTTGGATAAAGCTTTGCTGTATTCCGACTTAACTATTGTTACCTCTGATAATCCCAGAACGGAGAATCCCAACCGAATTATTGCTGATATTATCGGGGATCATGACCCGGAAGAAAATTTTTGGATCAATTCTGACAGAAGATGCGCTATTTATACAGCCTTAAAATCCGCCGTAAAAGATGATATTGTGCTTATTGCCGGCAAGGGACATGAAACTTATCAGGAAATTAACGGCAAGAAGTTTAGGTTTGACGACAGGGAAGAGGCGAAAAAGATTTTAAACAGCCGAGATGATGTTCTCTTCGAAAAAGCTCATGTTTGTCAAAAACTTGCTTTGCCCGTAGATTTATTGGAAATTCGTTTTTTGCTCGGAGATTTGTCTTTTCTTAATTCCCGACAATTGTTTTATGTCTCGACAGACAGCAGAATTTTACCGGAAAATTCTTTTTTTGTTGCCTTGAAAGGAGATGTATTTGACGGTAACAATTTTGTGAAAGACGCAATTTCAAATCCTTCTGTATGTTGTATCGCTTCCGATTGCGATATCAAATCAGAGCAGATTGTCAGGGTTGAGGATACAACGAACGCATATCAAAAAATTGCTTCAAAATACAGATCTTTGTTTACAGCCAAAGTAATAGGAGTAACAGGAAGTTTCGGAAAGACAACAACCAAAGAAATCTTGAGTAATATTTTAAGCCGAAAAGGCAATGTCTTAAAGTCTTTCAGAAATGAAAATAATCAAGTCGGAGTACCCAAAACATTATTTGCTTTATCTCCGAGTCTTGATTATTTGATTTTGGAAATGGGAGCCAATAAATTCGGAGAAATTGAGTTGCTTGCTTCTGCGAGCAAGCCCGAAATAGGAATTATTACTTCCGTGGGCAATGTTCATACGGCTTTCCTTAGGAATAAAGAAGGCGTTTTTAAAGAAAAAAGCTCATTGTTGAAACATGTATCGGAAATTGCTTTTGTAACCGGAGACTTCGATAAATTTTATGATGCCGAAAATGTTGAGACCGTGGGATTTTCCTTAAAATCAAAGCATAGAGTAAAAATAATCGAATCTGTTTCCGGAGAGACGACTTTTATGCTGGACGACAAAATTTTTACCGTAAACTCTCCTGCTGATTTTTTTGCTCTGAATGCTTCTTTTGCCGTTAAAACGGCTCAATATCTTAAATTTACGGATGAGGACATTGCGGAGGGGTTGAAATTGTTTTCCCCGGAAGGAAACAGAATGAAAATTATTGAAGCAGGAGAAAACATTATTATTGCCGATTGTTACAATGCCGGTCCGGAGTCTATGAAAGCCGGTATCGAACATTGGAGAAATAATTATGCCGGCATTAAGCATGTCGCTGTTTTGGGAGATATGCTGGAACTTGGAGAAAAAAGTAAATATTTTCACGAAGAAATCGGAAAATTTCTGACTGAAAATGAAAGAAATAATTCAATATCGGTCGGTTCGGAATCAAAATATTATAATCTGAAGAAACACTGCAGAAACGTTGACGAACTTATTGAAAACTTCAAACCCGAATCATGTCCGGTTGTTTATTTTGTGAAAGCATCCCGGCGAATCAAATTGGAAAAGTTTATAGAATTATTATTGCGATGAGGTAATTATGTTTTATTTTTTTCTTGAACCTTTTATAGAGAGGTTATCGGCTCTTAATCTTTTTAATTACATTACTTTCAGATCAGCGGGAGCTTTTTTGACTTCTCTTATGATTACCTTTTTTATCGGTCCTTGCTTTATAAGTTTATTGCAAAAAAATAATGCTGTTGAAAAAGTAAATATTCATGCTCCGGAAAATCATGCCGGCAAGAACAATACTCCGACCATGGGCGGAATTTTTATTGTGCTGAGTATTTTTTTATCCTCTGTTTTGTGGAACCGATTGGACAACTATTACATATTGTATCTTTATTTTTTGATGTTCGGTTTCGCTGTTATAGGATTTCTTGATGATTATTTGAAAAATTTTTGCGGAAGAAAAGAGGGTCTTTCGGTTAAAGCGAAAACCGTAAGCCAGCTTATAATTACGTTTCTCATCGTAATCGTTATTTATTTTAATAAAGATGACGGAGGAATTACCAAATTGAGTATCCCTTTCTTTAAATCCTTAACTGTAAATATTGCTTGGTTTTTCATTCTTTTTGCCTCTTTTTTCATCTTTTCTTTTTCCACTGCGGTTAATTTTACCGACGGTTTGGACGGGTTGGCTGCCGGAACGGTAATGATTGCCGCATTTGCTCTCGGAATAATTGCTTACATAAAGGGAAACTCATTTTTGGCAGACTATCTTAATATGGAACATCTCAAAAAATCCGGAGAATTGCTGGTGTTTCTTTCTTCTATGATCGGTACATTGGCAGGTTTTTTATGGTTTAATGCTTATCCTGCTCAGGTCTTCATGGGAGATACCGGTTCTTTGACTTTAGGAGGATTGCTGGCCTTGGCAGCCGTATTGTTAAGAGAGGAATTTTGTTTTATTATAATCGGAGGAATATTTGTGGCTGAAGGATGTTCTTCCTTTATCCAAAAGTATTGGTTTAAATATACCCGAATCAAAAGCGGAGCAGGTAAACGGTTTTTCAAAAAAGCGCCTCTTCATCATCATTTTGAAGAAACGGGCATTCCGGAATCAAAGATTGTTGCCAGATTCTGGATTGTTGCGATGTTTTTGGCTGTTTTAGCTTTATCTTCCGTAAAAGTTCGCTGATTTAATCGGAGTAAGATATGGATTTACGCAATAAAAAATTTTCTGTTTTGGGAATTGCTCGCAGCGGTCTGGCTGTTGCCGAGCTTATTGAAAGTAACGGCGGCAAAGTATTTTTATCGGATAAAAATAATCAAGAATCCCTTAATTTGCCTGATAGCACAATTAAAAAATTTGATTGTGAATTCGGCGGGCATTCAGATAAAATTTTTGATTGCGATTATCTGATTGTCAGTCCCGGAGTTCCGCTTAATATCAACCCGATCAAAGAAGCTGAAAGACGTAATATAAAAATTATCAATGAAATAGAACTGGGATACGAAGTTTTGGGAAGAAAAGCCAAAATTATTGCCGTTACCGGTTCCAACGGGAAAAGTACCGTTACTTCATTAATTTATCATCTTTTGAAATCAGCAGGGTTAAAAGTTGTTGTCGGAGGCAATATCGGGATTCCTTTTACTTCCTGTAATCTTATTGAACCGGAATATGATTTTGTCGTTTTGGAATTGAGCAGTTTTCAGCTTGATCTGATTTCTTCTTTCAGACCTGATGTTGCCGTTTTGACGAATATTACTCCGGATCATTTGAACAGGTATCGTGATTTTGAAGACTATGCCTTATCAAAGTTCAGAATTTTTATGAATCAAACAGAAGAAGATAAAGCCGTTGTCTTTATTGATGACCCCGTCATAAAGGAGAATTTACGTAGAATAAATTCTTCTTTAATGTGTTTTTCGGACAATAAGGAAGCTGAAGGATTTTCTGTCGGAGAAAATGAAATTAAAATCGGCAACCGCAATATTTCTTTGAATAATATGAAGATAAAAGGACCTCATAACAGGCAAAATACCATGGCTGCTTTGCTTGCCGTTTCCGGATTGGGAATAGATCTTGATGAAATTATTCCGCATTTAGATTCTTTTTATCCGTTGGAGCATCGTCTTGAAGAAGCAGGTATTAAAAACGGCATAAAGTTTATTAATGACTCAAAAGCGACAAATACGGATTCTGTCCGCTTTGCTTTAATGTCTTACGACTCTCCGATTCACGTCATTTTGGGAGGTTCTGATAAAGGAGAAGATTTTTCTGTTTTGATGCCTTATTTAAGAGATAAAACCAAAGAAATATATTTGATCGGAGAGACTAAACAAAAAATGAAAGATTGCTTTTCCGGATTAAAATATTCGGAATGCGACAGTATGGAGGATGCCGTTTTTAAGGCTTTTAAAAATGCCGAATGGGGTGAGGTTGTTTTGCTTTCTCCGGCTTGCGCCAGTTTTGATATGTTTGAAAATTTTGAAGACAGAGGAAAAAAATTTAAAGAAATTGTGAGTAAATTATGATAAGATCTAAGAAAAAAACAATACGTAATTACGATATTTTTATTCCTGTTTGCGCTTTTCTTCTGGGATTTATAGGTATTCTTTTTATTCAGGATATCGGAGCAGTGGGAACAAATTTTACAAGATTTTATAAGCATGCATTGTTTTTTCTTTTATCATTCTTTCCCGCCTTTTTTTTCAGTATTATTCCTCTGAATTTTTTGAAAAAGACCGCTCCGTTATGGATGCTTTTATGCCTGATTCTATTGATTTCAGTTCTTTGCTTCGGAAATGATATAAATGGAGCCAAGCGTTTTTTAAAAATATGGAAGCTGTCATTTCAACCGAGTACGCTGGCAAGAATTGTCCTGATTTGGTATGTGGCTCGTACTTTCGCAAATAAAAAAGATTTAATAAAAAACGCTTCTTTGCTTGATTTGGTAAAAAGATTTTGGCAAATATTTGTTTTTACTCCGATATTTTACTTATTGATTCTTTATGAACGGCATTTCAGTATTTTAGTCATAAGTTCGGCTACTCTTTTTTGCATGTTTTTTATTGCGAGAGTAAGAATTTTAAATCTTTTGATTATGCTTTCTGTTGCTTTAATTGCCGGATTCGGAGTTATTTCTTTTGGAGCATCTTACAGATCGGCAAGGATTAAGATTTTCAAAAGATATAATCTTTACATGAGAAGTTTAAGTAAAAGCGTAAAACACGAAAATCTAAACGATAAGCAAATAAGACAATCCTTGATAGCTTTGTCAAACGGCGGATTTTTTGGTAAAGGTTTTGACGAAGGAATGGCAAAAGAGAATTATCTTTCCGAGGCAGAAACCGATTATATTTTTTCTGTAATAGGAGAAGAATTCGGATTTTTAGGCAGTATTATTGTTTTCTTGCTGTATTGTTTTTTATTTTTCAGAACTGTTCAAATCTCATATCATGCAGATGATTTATTTTTAAAATTGGCATCTTTGGGATTGGGGCTTAATATCTTTATTAATGCTATGATAAATATAGGAGTTTCTATGTCTTCTCTTCCGTCAACTGGAGTAACTTTGCCTTTCATTTCTTACGGAGGAACATCTCTTGTCGTAAATTCCATCGGTATCGGGCTTTTGATGAATATTTCGGCAGAGGTTAAGAGGTAATATGAGAGCTGTTGTATCTGCCGGAGGAACGGGAGGGCATATTACGCCTGCTCTTGCGGTTTCTGAAGAAATAATAAAAAGAGGCGGAGAAGTTCTTTACATCGGTAACAAAAACAGTATGGAAGAAAGAATAATCTCCGAAGCGGGTATTGAATTTTCTCCCGTAAACGTACAAAAACTTTACAGAAAATTTACATTTAAACATTTGCTTTTCCCTTTTAGATTTTTGGACGGATTATTTAAGTCTTCTTTATATCTTCAGAAATTTAAGCCTGATTTTTTTTTCGGTTGCGGCGGATTTGTTTCCGGACCTCCGGGATTTGCGGCTCTTGCAGGTAAAATTCCCGTTTTTTTGCATGAACAAAACTCATATCCCGGATTAACTAACAGACTTTTGGCAAAATATGCTCGCAAGGTTTTTCTCGGAATGGAAGACGGGAAAAATTTTTTGAAAAATGCCGATACCGAGTACACCGGAAATCCTGTCAGAAAATTGAATATCGGAAAATATGATTTTGAATTTCCCGGATTTAATCCGGAATATCCTGTGTTGCTTATTTTGGGCGGAAGTCAGGGATCATGGTTTATAAACGATAAAATTACCGAAATTTTAGATTTTTTGACGGATTTGAAATTGAATATTTTTTGGCAGGCGGGAGAAAATAATCTGGAACGGATAAAAAAATTAATCGGAGATGCAAAAAGAATTCATGTTTTCGGATTCAGTTCCGATTTGGATAAGTTTTATTCTTTATCCGATTTTGTCATAAGCAGAAGCGGAGCTTTATCTTTGGCGGAATTGGAAGAATTCAAATTGCCGGGAATTATTATTCCTTTACCGTCTTCAGCCGGGAACCATCAATTTTTCAATGCCGTAAATTTTTGTCGAAACCACGGAATATTATTGGAACAAAATAAATATCGAACTTCGAAATTAAAGGAAAATATTTTAAGTTTAATGGAAAATTATCGTGAAATAAAATTGTCGTTTAAAAAATCTGTTCACGGCAATGCCGCAATAAAAATTGTCGATGAAATTTATGCTGATATTTAAAAAAGGTTAGGGCTATGTTAGGAAAAACAAAAAAAATACATTTGGTGGGAATAGGCGGAATAGGAATGAGCGGTATTGCGGAGCTTCTTTGCAATCAGGGGTTCGAGATTACCGGCTCCGATATGAAAAAGACTGAAATTACCGATCATTTGGAATCATTGGGGATTAAAATAACCGAAGGACATGATGCTTTGGCGGTTACTGATGTTGACGTGGTGGTAAAATCTTCGGCGGTAAAAGACGATAATCCGGAAGTTGCGTCTGCTTCAGCCCAAAAAATACCGGTTATCAGAAGAGCCGAAATGCTTTCCGAAATTATGAGAATGAGCTACGGAATCGGAATTGCCGGCACTCACGGAAAAACAACAACAAGCTCAATGGTCGGAATGGTTTTGAATGAAGCCGGGGTTGATCCTACGGTTATAGTCGGCGGTAAAGTTATTAATTTCGGATCAAATAATCTTATGGGTTCCGGAGAGTATATTGTTGTTGAAGCGGATGAATTTGACAGATCTTTTTTGACGCTTACTCCCGTAATTGCCGGAATTACCAATATTGAAGAGGATCATCTTGATTGTTACAGGGATTTGGATGATATAAAAGCCACTTTTACGGAATATGCCAATAAAGTGCCGTTTTTCGGAAGTATTATTTGTTGCCTTGATGACCCCGGAGTACAGTCAATAATTCCTGACTTAAAGAAAAAAATTATTACTTACGGTTTGTCAAGACAGGCTGACGTGCGTGCCGTAGAAATTAAAATGAAAGACTTTAAATCAACTTATTGTCTTGTTTACAAAGAATATAAACTCGGTGAAATAAATCTTAACGTTATGGGCATCCATAATATTTTTAACTCTCTGCTGGCGGCAGCAGTCGGTCTTGATTTGAACATACCTTTTGAAAAAATAAAGAAGGGATTGGAATCTTATAAAGGTGTTTTCAGACGTTTTGAATTTAAAGGGAAAAAATCCGGTGTTCTTTTTTTCGATGATTACGCTCATCATCCCACCGAAATAATTGCAACCCTGAAAGGAGTGCGAGCAAATACCGAAAAAAGAGTAATTGTTCTTTTTCAACCTCATCTTTATTCCAGGACAAAAGATTTTTACAATGCATTCGGGCGATCTTTCTTTCATGCGGATTTTTTGTTTGTTGCGCCGATATATCCTGCAAGGGAAGCGCCGATTGAAGGGGTTACCGGAAAACTTATCAGCGATGCGGCAATTAATTCAGGACACCGCAATGTTGAATTTATAGAAAAAAACGAGATAATAGTTGATACAGTTATAAGCGAATTAAAACCGGGAGATGTATTGATAACTGTAGGCGCCGGAGATATTTACAAATACGGTGAAAAAATCATGGAGAAACTTGGAGATGAGGCAGGGATAACTCTCGAAGAGGATAACTGAAGATAAATGGAATTAAATCAAAAATCAATTGACATTGATTGCGGTAACTTAATTTCTTCCGGTGAAATAAGCGGAAATTACTCTCGCATGGGAATAGGCGGTAAAGTAAAATATTTTTTCCGTCCTCAATCAATAAATGATTTAAGCACTTGTTTTGAAATTGTAAAACGCAACG
>PDOO01000028.1 GCA_002742885.1 Candidatus Cloacimonadota bacterium
CAGCGGAAACGGCATGGGCGGAGCCTTGAATTTGGGCGAAGTCGATTGCGCAAGCGTAACCGAAGCTCCGGCAAACGGATATGTTGTCGATACCGAATTGACTGACGTTATGGGCGGAGCTGTTTACAGCGGAAACCAAGCTCTTGCTGAATGGTACGATTATAATGCTGAAACACATAAACTTACAGTTAAACCTAATGTTTATATTGTCAAAACTTTTGACGGTAAATACGCTAAATTCAAAATTACCGATTACTATAACGAAGTAACAGGAGAAAGCGGATACTACAAGTTCAGCTTTCAATGCGATCTTCCCGTTGAAGAAGTAACTTATGATGTTGACGCAACAAGCGACAGCGCTTGGGTTTATTATAATTTCGCCGAAGAAAAAGTTGTTGATGCTTCTGAAGACTGGGATATCGGATTCAATCAATTCAGAATCAGAACCAACAGCGGAACCAGCGGAAACGGCATGGGCGGAGCCTTGAATTTGGGCGAAGTCGATTGCGCAAGCGTAACCGAAGCTCCGGCAAACGGATATGTTTGGCTGACTGGTTCAATTACGACATGGCAACTCATCAAGTTTCCGTTAAACCGAATGTTTATATTATCAAAACTTTTGACGGAAAATACGTAAAATTCAAAATTACCGCTTATGAAACCGTTCAAGGTCCCGGCGGATATTACAGTTTTAATTTTAAATATGATATCCCCGAAGAAGTTATTGAAGATTTAACTGTTACTGTGAATGCTTCAAGCTATACCGAATGGGTTTATTATAATCTTTCCCAAGCTAAAGTTGTTGATCCTGAAACCGAAGAATGGGATTTGGGATTCAATCGTTACAAAATCAGAAGCAACAGCGGAACCAGCGGAAACGGCATGTGCGGAATCCTTGATTTGGGTGTCGTTGATTATGCTTCCGTAACAGAAGCTCCGGTTGATTATTACACTGTTGATGATTCAATCAGCATGATCATGAGTTCAGTCGATACTTACAGCGCCAATAAAGCTATTGAATCCTGGTATGACAGGGACGAAGAAATGCCGCCGACACTGACCGCAAAAGAAAACGTTTACATCGTAAGAGATCATAACGGAGAATATGCAAAGTTGAAACTTTTAAATTACTATGATCCTGTTTCAACTGTTTCCGGTTACATTACTTTCACATTCACTCACGGCATTCCGGAAGGATCCGAATCCGTTTATCATATTTCTGAAGTTGAAATAGATGCTTCCAATCCTGCAAACTGGACTTATTTCAGTTTTAAATCCGGAGAAGTTACGGCTGTTGACGATCCGGAAACTTCAACCGAATGGGACATTGCTTTCAACAGATTTAAAATAAAAACCAACAGCGGTGTTTCAGGTCAATTGGGATTTGGAGCTTACAATGCCGGTACAGTTGATTTTGAAAGTCTCAGAATGGTTAATCCCGAAGGATACGAAGTTGATGTAACTCTTACCGATCCTATGCCGCCGAATCCTCAGTATCCCGGTTCTCAAGTAATGGAATCTTGGTATAATTACAACCATGAAACTCATGAGGTTACTTCTAAAAATGAAGTTTACGTCATCCAGCATGAAATGGATAAGTATGCTAAAATACAAATGTTAAGTTATCAAGACGGTCATTACAGCATTAAATATGAAGCTAAAGTTGCCGCCGAATATTAGATCTGGTTATTAATTAAACAGCCGGTTGTTTTTTAACAATCGGCTTTTTGTGTAGGAGAGAGAATGAAAAAAATCTTTTTAGTTATATTGGTCTTTGCTTTTACCCTTGTTTCTGCGGAAAATACAGGTAAAATCAAAGGTTTTGTCGCCGATGAATGCGAAAATCCCATTTCGGGAGCAAAAGTTATCCTTAACGATAAAATTATAATTACAGACTCAAAAGGAAATTTTGATCTTGAAAATCTTCCTTACGGGATATACGAGCTTAAAATAATTAAAGAATGTTACGAAGAAAAAAAGACGAAAATCAATCTCGATTCGGAAGATAAATCCGTTAATGTTATTTTGCGTCCTGCTCTTTCCAGGTTATGCGAGATAAGCGTTACGGCATGTAAAACCGCTAAATTCACAAAAGATATTCCGGTAAAAGTAGATATTGTTCCCTTAGAAGATATTGAGAACACCAACAGTTTAAGCGTGGACGAAGTATTGGAATATGTTCCCGGTTTGGAAGTGGAAGAAAACGGATATTCTCGCGGTACCGTTAAACTGCAGGGCTTGCCTACGGAATATACATTGGTTTTGGTTGACGGAGAAAGAACCAAGGGCGGACATCAGGGAACGGATGTGAGTCAAATTCCTTTGGATACGGCGGAAAGGATTGAAATTATTAAAGGTCCGGCTTCTGCATTGTACGGAAGCGACGCTTTGGGCGGAGTCATAAATATAATTACAAAAGATGCTCCTGAATCTCCGACTTATGAATCGGCATTGACAATATCAACTTTCAATACGACAAACGTTAAAGCAAATCTCGGATACGGAATCGGAAAATTCGGCTTGATTGCCAATGCCGGAAAATATAAAACAGACGGAAAAATACTTTCCGAAGCCTATCGCGCCGACAACTATTTTGCGAAATTAACTTATAAAAATTTGAATAAATACTCTTTTTCATATAATATGTATGAGGAAAAGCGTAATCTTTTCCTGATGGAAGAAAGAAAATACGATTATAAACTTCATTCGGAAATTAATAATTTTGACGGAATGCAATTAAGAGCGAATGCTTACTTTATAGAATATACCAGAGAAATGAAAGCTGCTTCCGATCCGACTAAAGCCGTTGAAAATGAATGGCGAGGCAGTATTCAAGCTGAAAAATATTTTGACAACGAGCACGGTTTGATTGTCGGAACCGAAATAACTTTGAGAGATTATGACAGCAATATTATTAAAGGAGACGAAGATATTGAAAGTATCTACGCTCAATACGAAATTCCCTTTTGGGAAAAATATACTGTAACTTTGGGCGGTCGTTTTGATTATCATAACGATTGGGGACTTCAACCTGCGCCGAAACTGAGTTTGCTTTGCAACTTTACCGAAGATTTTTTGGTCAGAGGTTCAATCGGACGCGGTTTCAGAGCTCCTTCGCTTGCCGAACTTCATTCTTTCTGGTATCATCAGCCGGGCGGCGGGTTATGGATTCAGGGTAATCCGAATCTTGACCCTGAACATTCAATCGGAGTTAATATTAATACTGAATTTAAATATTTAAACATGAATAACAGCTTTTCCGTTTTCTACAACGATGTTAAAGATATGATTGTTCAGGAAGAAGTGGGAACTTACGATGACGACGGTCATCCTCTTTATACTTATTTTAACCGAGCAAAAGTAAGAACTTACGGTTTGGAATATCAAAATAAATATTATTTCGGTAAATACTTCAACACCTCTTTAGGATACACTTATTTGCATACTGAAGACGAAGATATTAATAAAGAACTTACAAATTCTCCTAATCATAAAATTTTGGCGGGAATTACTTATACTGACGAAAAGTTATTTTCCGAAGATTTCGGATTCTCAACCGGAATTAAGGTTAATTGGAGAAGTAAGATTTATCTTGACTGGTTGAACGAATCAGAAGCTGTTGACAGATTCTTATTGGATTATAATGCATCGTTGAAGGCTTACAAAAGAATTAATGTCATTTTCAGCGTAAAAAATCTTTTTGATAAAGAATATGAAGAAATGATTGTAATGCCGGGAAGAACAGTTGCCACAACAATATCAGTAAAATTTTAGTTAAGGAGAGGTTATACCTTGAAAAATATTATCGATAAAATTAAAAAAATGCCCATGGGACACATTCCGATGGGCAAAATACTGCCTAAGAAAATGAAAGATTTTTATGCCAATACCGGCGATAAACCCATTTATGCAGGATTTAAAAATAAAGTTGACGTTCATGCCGGAATTTCCGGGAAAATGGTTTTGAATACAAAAGGACTTTGGGAAAAAATATCATGTTTGCCCGATACTTCGGAAAGAAGAGCATTGTATGTGCATATTCCTTTCTGTCTCGCAAGATGCAAATTCTGTTCTTTTTATCAGGGACGCTCGAAAGAAGAAGACATCAGCAAATACGTAAAATATTTAATTAAAGAACTGGAAATGACGGCGGAAAGTAAATTTGCTCAATCCAAACCTTTTAACGCCGTTTATTTCGGAGGCGGAACGCCCACTGATCTTTCTGTGGACGAATTTGATTTGATTCTGAAAACCATCAATACGAGATTTCCTCTTGCCAATGATGTCGAATATACCATTGAAGGTCGAAATTACGGATTCGGAGACGGTAAAATCGAAGCATGTCTTAAAAACGGCGTAAATCGTTTCTCTTTCGGAGTACAGTCGTTTGATACGGAAATCAGACAAAAAATGGGGCGCATAGAAAAGAAAGAAGATTTGGTAAAACGCCTTGAAGATATTACGAGTAAATACGATGTTACCGTTTCGATTGATCTTATCTACGGTTTGCCCGGACAGTCGCAAGAAAAATGGCTGGAAGACATGACTATGGCTTACGAATTGGAAGGTGTTGATTCCGTAAGTGTTTACAACCTTAAATATTTACCCGGGTCTCCCATAAAAGATTTGGTCAAACAGGGTAAGTTGGAAGAACCGGCAACTATGAGAGAACAAGCCGATTTATTCCTTTTCACCAAAGATTTTTTTAATCGAGCCAACGCCAAACGTTTGGGATTGAGACACTGGGCTTTTTCCAATCGAGATCGGAGCATTTACAACTTTATCCCCAAATACGATCAAACCGTTTTGCCGGTCGGTTGCGGAGCCGGAGGACGAGTCGGCAATCATAAACTGATGCAGAGAATGGAAGTCGAAAAATATTACCAATATTTGGATGAAGGACGAAAGCCGATTAAATTTGCGGTTGAAATAAAAAACGACATCGGAATTAACGGACATTTTATCGGTTCGCTGGAAGAATTTTTACAAATTGATTTCAAAATGGCTGCCAAGAAATTTAATCAGCCTGACTTGATCGAAATGTATAAACCGCTGTTGGAACAATGGGAAGAAAGCGGCATGATTACTTTTGACGGACAAACCATGAAATTGACTCCGGCTTCCGAATATCATAACGTAAATATTCAGCAAAACATGGTTGAATATTTTAATTGGAAAAAGAATGGAAAATAAAAAATATTATTGGAATACCAGGGAACTTGTCGTTATCGGAACTTTTACGGCAATGATAAGAATCGTCTCCTTTCTTATCTCCATTACCGGGGGAGGAATGAATCCTGTTTCCATGATTTTAAAAAATATTGTGCAAACGGCGCTTTTGATTATTCTGATATTCAGCGTCAGAAAATTCGGAACTCTGACCTTGTATGTTCTTATCTCAAGCGGGATAACCATACTGACCATGGGAAGCGGTTTGATGACTATGCCCGGACTTCTGATCGGCGGCATTATATGTGATCTGATTATCAAGCATTTGGGAGGCTTCAAATCTGATTTTGCCGTTTTGGCGGGAGTGGCTTTTTTTGATTTTTTCAATCGACTGGTTTCTCTCAACATAGGATTTTGGATGGTCAGGGAAAATAAAATGATGTTTATCTTTGCAGCCGTTGCCGTCGGTGTCGGTTATCTGGGTTGCCTTATCGGACTTTTTGTCGGCAAGGCTTTCTCCAAAGAATTGCGTCATGCCGGGTTAATCAGAAGTTGAGATTATTATGAATTTTAATGTAAAAGACACCAATTTCTTAACGGGATTGAATACAAAAACCAAGATTATTCTTTCCCTGTTGTTTTCCGTAATCGTTGTTTTTCTGGAAACTCCGGCAGCTTTATGGATTGTTTTCGGAGCAAGCGTTGTTTATTTGCTTCCTTTGAAAAAATATAAACTCATGATTATTATGTATATTATGATTTTGCTGATGTTCGGAATTTCGTCTTTATTTACGACTTTTTTGACCTCCGCAATGAAAAAAATAACTGCCCGAAAAACGGAAATGATGGATTCGGGAATCGGTAAAATGGAGGGACACGAAAAAAATAAGATGATGCGCGGAATGTCGGGAAGCGAAAAAAACGACTCCGGAAAACCAAAAATGCCCATGATGAAACATCCCGGTTCGGGAGATAAAAAAATCTCCATGGTTGTTCCTTTTTTAAGAACCTCTTTGATGATGAATCTCATGTTTGCCCTGACTCTTTCCAGCGGAATAAGAAAATTGACCAATGTTTTGAAAACCTTGCGTTTACCCAGATTTTTATTTCTGCCGATAATTGTCGTCTTTCGTTTTGTTCCGTCTTTCTTGAATGAAATAAAACAAATTGCGGAAAACATGAAAATAAAAACGGGTAAACCGCCTGTGTTAATTATGTTCAGCAAACCTCGTTTATATTTGCGTTTATTGCTTATACCGTCTGTTATAAGAACTTTGCGAGCGGCGGAAGAACTTTCTGCGGCAGCCGAGCTTAAAGGAATAGAAGGAAGTAAAAATATTACCAATTCCGCTCCGGAAAGCTGGAAATTTGCCGATTTTGCGGTTCTCTTTCTGGCGGTGATATTTATTGCGGCGGCATTTTATTTTAACGGAGAGGCGATATGATTTCTTTTGAAAATATTTCATACAAATATCCTTTTTCCGGAAAATTTGCCGTTAAAAATATAAATTTTAAGGTTAAACCGGGCGAAGTTTATTTGATAACGGGGGAGAGCGGTTGCGGAAAATCCACTTTGGCAAAAATAGCAAACGGTTTGATTCCGCATTATCTGAACGGAACTTTAACGGGAAAAGTCAGTAATCTGGGAATTTATAACTCGGCGGTAAGTTTAACCGACATCAGCAACAGAGCGGGAACGCTTTTTCAGGATCCGGAACAGCAGTTTTTTTGTACCGACGTTTACAGCGAGATGGCTTTTGCCCACGAGGTAAAACAAAAATCCGTTAAGGATATTCAAGATACCGTTGCGGCTTATGCCGATAAATTTGAACTTACCGATATTCTCGATTCTTCCGTTTTCACTCTTTCCGAAGGGGAAAAACAAAAAGTCGCCTTGGCTTCCGTTTTATCTTTGGAACCTAAGTGTTTAATTTTGGATGAACCGACGGCAAATCTTTCTCCCGAAGCAACCGAGATGTTGGCAAGACAAATAGAACAATTAAAGAAAGACGGCTTTGCCGTTATGATAGTTGATCATCGTCTCTATTGGCTGGAAGGAATTGCCGATAAGGTCTTAATCATGAAAGACGGTGAGATTAAACATGCCGTTTCGCATGAAGATATTACGAAAAATAATTTTAACGAAAAATACGGATTGCGTTTAACTCGTTTGGATTTTGCAAGAAAATATGATAAAAATACGGCAAAGGAAGGTTTGAAGGTTACCGGATTGAATTTTGCCTACGGAAAGAAGCCGGCAATTTTTGAAAACTTCGGCATGATTTTTCCTAAAGGAAAAATTTCTTCTTTATCCGGGGCAAACGGCGCCGGCAAAACTACGCTTTCCAGACTTATAACCGGTTTGTTGAAACCGAAATCGGGAACTTTTGAATTAAACGGTAAAATTTATAAACCGAAAGAGCTGTTGAAAAAATCAGGTTTGGTTTTGCAAAATATGGATCATCAGCTTTATGCCGAAAAGGTAATTGAAGAAGTTGACGGTAAAATAGAGTTATTGAAGAAAATGAGATTGGAATCTTTTGCGACAAGACATCCTCATTCTTTATCCGGCGGTCAAAAACAAAGATTGGTTATTGCCGCTGCCGTTGCCAAAGATCCCGAAATAATTATTTTGGATGAACCCACAAGCGGTTTAGACGGAAGAAATATGAAAATAATCGGTCAAATTCTTAAAGAAGAAGCGGATCGAGGTAAAATAATAGTTGTCATTACTCACGATTTGGAGTTTATAAATCTTTATTGTGATTTTCAATTGAGAATTTAATAATAAAAACGGGGAAGAGCTTTATGCGTAAATAAAAAATTTCCCCCGAAAGGAGAAAAAATGAAAGGTGCCGTTATATATTCAAGTAAAACGGGAAACACAAAAAAAGTGGCTGAAACGATTAAAAATGCTTTGAACGAAGATTTTGAGATTTACTCGGTTTCCGAAAATCCTGACCCGGAAGATTTTGATTTTATTTTTATGGGCTATTGGGTTGATAAAGGAACCGCCAACGAAGAAGCCATGAAATTTATGAAAACTTTGAACAATAAAAAGATGGCTGTATTTGCTACTTTGGGAGATTACGCTCATACCGATCATGCCAAAGAAAGCTTGCAAAAAGGTATTGAACTTCTAGGCGAAAACTGCGAAGTCGTAAGCACTTTTATCTGTCAGGGATCTATTGATCCGCAATTAATTGCATGGATGAAAAAATTACCGGCGGATCATCCTCATGCTCCGAATCCTGCTCGCATTAAGAGATGGGAAGACGCTTCAACCAGACCGAATGAAGAAGATTTGAAAAATGCGGCAGAGTTTGCGAAATCCGTATTGGCTGAATTGGTATAATTTTTAATTAATTAAAAAAAAGACCTTCTTTTTCGGAAGGTCTTTTTTATTGTTTTAAATTGCTTTTTTATTTGAGATAAGAATTTATTTCATCTCGCAGAGCTAAGGTTTTGGCACGCGCTGCTTCGGCAAAATCTTTTCCTGAGGATGCAAAGATTATTCCTCTGGAAGAATTTATCAGAAGTTTAGGATCTTCTTTACCGGCAGAAGCGTTAAGCATTACTTCTTCGAGACTTCCGCCTTGAGCTCCTATTCCGGGGACAAGCATTACGGTTTCAGGCATTAATTCTCGCAATTCTTTCAACTCGCTTGAATTTGTGGCTCCCACAACTGCCCCGAATGATTTATTATCGTTTTCCGCAACGTATTTTGCAATTTTTTTGTAAAGATCATTCGGTTTCAGAAAATCGGAAGAAGTCGGGTTTGAGGTTAAGACGAGAATAAACTTCATTTTGTCGGGATACTCGGTTAACGGTTTTAATACATCGTGTCCCATGAGAGGATTTACGGTAATAGAGTCGGCGTTCATTTCTTCCAAAAACGCTTTTCCGTAATATTTCATGGTATTGCCTATATCTCCGACTTTACAATCCACGATTACGGGAATATCTTCAGGGATGTAAGCCATCGTTTTTTCAAGAGCGTCCAAGCCTTTTTTACCGGCTGCCGCATAAAATGCGAAGTTAGGTTTGTAAACTCCGACAATGTCTTTGGTTGCGTCTATAATTTCTTTGTTGAAGGCAAAAATAGGATTTTCGCAGTTTGTCAGATGAGCCGGAATACGAGCAGGATCGGAATCCAACCCGACGCAAACATAAGATTTATTCTTTCCGGTTGCGTGGAGATATTTATCCCAAAAAGTCATAAATTTTCTCCTAATCCGCTTTAACCATAATTTTGACTGTGTCGTTGCCGTCGGTTTCTTTGAAAGAAACTTTTATTATTTCATCATTTGAAGTAGGCACGTTTTTGCCGACATAATTTGCTTTTACCGGAAGTTCTCGGTGTCCTCTGTCGATCAAAACGCAAAGCTGAATGTTTGTCGGACGACCGAAATCAAGCAAAGCGTCTATTGCCGCTCTGACCGTTCTTCCCGTAAAGAGTACGTCATCCGTCAAAATAATTTTTGCGTCTTCTATTTTAAAATCTATTTGTGATCCTTTAATAACCGGTTGATGGGAAATGGTTGAAAGGTCATCTCTGTATAAAGTAATGTCCAAAATTCCTACGGGAACTTCGATATTTTCGATTTTTTTCATGTAAGAAGCCAATCTTTCCGCCATGGGAACGCCTCGACTTCTGATTCCTACCAGAAAGATGTTGTCCAATCCTCGATTTTGTTCGATAATTTCGTGAGCCATTCGTTTAAGAGTGCGATCAATTGCTTCATTGTCCATTATTAAACTTTTTTCTATCATATATTCCTCCAATAATTATCCTATTCCGTTAACTTTACCGATGATGTCCGTTAATGTCTTATCTTTTTCCGCAAGATATTTGTCCAGCCCGTTTATTGTTTCTATGGTTGCCGTCGGATTTACGAAGTTTTGGGTTCCTATCGCAACGGCGGATGCTCCCGCATAGAAAAATTCCAATGCATCTTTCCAATCGCAAATTCCTCCCATGGCAAGAATCGGAATATCTGTTGCCGAAGCAACTTTCCAAACGTTAAGCAGAGCAATCGGTTTTATTGCCGGACCGCTGAAACCCGCCACACCTCTTTTAATGCGTGATTTTCCCGTTTGGTAATCTATTGCCATGCCCAGCAGGGTGTTTATCAAAGCCAAACTGTCGGCTCCGCCTTCTTCCGCCGCTTTGGCAATCAGGGCTATGTCCGTTACGTTGGGAGTAAGCTTAACGCAAACTTCTTTTTCCGTTATTTTTTTTAATTCTCGGGTGAGATTAAAAACCGTTTTCGGATCCGTTCCGAATGCTATTCCTTCGTTTTCCACATTAGGGCAGGAAACGTTTATTTCGTAACCTGCAATTTGTTCCTGCTCGTCAAGAAGAGACATTATTTCGCAAAACTCGTTTATCGTTGAACCGGAAAAGCTGACAAGCATAGGAGACGAGCAGTCTTTGTACAAAGGCAAGGTATTTTTTATAAATCCGTCAATTCCGGGATTTTGCAAGCCGATGGAATTAAGCATTCCGCTTGTTGTCTCAAAGATTCTCGGCGGTTTGTTTCCGGCTTTCGGCTCTTTGGTAATCGTTTTGGTAACGATTGCTCCTAATTTATTTAAGTCGTAATATTCTCCGGCTTCTATTCCGAAAGTTCCCGAAGCAACCGTAACAGGATTTTTTAATTTCAATTTTCCGAGAGATGTTGCCAGTCTATTCATTCCATACCACCTCAGAGGCATCAAAAACGGGACCGTCTTTGCAAACTCTTTTGTAAGAAAATCCCTGTTTGGAATTATCTTTGATTCCGACTGCGCAACCGTAGCATACGCCTATTCCGCAAGCCATGTATTCTTCCAAAGATACTTCCAGTTTCAAATTCGCTTTTCGAGTTATCTCAAAACAATTTTTCATCATGATATCGGGACCGCAGGTGTAAGCAATATCGTATTTGTTTTCTTTCAAAAGCTTAGCCAATCCTATGGTAACAAATCCTTTTTCGCCTATGCTTCCGTCATCGGTAAATATGTATTCCGCTTCAAAAACGTCATCAGCTCCTCTGCCGCCGTGCAATCGGGTAACTTTATTATTTTTTTGAAGCAATATTTTATTAAGCAGAAAAAGAGGAGCATAGCCGATTCCTCCCGAGACAAGAAGAACATTTTTATTTTCCGGAACGGTAAACGAATTTCCCAAAGGTCCGATTACGTCAAGATCATCGCCCGGTTTGAGATTCATAAAACCCGCTGTTCCTTTTCCGACGACTTTTATCATTAAAACTATTTCATCTTCGCGGATATCGTAAACGCTGATCGGGATTCTCAACATGGATTCGGCATCTCCGGGAATTTTTATCTCGTAAAATTGACCCGGTAAAGACAATTCCGCCATTTCTTTATCTTGAAAACTCAGCAGATAATATTCGGGATTTAATTTCTCGATTTTTGTAACGGGACAGATTTTTAACATTTATTTTTCCCACCTGATTTTTCCGTCGCAAAAAGTCATAACTATTTCTCCCGTAAATTTTTGATGGAGAAAAGGAGTATTTTTGGATTTTGAGAACATTTCTTCGGGATTGAGCATATAAGTTGATTCTAAGTCTGCAATTGCCAAATCGGCATCAAATCCGGCTTCGATTTTACCGGTGTTTAATTTAAGAAATTCAGCCGGAGACTGAGCCAGCGCTTTGACCAGTTCTTCCAAAGTCAGTACGCCCTGTTTAACCAAATGCGTATATAAAGAAGAGAAAGCTGTTTCGAATACATTGATTCCGAACGGAGCCAAATTAAATTCTCTGGTCTTTTCGTAATCGGCGTGAGGAGCGTGGTCGGTGGCAATAAAATCTATAGTTCCGTCTTTTAAAGCTTCGATACAGGCAAGGCGGTCGCTTTCGTCTCTCAAAGGCGGTTTTACTTTGCAGTTTGTATCAAAATTTTCGCACGCTTCTTCATTGAGAAGCAGGTGATGAGGCGTTACTTCGGCAGTAACTTTTATTCCTTCGGCTTTGGCTTTTCTTACTAATTCGATTGCTCCTTTGGTCGAAATATGGGCAACATGAAGATGGCATTTTGACGATTTTGCCAACATTATATCTCTGGAAATGATTATCTCTTCAGCTAATGCCGGAATTCCGCCCAGTCCGAGTTTGGTTGACATCCGTCCGGAGTTAATTTGACCTTTGCCCGCCAATGAATAATCTTCGGCATGTATGATTACCGGCAAATCGAAACTTGAAGTGTATTTCATGGCATTAAGCATTAATTTCGATTCCTGAACGCAGCCTCCGTCATCGCTCACGGCAACTATTCCGCCGTCTTTCATGTAAGAAATTTCTGCAATTTCTTTTCCGGCGGATTTTTTGGTCATGGCTCCGATAATTTTTACTTTGCAAAATCCTAAATCGGCAGCTTTGCGCTTGACGTATTCAACCGTGGCTATGTTGTCTATAATCGGCTCGGTGTTCGGCATACAGCAAATTGTTGTAAATCCGCCTTTTGCCGCCGCTTTGGTTCCCGAAACGATGTCTTCTTTGTGGGTTTGTCCGGGATCTCGAAGATGAGCATGAAGATCGACAAAACCGGGGAAGACGTGTTTTCCCGTCAAATCAATGACTTTATCTGCTTCTGCATCTAAATTTTCTCCGGTTTCTTTTATTTTTGAATCACAAATCAATATATCTTTTTTGACGAATTTATCGTTTTGAAATACGGTTCCGTTTTTTAATAAAATTGTCATGTCCGCCCCCTTATTGTTTACTTCCGAGAATATTGTAAAGAATAGCCATACGCGTTGCAACGCCGTTGGCAACCTGTTCTATTATTACAGATTGATGACTGTCGGCAATTTCGGGAAGAATTTCTATTCCTCGATTCATCGGTCCCGGGTGCATAATCATGGCATCTTCTTTTGCCCATTTAATTGTTTCTTTTGAAAGAACGTAATGTTTTGTATATTCGTCTAAACTTGGGAAGAGACCTTCCTGCTGTCTTTCCAGTTGCATTCTCAATCCCATTATTACGTCGGCATCTTTCAGAGCTGTTTTTAAATCATATTCAACTTTGCAATTGTAAAGTTCGGGAAGATGTCCCGGCATTAAAGTTCGAGGTCCGCAAACGGTTACTTCCGCTCCGAGCTTTCTCATTCCGATAAGATTTGAACGTACAACCCGGCTGTGAGCAATATCACCGACTATGGTAATTTTCATACCGTCGAGCTTACCTCTTTTTTCCCAAATCGAGAAAATATCAAGAAGAGCTTGAGTAGGGTGAGCATGACGACCGTCTCCCGCATTTAAAACAGGTTTTCCCGAAAATTTATTTACGAGCTGAGGGCTTCCCGGATAGCTGTGTCTTATGATATAAAGGTCTATACCCATTGCGTTTAAGGTATAAACCGTATCCTGTAAACTTTCGCCTTTTGCCAATGCCGAAGTTGATGCCGAAAAACTTACGACATCCGCGCTCAAACGTTTTGCGGCAAGCTCAAAAGACATTCTTGTTCTGGTACTGTTTTCAAAAAACAATGTGCATACGGTTTTACCTTTGAGAGCAGGTAATTTTTTGTAATCGCGTAAGTTTATTTCTTTCATTACTTTGGCTGTTTCCAAAATTGAATATATTTCTTCCGCTGAATATGTATCAAGGTCAAACAGGTTTCTACCTGCAAAATTAAATTTGCTTTGCATTATTTTCCTCCGAATTGTAATACATTAATTTTTAAAGTCAATTTGCCTTAGTAATGAATGGTTATGTAGGTGCTGCTTTCATAATAACTCCTTTCCGACTCACAGATCGAATTTAAAGGATTTTTTTATAAATCAAATTGAGAAAATTAAATGCTTCTTTCATGTCAAGGCGTAAATTTCCCGGTATGTTTTCCATATATGAGAACCATGTTTAAATTGCAGTATCTCAGTATGAATAAAATTTCGAGATTGCTATACTTAATAAACCGTTAAATTATGATGTAACAAATTATTATTAGGTTAGTTCAAGAGAATTAAATATTAGACGACATTGTTATTTTTTTCATTGCAAATATCCGATTTATATTGAATATTTATCGGCAATATCAAAAGCTTCCGAAAAACTGTCTGATATTTTAACCGATTGTCTGATTATCAGGTATTTAATAACCGGTCTTGTTTTTTTGTCTGTCGCAAACAATAAAAAAAGCCGGAATAAATCCGGCTTAAACATGCTATGCTCTTCTTCTTTCTATTTCTTTCAAAATTTTCTTTCGCATTCGCATGCTTTGAGGAGTAACTTCCAATAATTCATCATCTTCGATATACTCCAAAGCTTGTTCCAGAGAGAATATTTTCGGCGGCGTAAGTTTTATGTTATCATCGGAACTGGATGCTCTGACGTTGGTAAGTTTTTTACCTTTGGTAATATTTAAAACCAAGTCTTTGTCTCTGGTATGTTCACCGATAATCATGCCTTCGTACACTTCCGTTCCCGGTTCTATAAACATAATTCCTCTGGCTGCGAAACTGTAGAGAGAATATCCCGTGGCTGTTCCTCCTTCCATGGCAATCAAAGCTCCGCGTTTTTTCTTGTTGATATCGCCTTTATAGTATTCGTATTCGTAAAAGCTGTGATTTATGATACCGGTTCCTCTTGTGGCGGTCATAAATTCGTTGCGGAATCCGATCAATCCTCTGGCGGGAACCTTAAATTCCAATCTGGTATAACCGTCTTGTCCGTTAATCATATTTGTCATTTCGCCTTTTCTGAGAGAGAGCATTTCTATAACCGATCCTGAAAATTCGTCTGCAACGTCAACTGTTACAAGTTCAATCGGTTCTGTTTTTTTGCCGTCCAGTTCTCTGTAAATAACCTTAGGTTTGGAGACCTGAAATTCATAACCTTCTCTTCTCATATTTTCTATCAAGATCGAAAGTTGCAATTCTCCTCTTCCTTTTACGACGAAATTGTCGGGCGAATCACCGTCTTCAACTGCCAAACTAACGTTGGTTTGCAATTCTTTTTCCAGTCTTTCCCTGATTTTCCCTGAAGTTACGTATTTACCTTCAGTTCCGGCAAAAGGCGAATCATTTACATGGAAATTAATCGTTAAGGTCGGAGCGTCAATTTCAATAAGAGGCAAAGGATCAGGAAATTCTTTATGACATACTGTTTCGCCGACATCGACTCTTTCCATTCCTGCCAAAGATACAATATCTCCTGCAAAAGCCTCTTTTACTTCTTTCTTTTTCAATCCGTCATAAATGAAGATTTTGGAAATTCTGTATAATAAACGTTCTCCGTCTCTCTTCATCAGCAAAACTTCCTGACCTTGAGTAACCGAGCCGTTGTTTATTTTCCCTGTACCGATTTTTCCGAGATAATTATTGTATTCTATAGCTGAAATAAGCATTTGCAAAGGTTTTTCTCTGTCGCCTTCGGTATCCGGAACATTTTCCAGAATCGTGTCCATCAGCGGTATCAAATTATCTGATTTTTGTCCGAGTTCTTTAATTGCCCAACCGTCTCTTCCCGAGGCGTAAACAACCGGGAAATCCAATTGTTCGTCATTGGCGTTTAAATCGCAGAATAAGTCGAATACCATGTCCAAAACTTCGGAAGGACGGCAATTCGGGCGATCTATTTTATTGATTACGACAATCGGTTTTAATCCCAGTTCCAAAGATTTTTTTAAAACGTATTTGGTCTGAGGCATGGGACCTTCAAAGGCATCAACCAATAAAAGAACCGAGTCAACCATTTTCATTATGCGTTGAACTTCGCCTCCGAAATCGGCATGACCGGGAGTATCTACAATATTAATTTTATAATCTTTATAATATAATGAAGCATTCTTTGAGAAAATCGTAATTCCTCGTTCGCGTTCGAGGTCGTTTGAATCCATTACTCGTTCGTCAACCTGTTCGTTTTCTCTGAACACGCCCATTTGCCTTAAAGCTCCGTCAATCAAAGTTGTTTTTCCGTGGTCAACGTGGGCTATTATGGCAATGTTTTTTATTTTAAGCATCAATTCTCCTGAATATGTTTCTTTTAACATCAAAACACCGGCAGACAGGACATTCCCGAAATTAATAAAATAGAGAAAATACCGCAGTAAAAATTTGTATTGCAATCATTATCAAAAAAATAAATTGCTCTCGCATACCGATAAATTCGTTCAAATAATACCGAATCTTCTTTGATGTTTATAAATTCATTGCCACAAAAATTGACTCAAAGATTGCGTCAACGGTTTAATTGTAAGTCCGGGCAATAATGCTGTCAGCGCAATAAAAAAATAAGTCATGTTTTCAAAATCAAAGTTCATTTATTTGATTATTAACGATCAATACAGATACAGATTGACATTTCACGGCGTTTTTTCGGTAAGGTAAAATAAAAAATCGGAAAATTTCGCTGAAAAATCTCCGGAACGCCGAAAAGCAAGAGAAATGATATTTTTCAAAGTTGACGGTAAATCAGGATTAAGAGCGGCAAAAGTTATTTCCGAAAAAAATAAAAAAATAAAATTTTCAGAGGAAAAATGCGACTTCTTGACAGATATATAGCAAGAGAATATTTAAGAACTTTTATGATGATTGTTTTGTCCTTTTCTATTGTGATTTTGGTAATTGATTTGGTTGATCAAGCTCCGAGATTGATCAGATACGGGGCGAATTTTAATCAGGCTGTTCAATTTTTTTTGTTGAGAATACCTTATTTGATAGTTCTGACATCTCCCGTTGCCGTGCTTCTGGCAGGACTTTTTTTAATGAATACTCTGTCTCGCTACAATGAATCCATAGCAATACGGGCTTCCGGGATAAGCATAGCAAGAATGGTAATGCCTCTTTTTGTTATAGGATTTATTTTCAGTATTTTTATCGGACTTTTCGGAGAGTTTGTTTTACCGGAAGCCGAAGCCTACAGAGACTATTTGAAGACCGTAAAAATAAAAAAACAACAACTTGAAGATATAAAAATGCGTAACCGAATACATTACAGGGGAAATAACGGAACATTGTATTTTATCGGTTTTTTTGACGGCTACAGAAACACTTTAAAAACAGTCGATATTACCGATTTTAATCAGGATACGGGTAAACCTGAACGTAAAATCAATGCTGAAAAAGCAATTTGGAATGATTGGAACTGGGAATTTATCAACGGACAAATTATTACGTTCGACGAAAGCAATCTTCCTAAAACACAAGTTTTCGAGAAAAGAATATTTAAGGATTTGGACGTTAAACCGGAAGACTTCGTAAAATCTTCGAGATCTCCGGAAGAAATGAATTACATAGAATTGCGCGATTACATAAAAAGATTGGAAAAAACAGGAGAAAGCGCCGGAAGAGAACGAACGCAACTGCATTTTAAATTATCATTTCCTTTTGCAAATTTTATTATTTTGCTCTTTTGCGTTCCGCTTGCTTCGGCTTCGACGAGAAGTAAGGGAAGAGGTATTATTTTCTTGTTCGGTTTGATAATTTGTTTTCTGTTTTTATCCTCTTTGCGCGTGAGTCAAAGCTTGGGATTCAGCGGAGCTTTATCGCCTTGGCTGGCAGCTTGGCTTCCCAATATAATTTTTGCTGCCGCCGGTTTGATTTCTGTCATAAAATCGGAAATATAAAACGGTAATATATTTTTTGCAAAGCAGAGAGAGAAAATATCAAACAGAGAGAACTGTTTCATAAGATGACAAGAACAGCGTAATCCGATTTCGCATTGTTTATTATTTTATTTATATGATTAAAAAGCCCAGCCGAATTTTAATAGCTCGAAGTTGAAGTAAATTTCATGATTTTTTAAAACTTCATCGCCTTTGTCTTTAATTTTAAAATTACCCGCTAAATATTTTCCCAAGGTAAGTCCCGTTCCCCAATAAAATCCTTTATAAGAAAAAACTCTGTACCCTATTCCGAATCCTATCCCGAGCAAAGTCCTGTTGCCTTTAATATTTTTAAGTTTAATGCGATATCCGTAAGAGTAACGGTAAATATCATAGTTAATATTTTCCAGTCTTGCAGAAGCGCTTATATAAAAACCGTTACAGGTATTTCCTAAAAATTTTCTCCAGTGAGAACTTGCGGTTATTATTTTTAATGTTGATTTATTGTTATCAAAATCAGTTGAATAAGTGATAAATTTATTATCAGAATACATAAAAGGAAAAGATATTTCCGTATTTTTTTCAGGCTTAAATATTGAAAAACTTCCGGAAAGAGTTTTAAGCTGATTAAAAGCAATCAACAGGAAAGGATTTATTTCTATTCCGTATTTTTTCCCCTCTAAAGGTTTATTTTTATATTCTTGTCTCAGAGAATATGCGGTTTCTTTAAGTTCTTTTTGATTTTCTAAAATTTTATCAAGTTTTTTGTCAGCGGAATTTGTTTCTTCGGCAATAAGTTCAAAAGATCCGACTAAAAAAATAATTAATAAGAGTATTGTAAATTTTGATATTATCCTAATTGACTCCATAATTTTATTCCTTTATTTTAAACTTTTTTAAGTCGCAATTAAAACTGATCACAATAAGATAAATGAGAGGGAGCAAAACTCCCTCAAAAAAGATTATTGAATTTTAGCTGCCGTAACGGACATTTCCACCAAAATAGTTTCTCTTGCCATGCGAGCTTCAACACAGGCTCTTGCCGGTTCAAAACCGTTTTCCGCCCAGGCATCCCAAACTTCATTCATGCTTGCAAAATCTTTCATGTCTCTGAGATAAATCGTTACCGATAAAATATGTCTTTTGTCTGATCCGTATTTGTTCAGCAAATCTTCGATTTTTTGCAAAACAACTTTTGTTTGCTCTTTGATGCCCGCATCTGCATCACCGCAGGTTTGTCCGCAGAGATAAATTGTGTTGTTATGTTCAACCGCTCTGCTCATTCTTCCGGTTCCTTCAAATCTTTTTATCTCCATTTTATTTTTCTCCTTAAGTTTTTTTGTTATGAATATTATTAATCCTTATAATAAAAACTTGATGAAAATTATTGTTTCCTGTTATAAATGTCAATTAAAGTACGAACTGCTTTAGTCGGGGGAACAATGCCGTCTTCAACGTGTTTTTTTATCAGCGGGAAATGTTTTATGATTTCCGGATTATTGTAAAAACCCGAGTAGAGATAATCTTTTACCATGGAATCAACCCATTCCATTACCTGCTCCCGGCGACGCAACTCAAAAGTTTTGTTTTCTTTGGTCATGGCGATAAATTTTTTAATAACTTCCCAAATTTCTTTTAATCCTGTTTTATGCAACGCCGAGCAGGTATAAGCGTGAGGAGTCCAGCCGCAGGTGGCAGGTTTAAGATAATGCAATGCCCTGTCGAATTCTTCCCTGGCTGTCTCGGCATAAATTTTATTTGCTCCGTCAGCTTTGTTGATTAAAATTGAGTCGGCAAGTTCTATAACGCCTTTTTTTATCCCCTGCAATTCATCTCCCGCGCCTGATATTTTAAGAAGAAGAAAAAAATCAACCATGCTTCTGACTGTTACTTCGCTTTGTCCCACTCCTACTGTTTCCACCAAGATTACGTCAAATCCCGAGGCTTCGCAGGCAAGCATGCTTTCTCTGGTTTTTCTGTGAACTCCGCCTAATGTACCGCTGGACGGAGAAGGGCGTATAAAGCAATTATCGTTGCGAGCCAAGGTTTCCATTCTGGTTTTGTCGCCCAAAATACTGCCTTTTGTAACGCTGCTTGAGGGATCAACCGCCAATACGGCAACTTTATGTCCTAAATCTATAAGCAAATTTCCGAAAGCTTCTATAAAGGTGCTTTTTCCTGCTCCCGGTACGCCGGTAATGCCGATTCTTATTGATTTTCCTGCATACGGCATTATTTTTTTAAGAAGTTCCTGAGCTTTTTCCTGATGTTTAAAAGCATTGCTTTCTATAAGAGTAATTGCTTGAGCTAAAATAACTTTATCTCTTTTCAGTATTCCCTCAGCCAATTCATCGATAGAAAGATGTTTGCGTTTTCTGAATTTTTTTGTTTCTATTTTTTTTTCATCCATACCGTCATGTCCGCCGTCAACGCCTTTCATTACTCGACAGGCAAATTCATTTCCTGCATTTTCGGGAGTCCACTTAGGTTTGTGAGTTTCCGTCATATTTTACCACGCTTAATAAATAGTAATATGTTATTTTTTTAACACAGATGGGCGATATATTTCAACCGTTGCTTTTGATATTTTTTCGTCTTCCCTTAAAGCTCGGTCAAATTTGTGTAAAAATTTCCTGTATCTTTTGTTTGAATTTCCTTTAACGGTTACTCTTGAAATTTTATTGGCGACGACTTCGTTATCTTCGCCGTAAACTTCAATAATAAGATCGCGTTCCAATGTGTGTTTGCTTTTATTTTCAATATAAAAAACTACATCAGCTGTTACCCTTGTTTGTTCTTCTATCATGATATCGTGAATATTCAGAATTATCGCTTGTTTTTTATACCAGCAGGAACGGATCGAAAATCCCATGATAACCGCTATGAGCAGAATAAGTTTTAAGCTGGCGGGAATACCTCTTTTTGCGGTAAGATCCGGTTTTTCAAATTTAGGCATAAACTCTCCCAAAAAATTATTGACGCAGTTAATCCTTTAATTTTTTTTATTTTCCCGGAGCAGGAATGATAAAAAAAAATAATATCTACGGAAAAATTGAGCTTGATAATTTCAAGCGTCACCAAAAATATATAAAGCAAAATAATATAAATCTTGAAATTTGCTTAACAAAAAGTCAGTATTTTTATCCTTATAAAAAAGGCAACAGATTATTTTCCGAAATTGCGGAATTACCGGTTAAAAAAATTACTCATCTCCCTTTTT
Organism: Candidatus Cloacimonadota bacterium; assembly: GCA_002742885.1. GTDB lineage: Bacteria > Cloacimonadota > Cloacimonadia > Cloacimonadales. The sequence continues at coordinate 20,949 of PDOO01000028.1, forward strand.
TCGGTTTGGACTTGGGATGTAAAGATTCATATTTAATGGATATATCTAAAGATATAGTTAAATCTGCTGTTTGGGCAAGTTTGGAATACGATTGTTTCTCGGGAGTTTTTCACACAACGTTAAATCCTCTTTTGCCCCGAAAATCAATGCTTAAATGGTTTGACAGGTTTTCTTTCTCTCTGGAAGAAATTTTAAAAACAGCCCAAGAAAATAATTATACTTTGTTCTTAGAAAATACTTATGAAAAAGACACATCTTTGTTTAAAAAAATCTTTGAAAGATTTGATGCCGATAATTTAAAAATATGTTTGGATACGGCTCATGTTTTTTGTTTTTCAAATCATAAAAATCCGGATTTTTGGTTATCCGAACTCGGGGAAAAAATAGGACATATTCACGTAAGCGATAATTTCGGAGAAGAAGACGAGCATCTGCCTCTCGGATGCGGATCGCTGCCTTATCATATTTTAATAAAAAAATTAGAGGATTTAAATTTAAGCATTACTCTGGAAAATGAACCTGAATATTTTGAGGAATCAATAAAATACATCGAAAAATATTCTTAAAAATAAAAAGAAAAAAAGGAAATATTTGTTATGTCTTTAAAAAATAAAAAGATAGTACTGGGTGTAACAGGAGGAATCGCTTCTTATAAAGCAATAGAACTTGCCGGTAAATTAACCAAAGCGGGGGCAAAAGTAAAGGTCATAATGACCGAAAATGCTCAAAAATTCATAACTCCCTTAACCTTTGCCGCTATTACGCGAGAAAAAGTTTTTACCAAGGAATTTCAGCTTGAAGTTCCAATTGCTCACATTACTTTGGCGGATTGGGCGGATTTGATTCTTATTGCTCCGGCAACTGCTAATTCTATTGCTAAAATAAATGCGGGTATTGCCGATGATTTGCTTACTTCAACTGTTTTGGCGGCGACTTCTCCTGTTTTGATTTGCCCCGCAATGAATATAAATATGTTTGAAAATAAAATTACGCAAGGAAACATTAATTCATTGAAAGAAAACGGGTTTCGCATTATGGAACCTGAATCGGGCATGTTGGCATGCGGTTACTCCGGTAAGGGAAGATTGCCTGCCGCAGATGAAATCGTCTATTTTGCCGAATCCGTATTTTTGGAAAAAGGACAAAGACTGGACGGTTTAAAAATTTTGATAACAACAGGAGGTTGCAGGGAAAAAATAGATCCCATGCGTTTTATCGGAAATCTGTCTTCCGGAAAAACCGGATTGGCGATTGCTCGGGCCGCATTTTTCAGAGGAGCCGACGTAACATTGGTTTATGCCTCAACCGATGTTAAAATTCCTGAATATCTGAACTCCGTAAAAACTTTATCTGCAAAAGAAATGAGTGATTATGTTTTAGCGGTAAAAGATGATTTTGACATAATCCTAAAAGCGGCGGCGGTTGCCGATTACACTATAGAAAATCCTGCCTCGGAAAAAATAAAAAAGAATGAAAATTTCTCGTTGGAATTGGTCCGAACCAATGATATTTTGCTTGAGCTCGGTAAAACAAAAAAGGAAAATACGGTTTTGGCAGGATTTGCCGCCGAATCAGAAAATATCGTTGAAAATGCGGAAGCAAAACTTAAAAAGAAAAATTTGGACTTGATAATCGGCAACAATATTAACGTTACCGGTTCGTCGGAAACCTCTGTTGTTATTATCGGAAAAGATAAAAAAGAATTTAAAGGCTCAAAATTTGAAACCGCTCATGAAATCCTTCATCAGATAAAAAAAATTCTGGAAGAAAAAAGATCTGATACTGTTATTTCGCCGTAAAATTATTCTTATTTCCTTTAATAATAAGTTGACTTTAATTTCATTATTTTTTTTGTTGCAAAAAAATATTAAGGAGACGAAAATGAAATATTTTCATGTTTTTTTACTCATATTTGTTTTATCATCTTATTGTTTCGCTGCTGAAAATAAATATGAAGTTGAACACGGCGAAATTGTCTATAAAGTGAATTCCTCAATGCTGGGAGAAGGAGAAACAATTCTTAAATTTACGGATTGGGGAGCTTACTCTTTATCCGTTACTTCTTTCAAAGGAGGTAACGGCAATTTAAAAATTATTCAAACTCCGGAATTTATTTATACCTTAGACGATGAACAAAAAACTTATATTAAATCTGATCCGAATGAAGATGAAGACGGCGAGACGGACATTTCTGCTTTTGATGAAGAATCGCTTGGTGAACCTGTCGGAACTGAAACAATAGCCGGTAAAAAATGCAATATCTATGAAGATTCTTCCGATGGAGCAAAAATTAAAATATGGTTATGGAAAAACATTCCTTTTAAAACTGAGATAAAGCATCCTTTCATGAATTCGGAAAATGTCGCTGTCTCTTTCAGCGAAAAGAAAATTTCAAAATCTGAATTTAAAGTACCGTCCGATTACAAGGAAAAAGAAAATCCGGCAGATGTTATGATGGAAGGATTTAAGAATATGTTTAAAAATATGGAAGAGAATCAATAAAAAGATTAAAAGATTAAAGCCCTGAAGAAATTCAGGGCTTTTTTTTATTTGTTATTTTATTATCAATAATCCAAAGGCAGAGCTATTTTTTTACCGGTTTTCGCCGATCTGTAAACGGCATGGATAATTTCCAAAGATTTACGCCCGGAACGTCCGTCGGTATTTGCTTCCGCTTTACCCAGCAAAGTATCAGTCACGTTTTTATAATAAGGGAGATGACCCAAACCGTAAACATTTTGCGGTTGATAATTTGCCTCTTCAACCAAACGATCATCGTCGTCATACTCGGAAAATTCCCATTTCTCAATTTTATTTACGGCAATTCCGCCTATTTTGACTGTACCTTTTTCTCCCAGCACAGTAATGGAACCTTCAAAGTTTTTCGGATATGTAAGCATGGTTACGTTTAACGAACCTATAACGCCGTTTCTGAATTTTAATATTGCCGAACCGGTGTCTTCCGTTTCTATGCGTCTTTCCATGGTTGCGGTTTCTGCCATTACCGATTCCACTTCTCCTATCAACCAGTGAATTGCATCCACGTAATGAGAAGCTTGATTTGTAAATGCTCCGCCGTCAAATTCCCAAGTTCCTCTCCATTTTGCCAAATCGTAATAACTTTGAGGACGTTGCCAAAAAACATTTGACTGCACGAGAAAAATACGTCCGAAACGTCCTTTGTCAATAGCTCTTTTCAACAATTGCATAGTGCTGTTAAGACGGTTTTGTTTTACCACAAAAAGCTTAACTTTATTATTATCGCATGTTTTAATCAGATTATCAACATCATTAAGACGAATTCCCATGGGTTTTTCTGTAATAACGTGAATGCCTTTGGACGCTGCTTTAATTCCCATTTCAGGGTGTATTCCGCTCGGAGTACATATTATTGCCGCATCCAATTCTTCTTTATCCAACATTTCGATATAATTTGTATAATAATTCGGTATTTTATAGGTTTCTGCCGCCTGTTTTGCTCTTTCTTCAATAATATCGGCGCAAGCCTTTATTTCGGAAGTTTCAATCAAAGCAACGGATTCAAAATGTTTTTTTGATATACGTCCGCATCCGATAAGTCCGAATTTAATTTTTTTCATAATAACTCCGCATATTTATAGTTTTACAGAAAAGGGCAGGATTAAAAACTTACCCGATAATTTTAGTCGCGAGTAAAAAGATCTCGCGTATATACTTTTTCTTTTACGTCTATCAGATTTTCGCATAATCTGTTTGCAACTATTACGTCAGACATTTCTTTAAATTTATTCAAATCGTTTACTACTTTCGAATGGAAAAATTCTTTCTCTTTAAGTACCGGTTCATGTACAATAACCTTAATCCCTTTTGCTTTGATTCTTTTCATCACTCCTTGAATGGAAGATGCTCTGAAATTATCTGAATCGGTTTTCATGGTTAAACGGTATATTCCGACAACTTCCGGTTTTTTTCTTAATATCATTTCCGCAACATGATCTTTTCTGGTACGATTGGCATCGACTATGGCGGCGATCAGGTTATTGGGAACGTTATCGTAATTGGCTCTTAGTTGTTTTGTGTCTTTGGGAAGACAATATCCGCCGTAACCGAATGAAGGATTGTTGTAATGACTTCCTATGCGCGGGTCAAGACCGACTCCTTCTATGATTTGTTTTGAGTCAAGTCCTCTGATTTCTGCATAAGTATCCAATTCGTTAAAATATGCGACTCTCATTGCCAAATATGTATTTGAAAATAATTTAACGGCTTCTGCTTCGGTTGAATCGATAAACAGAGTCGGAATATTTTTTTTCTCGGCTCCTTCTTTAAGAAGTTCTGCAAATTTCTCGGCTTTTTCTGATTTTTCTCCTACAATAATTCTTGAAGGATAAAGATTATCGTAAAGAGCTTTTCCTTCGCGCAAAAATTCAGGCGAAAAAATAATATTGTCAATTTTATATCTTTCTTTGATTTCTTTTGTATATCCTACCGGCACGGTTGATTTAATTATCATGGTTGTTTGAGGATTAATTTCCAAAACATCTCTGATTACTTTTTCAACCGTATCCGTGTTAAAATAATTTTTTACCGGATCGTAATCGGTAGGGGTTGCTATTATTACGAAATCGGCATTTTTATATGCAAATTCTTTATCGGCGGTTGCCGTAAGATCCAATTTTTTATTCTTCAAAAAATCTTCTATTTCCGCATCAACTATCGGGGATATTTTATTATTGATTTTTTCTATTTTTTCCTGTATAATATCAAGGGCTTTAACTTCATTTTGCTGAGCTAAAAGCACGGCATTGGATAATCCTACATAACCTGTTCCGACTATAGTTATCTTCATATTAAATTCTCCTGTTAAATAATTATCTGACAATTTTTATCTTTTATCAATTTGTCAAGTTTGAGATGATATGTTTTTCCTTACTTAATTATTGCTTATTTTTAAGTTTAAAGTTCCAGTTATCTCGGCACATGTCCGCTATGTCTTTTTCGGCTTTCCAGCCCATCTCTTTTTCGGCAAGAGACGGATCGGCATAAGAAATTGCCAAATCTCCGGCTCTTCTTTCCGTAAATTTAAACGGAACTTTTATTTTATTTACTTGTTCAAAAGCGTGAATTAATTCCAGTACGGATGTGCCTTTGCCCGTTCCCAGGTTATAAATATTAAGTCCTGGTTTTTGTTTTTCAAGAGCCGCAATATGTCCTTTTGCCAAATCGGTAACATGGATGTAATCTCTTATTCCGGTTCCGTCAACAGTTTCGTAATCATTTCCGAAAACGCTTAATTCTTTAAGTTCTCCGGCAGCAACTTTGTTAACGTAAGGCATCAGATTATTGGGGATTCCGTTAGGGTCTTCTCCGATTAATCCGCTTTCGTGAGCTCCGGCAGGATTGAAATATCTGAGTAAAGTTACCCCGAAAGAAGGATTTGCCTTTACGAAGTCGGATAAAATTCGTTCGCTTACGGCTTTTGTCTCGCCGTAGGGATTGGCGGCAGGCAATAATTCCATACTTTCGTCAAGCGGAGCGACATTATCTCCGTAAACCGTTGCCGAAGAGCTGAAAATAAAGTTTGTTACCGAAAATTCCCGGCAAATTTCGGCTAAGGTAATTGTTCCGTAAAGATTATTGCGATAGTACATAAGAGGTTTTTCTACGGATTCGCCCACTGCTTTATACCCGGCAAAATGAATAATTCCGTCAAATTTATATTTCTCGAAAATTTCTCTCATTGCAAGATAATCGGTTACGTCTTTCTTATGAAAGGGAATTTTGATTCCCGTAATTTTTTCTATTTTATCGATTACGTCTTCTTTACTGTTGGAAAGGTTATCGACGATTACGGCTTCGTAACCTGAATTTATCAATTCAACGCAGGTGTGGGAACCTATAAAACCGGTTCCTCCCGTTACAAGTATAAGTTTTTTCATTTTTTCATCCTTTGGATTTCAGTTTTTTAATAATTCTCTTACTATTATATCGGAAGCCGAGCCGTTTCCGTAAAGTTCAAGATTAGTCTCGGGAAAATCCGGGATATTTTGTGCGATTTTTACAATATCATCACTTTTAACATTAACCAGTCTGTTGACGCCGTTTAGTATCAGTTCCGTCCATTCTGTTTGATCACGAAGAGTAAGGCAGTATTTTTTAAAGAAAAAAGCTTCTTTCTGTAATCCTCCGCTGTCAGTCATTACAAACCGACAATTCTTTATAAGCCAAATCATCTCCAAATATCCTGCCGGCTCAATCGTTAAAATATTTTTCAATATAATATTATTTTTCTGTAAGATATTGCGTGTTCTCGGATGCAGAGGAATTACGATAGTTCGATATTTGCTTATTTCTTCAAAAGAGGTAAATATTTTTTTTAGATTAAACAGATCATCGGTATTTGAGGGACGGTGAATTGTAGCCAGAATAAAATCTGACGGCAACTTATTTTGCGGTTTTTTAGCTGAATTTGAATAAAAAACGGCTGCATCAAGCATAACATCTCCGTTTTTGATAATCTTACAATTTAATTTTTCGTAACCTTCATTTTTCAGATTCTGAACTGCCGAATCTGTCGGACAAAATAAAATATCGGAAATTCTGTCCGTTAATATACGGTTTATTTCTTCCGGCATTTTCATATTGAAAGAACGTAACCCGGATTCAACATGAATAACTTTTATATGAAGTTTTTTTGCAGCCAAAGCTCCGGCAAGAGTGGAGTTTGTATCACCGTAAACCAAGACATAATCCGGTTTTTCTTTTACTAGAATTTCTTCTGTTTGTTCAAGCATACGTCCGGTCATGGCTCCGTGTCCGATACTGTTTATGTTTAAGTTGTAATGCGGTTTGGGTATTTTCATTTGTCCGAAAAATATTTTACTCATATTTTCATCAAAATGTTGACCTGTATGAATTATTATCTCCTTGATTTTAATGTTTCCATTAATCTCATTATTTTTTATAATTGCTCGTGATACGGCTGCCGCTTTTACAAATTGCGGTCTTGCTCCTATAACTGTAACTATTTTTATATTCATGATATGTCTCTTTTTTATTTTAATTCCGGTTACTGTGATTAACCGTTTTCATTTATAAACATTAATTTTTCTTTATTATGAGGGTGTCAAATAAAATCGGGGAAATATTATAATGAACTCATATTCTTTTACTGATTCAATTTGATTTTATTTGTTATTTTTTTTAAAAATAATATTATAGATATTCATGGAATAATAATTGCTTAACACTCATTTGAGGAGATTTTAATGGGAACTAATCAAATATTCTTAATGCTTTTGGCAGTTCTGATTGTCGGTTTGGGGATTATGGCTGCTTTAATAAAAATTCAAGATAATATTTTAAATACCAACAAAGAGGCTATAATTTCTGACCTGGTTATGCTTGCAAATAAAGCTCATAAATATAAGTTGATGCCTAAAAGTTACGGCGGAGGAAGCAACAGTTATAATGAAATGGAAATAGGTGATTTAGGAAGTTTGGCTTTTACGGATAACGAAAATGCGCTTTATCATATTCTTTCCTTGAGTAATGACGAAGTTGTTATTCAGGCAAAAGGCAAAAAAGGAAAAATAGGTTGGATTATTAATTGTACGGTAGATAATGACGGCAAGACAAAAGTTGAAACCATTCAAAAAGCCCGATTTAATTAGCAATGGATTTTACCGCTTAATGTAATCTTATTGCGACTGGTGTAATTATTTTATGACATTACTTTGGGGCAAAATAAAATAATTATTTCTTGTTATTTTTTTGTAAATTGTTATTATTTAAAGAAATTAATTGATAAATAATTTTTCCGGCACGCTAATTGCATATTATAAAGAGCAAATTTAGTAAAAACTAAAAAACTAAAAAAGAAGGAGACTATTATGGGTCAACAGCAAATCTTACTTATTGTATTAACCATTATCTTGGTTGGTATTGCAGTCAGCGTCGGTATAACGATGTTCAGAGATCAAACTTTACAGTCAAACAAAGATGCGATTATTGCTGATTTAACAACTCTTGCTCAAAGAGCTTATCAGTACAGAATCAAGCCTGAGTCCATGGGCGGCGGCGGCGGCGACTACGATGATCTGGAACTTACAGATTTAGGTTCAGCCGAAATGACTAACAATGCAAATGCTCAGTATGTTTTAACTTCTGCGGCTGCAGATGAAGTTGTTATTACCGCAACAGGTAAAATAGGAGCAACTCCTTGGACTATTACATGCACTACTGACGGTGCTGGTAAGAATACAATTGATATAACAACTCAAGCTTCATTCTAAGAAGATAAATCTTGTTATAAAGCCTCCTTCGGGAGGCTTTTTTTTTCTGTTTTTCCTCTTTCATTATCCATAATTTTTGTTTTTTTTACATTTATTGTATTAAAAATTGAAATAACTGTTTCATATCTCTTCTTGACAAGAGTTGCTTTTATTTTCATTGGGTTTGTCGCCTTTTTATAAAAAGGAAAAGAATAAATTCAATCTAAAATATCGGATAAAACCGGAATTGATTCTTTTTTGATCTTCCGAGTTATCAACCGGTAAAAATTCCAAGGAGAAAGGGATGAAAGTTTTAAAAACCTTGAGCTTTATACTTATTTTAATGTTAACGGCTCAGATTTCTTTTGCCGTCTCCGGCAAGGTTACGGGAACAGTTAAAAATTCGGATAACGGTAAGAAAATTGCAAATGCCGCAGTTTTTTTGGTTGGAACGGAATTCGGCGATTATTCTGATGTTAAAGGTCATTTTTTAATTGAAAATGTTCCTGAAGGAGAATATTCCGTTCGTGTTACTCTTCTCGGATTTAAATCCGAAGACGTAAAAGTTAATGTTAAGGGAAATCAAACTCAAACCGTTAATATCAGCGTTAAATCAGCGGATGTTGAACTTGAATCTTTCACCGTTTCCGCTACGCGAGCCAAAGAACGCGAAACACCGGTTGCTTTCAGCAATGTTACGAAAGAAGAAATTTTAAATAAAGCGACTACCGAAGATATGCCGGAATTATTGGATGATACACCGGGTTTATTTTCAAGTTCGACAGGTTTGGGAGAATCAGAAATTACCATGCGCGGTTTTGAAGCCGATAAAATCCAAATTTTGATTAACGGCATTCCCGTAAATGATCCGGAAAGTCAAAAAGTTTATTGGTCAAATTGGACGGGAATTTCTTCCAATGCCAAGTCGGTTCAGGTTCAACGGGGAGCCGGTTCTTCGATGTACGGTTCCGGAGCATTCGGCGGATCTATCAATATTGAAACGATAGAAGCCGATCCTAAACATGAATTTACTTTAAGAACTTCCGGAGGATATTTTTTTACGGACGGAAAATCGGCAGACGGCAACGGAAATATAGACGATTATCGACCGGGCAATTATAATGTGCAGCTTAAATACAGCAGCGGACATCTCTATAGAGGAAAATTTAATTATAACTTAACTGCTGAACGTAAAGCCGGAGATTCTTATCTGCGGGGAACAGACTATGACGGTTGGTCTTTCGGAGTTGAAACTCAATCTGTATTCGGAGATCACAGTTTTAATCTCAGTTTTATCGGAGCTCCTCAGGAACATCATAACACTTATACAAAAAATGATGAAGAATTGATGAAAGTTTTGGGACGAGAATATAATCGAGCCAATACTCCGGCTCAAAAAAATACTTATTATAAACCGCAAATATCTCTTCGTCATGAATGGACAATAAGCGATGAAAGCAAAGTTCTCTCTAATCTTTTTTATACTTCCGGAACCGGAGGCGGTCGTTATTGGTCGCAAGATAATTTTAATGTTGAGAACGGTGAGGTTACTCAAAAAGAATTATTTGACTGGGATGCTCAAAATGCCGCTTTCGGATCTCATGCTTTATACGTTTTCGAGCAAACAAACGGAGAATGCATGATGGAAGGATTTGAAGCGGATACATCTGCTGCCGGAACAGTAAAATATTATTATAACGGCAAGAGAATCAGAAGAGCTGATAATCTTTTCGCTTCTCCCAAACGTTATGACATGACTTGGACAAATTATTCTGTAAGTAACCATAAACAATACGGATTTAATACTTATTATGAAAATCAAATTACGGACGGGTTTAAACTTATTATGGGCGGAGAAGCTCGCTATTGGGATGCTGATCACTATCGAGAAATAGAAGATTTCCGTTACAACGCTTTGATTGACTCAGTGTACGAAGATGCCGATACCGTCGCTTTGGGAAATCATTCCGTGTTGGAAAGATCATACGATTACACCTCAAAAGTTTTGAATGCATCTGCTTTTGCCAGATTCCAGATTAAACCTGTTGACGACGTAACATTGCTTTTGGACGGTCAGTTTGCGCGCTATTCTTCCGAAATAGAAGAAAATCCCATTAAATATTATGATTTAGAAACAGGCAACCCGACGGATTTCTCTTATTACACTTCCAAAGAAGATAAAGATGAAAACGGTAACTTGAAATTTGACGAAGATGATTATAAAAAAGTTTTTAAATTTTTCTCTCCCAAATTCGGGGTGAATTGGAACCTAACTGAAGAAATTAACATGATTTCCAATTATTCCATAGCTTACAAAGAACCCAAAACCCGAGACTGGTATCACAGTTACGACGGTCCCGACGGACGACAAATGTACACTGTCAGCAAGGTGAAAATGAACGAAGAAACCGGACTTTGGGAAGATTACGAGGAAGATGTTTATTACGGTGAACTTGATCCCGAACAAATAAATACCATAGAATTCGGTTTCGGTTACCATTCTTATATTTTCGGAGGAAAATTCAAATGCGGAGCAAATTACTATAACAGTAAATATACCGATAAAATAGAACGAGCCGATATTTCCGTTGTCAATGAATACGCATCTCCGGCAGGCGACAGTACTTATACCGACGAAAGAAGCGCCTCTGTTACCATTAATGCCGGTAAAGCTCGCCATCAGGGCGTGGAAGCTGACTTCAGTTACAAACTCGGACAATGGGATGCGAACGGTTCCGCTACTTGGGCTCACAACCGCTGGATTTCGATGAGCGTAGGAGAAATTTTCGGAGTAAATTCTGAAGACATGAAAGATAAGACGGTTCCGTATTCTCCCGAAATAATGATAAATTCCGCTTTGGGATACACTTTTGATTTTAATAACGAATCTGACCTCAGAGTCGGCATGAATCATAAATATTGGGACGGCTATTATGCCAACCATGCAAATGAATATGCCGTTTTCGGTGATCCTGAAAGTCAAGTAGCCACTGACACGCTTTCCTCTAAATTACCCGACTTCAGCGAATTTTCATTAAATTTAAGATATGCTTTCAAACTTAACAACAAAGATTGTTCTGTCAGATTGGATATCAATAACGTTTTCAATCAGAAAAATTATTCTTCGGCAAGAGTATCGAAAGATTATAACAGGGGTACTTATGTTGAAAACGAAGACGGAGAAACTGTTTGGGAATATGACGAATGGAGAGGTAAATATAAGCTTTATTACACTCCGGCTCCTTTACTTAATCTGTTCCTGACCATGGAATATAAATTCTAAAATCATTGAATTGCCGTTTTTACATACTTCCGATTACGGGCAACGCCTGCGGTCGGAAGTATTTTTTTGATTAAAAAGCTGATTTTATATTTTACAAATGAAATTTTATCGGAATTTATTCTTTAATTGACAGTATTTTTATTTGATTAAGTGTGCCTCAGTTGAAATTTCGGAGGATAAGTTGAAATATTTTTTTATTGCATTACTGATATCCTGTTCCTGTTTGCTGACGGGATTTCAGAATAATGAAAAGCTTAAATTTAAAATAAAATACGGTATGATAAGCGCAGGTTATGCGAGCATGACGATAGATACGCTTGTTTTTCGCGATTCCGTCGATTGCTATAAAATTTCCGCTAAAGCCGAAACAAACGGTTTTTTCGATAAAATTTTTAAAGTGAGAGATAACATTACAAGTATCTGGGATAAAGAAAAAAAAGTATCCAGACAATTTTCCAAAAAGTTGAGAGAAGGTTCTTATCGGCAAAAGAGAGATCAATATTTTTATCCGGAACAAAATTTTTCTCTTTATCTCAAATGGGATATGAAAAAACATAAAATGAAAGAAAAAAAACTTGAAATTATTGATAACACGCAAGACATATTAAGCGCTTTTTATTGGACTCGGCAACAAGAATTGAAAGTAGGCGAGAGTAAGTTTATAAATGTCTCTGCTGACGGCAAAAATTATAAAGCCGAAGTTAAGGTTCACAGAAAAGAAACCCTGGATACCATATTCGGAACTAAAGAATGCTTTCTCATAGAACCTGTTTTGGTGGGAGATGCCATATTTAAGCAGACAGGAAATATTTATATTTGGATTACCGACGATGACTTGAAAGTTCCTGTTTTGATGGAAAGCGAAGTTGTTTTCGGCAGTTTTAAAGCTGTATTAGAGGAAGCCGATAATGTCTCTTTTGAGTAAAAAAAAATATTATTACGATTTACCTGAAAAATTGATAGCAAAATATCCGGCAGCAGGCAGAAAGTCATCTAGATTATTGAGTTTAAATAAAGAAAGCGGCGAAATAAAGCACGATAAATTTGATAACATAATTAATTATTTTAGTGAAGGAGATGTCTTGGTTATGAATAATACCAAGGTGATTCCTGCACGACTTTTGGGCAATAAAGATACCGGAGCGGCAGTTGAAATCTTCCTTTTGAACAGGTTGGGAGAAAAGGAATGGGAATGTCTGGTAAAGCCCGGCAGAAAATTAAAACCGGGAGTTAAGATAAATTTCCGCAATATGTTAACGGCAGAGATCATTGCCGAAACAGAAGACGGTAAACGTAAAGTAAAATTTTCTTGGGAAGGATCATTTTTTGATGTTTTGGAGAAAACGGGAGAAATTCCTTTACCGCCTTATCTGAACAGAAAAGCGGAAGATACTGACCGAGAAACCTATCAAACCGTTTATGCCGAACACGAAGGTTCTGTGGCGGCGCCTACGGCAGGACTTCATTTTACGGAAGATATTATAGGCAAGCTCAAAGACAAAGGAGTTATTGTCCTTAATGTGTTGCTGCACGTGGGGCTGGGTACTTTTCGTCCGGTAAAAACCGATGATATTACTCAACACGTAATGCATTCCGAATATTGTGAAATAAGCGAAGATGTCGCCAAGGCGGTAAATTCCGCCAAAGCGGAAAACAGAAGAGTTATTGCCGTGGGAACTACTTCCACTCGCACTCTTGAATCTTTTGCGTCTGACGGAGTTTTGGAATCCGGTAAAAAATGGACTGATATTTTCATTTATCCGGGTAAAAAATTTCAAATTATCGATGGGCTTGTAACTAATTTTCATATGCCTGAATCAACTTTATTGATGCTTGTTTCTGCTTTTGCCGGATATGAAAAAATGATGAATGCTTATCGGGAAGCCGTAGAATCCGAATATCGTTTTTTCAGTTACGGCGATTCTATGATTATATTATAATTCGGGAGATAAATATATGGAGCATCCTTTTTTCGACAGCATAAAAAAATTTAAAAAAACAGGAAGTACGCATAAAAAAGCGGAAAGTCTGATAAAAAGCAGAGAAATATCCGGTAATTTTTTGCTTACGGCGGAAACTCAAACTTCCGGCAAAGGAAGGAAAGGAAATAAGTGGGATTCTCCGGAAGGCGGTATTTGGCTGTCAGCCGGGTGCTACGGGTTGCCGGTTTCTTCCAATTTAACTGTTTATACGGGAATTATTATTCACCGGGTTTTGAGCAGAATTTTGCCTGAATCTGAAAATAAGCTTAAAATAAAATGGCCCAACGATATTTATTACGACGGCAAAAAATTATGCGGAATTATTGCTTCTTGTCTTTCTCAACAGAAATATCATGTTTTGGGAATAGGCATAAACACAAATTTTGAAATTTTTGATGAGAGCATTGCCGAAAATGCCGTCTCTACCTTGCAAATATTAAATAAAAAAATCGATAATGATGAATTGATATGTAAAATTTTTACCGAATTTTCCGAATTATTGCCTGAATTTGTTGAAAAGGGATTGGCTCCTTATTTGAAATATTATGCCGAAAAATCTTTTCTGATAAATAAAAAAGTAGAACTGAAAACGGAGTTTGAATCTTACTCGGGAATTGCTCTCGGCATCAATAAAAAAGGAGCCTTAAAAATTCGTCTTGCGGGCGGAATGATTCAGCCTTTCTTTGGCGGAACCATTGTGAAAACTGAAAATTAACGGAGGTATTATGTTAACCGGACAACAAAAAATGAAATTGAGAAAACTTGCCCACGATCTTAAACCTGTTATCATGATAGGGAAAACCGGTTTTTCCGAAAGCGTTAAAACAGCTTTGGAAGAAGCTTTGGAAGCTCATGAATTAATTAAGCTTAAGTTTATTGATTTTAAAGAAGAAAAAAAGAACATGGCGTATAAAATAGCTGCCGAAAGCGGAGCTGATATTGTCGGTTTGATCGGTAATATATTGATTTTATATCGTCCTTGTTCCGATGAAAACAAACGAAAAATTAAGCTTAATCAAGTAAGTTAAATATAAAAAACAATTTAAATTTTCCGACTCTAAACATAAATAATTGCGTAAATATTTAATCGGTTGACAAATATATATTTACGATAATATTTGTTTTCGTTTGCCGAGAGCAGCGTGTTTCCTGTTTTAAATCTTTTTGTTATATATTGAATCAACGGATAAAACAGCAATTCGGGAGTGTTGAAATAATATTATGAAAATTACTCTTAACGGTTACGGACAAATGGGACGAATTACGGAGTCAGTCGCTTCTTCTTACGGTTGTGAGATTGTTGCGAAAGTTGATCCTTTTGTGTACGGTTGTCATGCTGAAATGACAAAAGAAATTTTATCCGAAACTGATGTCGTTATTGATTTTTCTCTTCCGGAAAACTTGCTTGATAATATCTCTTTCTGCCTTAAAAATAACACTCCTGTTGTTATCGGAACTACCGGCTGGACGGATCATCTTGATTTTATCGTTGAAAAATCCGAAGAATATAAAACGCCGGTAATTTGGGGATCAAATTTCTCGATAGGCATGAATTTATTTTTTTCTCTGACCGAAAAAGCTGCCGAGTTGATGACAAAGATCAAAGATTACGATCCCTACGGCATAGAATATCACCATAAAAAGAAATCTGACAGTCCTTCGGGAACCGCTTTGACTTTATGTCGAAAAATACTTAAACATTACCCTGACAAAGTTTATCAATTTGATCGGATTAATCGAGTTAAGCAGGAAAACGAATTGCATTTTGCTTCGGTCAGAGCCGGATTTTTCCCGGGAACCCATAAAATCGGTTTTGATTCGAATTATGACACTGTAAATATTGAACATATTGCTCGAACCAGAGAGGGATTTGCGGCAGGAGCGATTTTAGCCGCAAAATGGATTTTCGGTAAATCCGGAGTTTTTGAATTTTGCGAAGTTTTTGACCGCATAACGGATGAGTTATATGATTAAATTTATAAAGATGAGCGCTCAGGGAAACGATTATATTTATCTTGATCGAACAAAAAATGTTTACCATGAGCTTAATTTTTCCGAATTGGCAATTAAAATATCTGATCGCAATTTCGGCATAGGAAGCGACGGATTGGTTATTATTGATAATTCAGATGTTGCCGATGCGGCTTTACGCATTTTTAATTCCGACGGGAGCGAAGCGGCAATGTGCGGTTCTGCGATAAGATCAGCTGTTGCTTACCTGTTAAAGTCAATTAATTTTTCCAAAGAATCTCTTTCTTTGGAAACTCTTTCCGGAATAAAATACGGGTTTATGAAAGATCGTTCTGATTTAAATGTATCCGTTGATATGGGTAAAGTTGAAATTATCGGGAATTATGAAGTTTACGGAAGGCAAGGTTCAAAAATTTCCGTCGGAAATCTTCATTTTGTCGTTTATTCCGAAAATCCTGCTGAAGATTGTTTAAAAAACGGACAGTTATTTTCAAGTTATTTTAAAGACGGAATAAATGTTGAATTTATTAAGATAATTAATGAAAATGAAATAGAAATGAGTGTTTGGGAGAGGGGAAGCGGAATAACTTTAGCATGCGGAACGGGAAGTTGCGCCGTTTTCATAAAAGCTTTTAAAGACGGAAAAGCAGATTCTTCCGTAAAAATAAATGTTCCGGGAGGAACGGTTTATTGCCGTTATGATAAAAATACCGGGAACGTCTATTTGGAGGGTGATGTTAAAATAATTGCCTCCGGAGAATATTTTTGGGAGTAAAATTATGAAAGATATAGGACTTCATCTGAAAGAATTACGTGAAAAGAAAAATCTTTCTATTGAAAAAGTTGCGGCTGAAACAAGAATGAAAAGTTATATAATTGAAGAAATAGAGAAAGAAGATTTTGCCGGCAACGATGTTCAGGGTTACGGCAGAATTATGCTTTACACTTACGCAAAGTTTCTCGGAGCTGATGCTGATGCCGTTATTAATGAATATGACAAGCGTTACAGCGTGAAAAACGTAGTCAGGGAAATTTCCAGTTTCGGAGAAGGCGAGAAAAAATTAATGATTCCTCATCATTTTATTTATATAAGCCTTATTGTTGCATTTGCTCTTATTCTGGCGCTTATTCTTTTCAACTTTCATAAAAAAGGTATGCTTGAATCTCCGTTTAAAAAAGAGAATATAATCGAGAAAAAAGAAAATAGAGAGAAAATTAAATCCAGAAAAGCACAAATAAAATCAAAAATATTAAATGCAAATATAGCTGTTATCGAAGGTAAAAAAGAACCTGAAAAAAACAAGAAAGAAAAAATTACCGAAAATAAAATAGTTCGGGACGATACCGATTACGTTGAAGAATTGTTATTTAAAAACAATAATTCGGTTTTCAACGTTAAAGATAATTGAGTTTAGATACACATTTTTTTTTGTTATTTGTAACTCAAAATATGATTTTGATGCTTACATACTGATTTCATTCAATTTTACAGTGAAAATTTTATTTAAATCTGCGTGAAATACATATATTATTTGAGGTATTGATGTATAAAATTTTGATTCACGGAGGAGCTGGAACCATTTCCCGAAAAACATCTCCGGATATAAAAAAGCAATATAAAATAGGTTTGGAAAGGGCTGTTGTTGCCGGCATGAATATTCTTGCTGAAGGCGGAGATGCTCTTGCCGCCGTTGTTGAAGCAGTAAAGTCAATGGAAGACAATCCTTTGTTTAATGCCGGTAAAGGAGCTGTTTTTACCAATGACGAAAAACATGAATTAGATGCTTCGGTTATGGACGGAAAGACTTTGAAATGCGGAGCGGTTTGCGGAGTTAAGAAAGTTAAAAATCCGGTTCTTTTGGCAGAAAAAATATTATGGGAAAGCCGACATATCCTTATGGCTGCCGACGGAGCAGAAAGATTTGCTGAACAACACGGATTTGAAATGGTGGAGAATAATTATTTTGATACGGAAAAGAGACGAAGTCAATTGGAAAAAGCCAAAACCGGAGGCAAAATCTGTCGAGATCATGATTTGAACGATGATGCCAAAGGAACGGTCGGAGCAGTTGCGTTGGACAGCCGAGGAAATCTTGCGGCGGCAACTTCAACCGGCGGCGTTACCGGTAAAATGTTCGGTCGAGTGGGAGATTCTCCTATAATAGGAAGCGGAACTTATGCCAATAACCGAAGTTGTGCCGTTTCATGTACGGGATTCGGAGAAGAATTTATAACAAAAGTTGTTGCTTACGACTTGCATGCCCGAATGATTTACAGGAACAAGAGTTTGGAAGAAGCTGCTTCGGAAATTGTAAAATCTCATCTTATTCCTGACAGCGGAGGTTTGATTGCAATCGACAAATGGGGAAATGCAGTTGCAAAATTTAATTCTCTCGGCATGTTCAGAGCAAGCGCCGACAAATCCGGGATTAATGAAATAAAAATTTGGGATGAAGAGTAAAACGGGATATTTTTAATGAAAATAACAACTTCCGCGCCCGGCAGAATTTGTCTGTTCGGCGAACATCAGGATTATTTGAATTTACCGGTTATAACCATGGCTATAGACAGACGGGTTTACGTTACCGGAACAATTAACGACTCAGGAAATATAAAAATTGATTTGCCGGATATAAAATCAAAAGAAGAATTTAAAATCGGTAACGGTTTTTTGACATACAATAAAGAAAGAGAATACTTTAAAAGCTGTTTTAATGTTTTGATGAAAAATAATTTACATCCCGTTTGCGGTATTGAATGTTCGGTTTGCGGAAATATTCCCATCAACTCGGGAACATCATCTTCATCTGCTTTGAATAATGCCTGGATTGCTTTTTTATTGAAGGCAGGCGATAATTTTTCTAAAATAAAAGCCCATGAATTGGGTTTTTTGTCTTATCTGGCTGAAGTTGAAGAATTTAAAGAAGCCGGCGGCATGATGGATCAGATTGCCTGTGCCGCAGGAGGCGCTAAATTCATAGAATTCGGAGAAATCAGACCGAAAATTTCTGATCTTGAGATCATTCCCGGAACTTTTGTTTTAGGAGATTCTCTGCAACCTAAAGATACTCAAAAAATTCTGTCTGAGACTAAAATTCCCGCTTTGAGAGGATTGGAGAAACTTAAATCCGCAGAACCTCATTTGAATTTTAAAAACATTAAATTAAAAGATATTGAGATAAATCGGAAAGTTTTGACTGAAAAAGAGAGAATAATTTTAACGGGAGCCGTAAAAAACAGGGATTTGACTTTGGAAGCTTTGTCTGAATTTCAATCTCCAAACCCCGATTGGAAAAAAACGGGAGAAATGCTGACTGCTTTACATGAGATTTTATCCGCAGATTTAAGAATAAGCACTGAAAAGATTGATCGAATGGTTAAAAGCGCTCTTAAAGCCGGAGCGATCGGCGGTAAAATAAACGGTTCCGGCGGAGGAGGCTGCATGTTTGCCTATGCTCCCGATAATCCCGCTAAAGTTAAAGAAGCAATTGAAAATGAAGGCGGAAAAGCTTGGATAATCAGAAGCGATGTCGGTGTTTTGTGATGTTATTTGGGCAAATGATTAATTATCGCTGAATATACCCCGTTTTCGTTATTTGATTCTGTATTCAGAAACTTTTTTTTCAATTCTTCGGGAGAGTTTTCGGTAACGTAAGGATATTTGACTGTTTCCAACATGGCAAGATCGTTAAAATCATTTCCGGTCGCCAATGTCTCTTCAAGACTTATTCCGTATTTTTCGCAAATATACCTTATTCCGAATCCTTTGTCTGTATTTCCCGGAAAAATTTCCAGCCAGATTGATTTACCGTCAATAGGAGAGGTTGCTCGAACCAAACCGAATTTGTCTTTAAGTTTATCGAAAATTTTTTTGTACTTTTGCGGATTATCGAAAATTGCCAAAAATTGAGCGGCTTCTCCCGTGTATTTTGAGATAAGAGGCTTAGAGTAATTACGGTAATAACTCTTTCTTCTTATGAAATCCTCTGTCGGATTTTCGTTTGCCCTAAAGAAAAATTTATGATTATCGGGAATCGGCAAATGAAGCATAAAATCAACATTTTCAGTCGTAAGAATTTCTTGCAAAAAAGACGTTTCCCGACAATTCAATTTTGCGGAATGAATTATTTTCTTTTGAGAAAAATCATATATTCCGGCTCCCGATGAAAATATCAAAAAATCAACTTTCAGGTTATCCGGAATAACGTCAAAAGAGGTTTTCAAAGATCTTCCCGTTGCCAAACAGGTTATAATTCCGTATTGCTTCAAGTTATTTATTAATTCAATGGTTACGGGAGAAATTTTAGAGTTGTCGTCCAGCAGAGTTCCGTCCAAATCAGTTGCGATAAGTTTTATTTTTCCCATTTTATCATTTGCTCCGAGCAATAAAAGTTTCTCTTAACTGAAAGAGATTGCTTATCCCCACAATTTTTTTGCCGTTTCCAAACCTCCGATCAGAGCTGCTTTGTTTCCGAATCGAGCTTTTTCAAAAATCAAAGATTTTTTCTGAGCCGCAGGAATGTAAGAAAGCGTTTTTTCTTTAAGCTCTTCGAAAGGATAAGACGCTATTTCGGAAAGACCGCCTCCGATCAAAATAACTTCAGGATTCAAAATTGAGACGGTATTGGCAATGGATACGGCGGTTAAATCCGTAATTTCCGTTAAAATTTTATTTAATTTTTGCTCTTTTTGACATTGATCAAGCACTGCTTTTATGTTTGAAAAATTTCTTTCCGGATATTTTTCGTTAAATATTTTGAAAATGGATGAAGCTGAGGCATAAGCTTCGATGCAACCGATTTTTCCGCATCCGCATAATCTGCCTTTGGGATTTATAACCGTGTGTCCCGCTTCTGAGCCCGCAAAATTGCTGCCGCAGAAAATTTCGTCTTTTTGAATAAATCCGCTGCCTATTCCTGTTCCGAAAGTGTAACCCAAGACATTTTTTTTGTATCCGTAAACCGATGCTTCGCCGAAAACCATTAAATTCGCGTCATTTTCCGCTTGAACAGGCATATTGTATTTTTCGGAGATCACTTTTTTCGGTTCGGCATTTTCCCATTCTTTAAGGTTAGGCGAACAACCGATAACTTTACCTTGAACCGTATCAATGTAACCGGGGCTGCCCAATACTATCCCTGAAGGGCGTTTTTCGCAAATTTTCATGCATTTGTCTATAACTGAAAAAATTGTTTCGTAAATATGATTTGCGCCTTTGTTTTGATGCGTTTTTTTATCTGACAGGATCAGGCTGTCATCCGAAAAAACACCGTACTTAACCGAAGATCCGCCTAAATCCAATACTATATAATTCTTCATGAAATCCTCATTATTTTTTTATCGGTAAATCTGTTTTTTTATTTTTATTCCAAAATTTGTTTTTGCAAACAGCTGTAAACAGATTTTTATGAAAAAGGTATTTTTGCAAATATTGCTGAATTGTAAATAAAAATAATAATTATGTAAATATTTCTTTCTCTGACAGTATTTATTTTTTTTAAGAAAAATAATTTTTTTTTTTCTTGGTTTTATTATTTATAATTGTTTCTTTTGTTTTATATTTGATTGTATATCATGAAGTTATGCAGACAAAATTGATTTTTTCTTATTTGTTTTTATAATGCATGATTAAGTTAAATTACATGAAATAAAGTAAGTTAGAAGTATTTATGTTGACAATTTTTAGGCAGAACTTACTGCTCGTGAAAATTAAATAAATAAAGGGAGTTTTTATGAGTCGAGAAGATTTTATTGAAAAAATTGCGCTTGAAGCCGGTCTTTCCAAAAAAGATGCCGCCGCAAGTTTGAATGCCGTACTTGACGGTATAACTTTAGCTCTTGAAAAAGGCGAAAAGGTTTCTTTTGTAGGATTCGGTACATTCAGTGTTGCTCATCGTAATGCCCGTACGGGAATTAATCCGAAGACAGGCGAGAAAATTCAAATTGCGGAACGTAATGTTCCCGTATTTAAGGCCGGTAAAAAATTAAAAGATTCAGTTAAATAATTTTATCTGTTTTATCTTTAATTAAGCAAGGTTAAAGCCTTGCTTTTTTTTATGATTCAAATTTTATGGACAGAATAACCTTATTTTTCAAATTTGCCTCAAATATTTCCTAAAGGTGTGATACTATGAAATTTTCTATTGAGAAAAAAGAAATAATAGTAAGTTTACAAAACTTGTTTACCATCGTTCCTTCAAAGAATACGATGCCTGTTTTAATGAATTTTTTAATAGATGCCGATGAAGCTGAAAACAGTTTAACCGTAACAGCCACGGATTTGGATATTACGTCAGTATTGACAATAAAAGCGATGGTTACCGAAGGCGGTAAGTTTTGCGTACCTGCGAAGAACTTTATAGATGTAATTAATTCTCTTTTTGATGATGTTATTTATTTTGAAAAAAATGATGATTTATTAAGCGTAAAATGCCGAAGAGCCAGTTTTGATATACTTTGCCCGGATTACAATCAATATCCTTTGGTGCCGGAGATTTCATTTGAAAACGCCAAAAAAATGGAGGCGGAGTCATTTTCAAAAATGGTAAGTTCTACTTCTTTTGCCGTTTCAAACGATACCAACAGACAAATTTTTATGGGATTGTTTTGGAAAATAACTCCGAATTATCAGGTTATGGCTGCTACGGACGGTAAAAAAATTGCCGAATTTACTTTGAACGGGGAATACGATGTTGAAGAAAGCGTTGAAGTTGTGGTTCCGACCAAAGGATTGATTTATTTGCAGAAAATAATAAATAAAGATAATCCTGAGATTCAAGTTCTTATGGAATCTAAGAGAATCAGTTTCAAATACGGCAATACAATGATTTTCTCTCATGTTATTAACGGAACTTATCCGGACTACAAGCGTGTAATGGATGTTGAACACAAGAAAGAACTGATTGTGAACAAAAAAGTATTTCTTGAATCGATAAAACGTGTCGCGCTGATGGCGGGAGATGATACTTTCAGAGTTAAATTCGATATATCCGAAGATACTTTTATTGTATCGGCAAAAAATGAAGAATCAGGAGATGCCACTGATTATGTCGAAGACTACAGCTACAGCAACGAACCGATAAGCATTGCTTTTAATTACAGATTTATTCAATCAATATTCAATGTTATTGAAACTGATGAAATTTTTGTGAAACTCGGAGACGGAAACGCCCCCGTATTGTTCTATAACCATGGTCTTGATAAAAATTACGCATCAAGATTCCTGCTTATGCCGTTAAGAATTACCTAGGGCTTTAATAAGCCCTTTTTTATATGATTGTCAAAGAAATTGAATTAATAAATTACAGGTCATATTCAAATAATAAGTTTGCTTTTTTTGACAAGGGCGCACTGATTACCGGAAGGAACGGTATAGGCAAGACCAATTTATTGGAAGCTGTTACTTATTTCAGTTTGGGTAAATCGCATAAAAAATTAAAAGACGGAGATTTGATAAAATTCGGAGAAAATTTTTTCTTCATAAAGATTATTTTTCAATGCAACGGCAGAGATATTTGCGTAAATGCCGGGTACGACAGGAACAATAAAAAAATCATAAAAGTCAATGATGTGTTGATTAATAAAAACAGTGAGCTTTTAAAATATTTGAAAGTTGTTTATTTTTCTCCTTCCGATACAGATTTGATATACGGAAGCCCCGGGGTAAGAAGACGATTTTTTGATTTGGCGGTTTCTCAAACTGATTTCCGTTATTTGGAGATCCTGAAAAAATATAATCAAATATTAAAACAAAGAAACGCTTTGCTCAGAAGTGAATTTAATTTATCTGAAAAACGTGTTTGGGACAGAAGATTTGCCGAAAAAATTTATGAAATAAGTCGGATGCGAAAAGATTATTTGGCTGATTTTAATAAATTGGCGGTTGAAAAGTATTCGCAAGTTTCGGGAGCTTTGGAAAAAATAGAAATATCTTATAAATCTGCCGTTCCCGATGAATATAAAGATTCCGTGAAATCTGTTAACGAATATATTGCTGCCGGGGAAGAGAAAGAAATCAGGTACGAAAGAAGTTTGGTCGGAGTTCATTTAGATGATTATTTTATCCGTATTGACGGTATTCCGGCTCGCGAATTCAGCTCTCAGGGGCAAGCTCGTTCCATTGCCTGCGCTTTGAGATTGGCTCAGGCTGAATTGATTTTCGGCATTGCCGGAGAAAGACCGGTACTGATTTTTGATGACGTTATGGCTGATTTGGATAAAATGAGAGTCAATAATCTGATTAAAGCGATTTTGGGAAAATATCAAATATTTATTGCTTCTCCTGACGGTGATTTATACCGAGACTTAAATTTGAATATTATAAATCTGGAAAATATATGAAATTGAATAAAAATGTTCTCGGCTGGATTATGTATGATTTTGCCAATTCTTCATTTACTACTATAATTGTTACGGTGGTTTACAGCGTTTATTTTGTGAATGTCGTTGCGGAAAATCCCGCAAAAGGAACCATGTTATGGAGTACGGCAATAAGTTTGTCGATGTTTTTGGTGGCTGTTTCATCTCCTGTATTCGGAGCAATTGCCGATTTTTCAAGATCGAAGAAAAAATTCTTGTTTATCAATACTTATATAACGATAATTTTTACGGCATTGTTGTATTTTGTGGATAAAGGCGATGTTTTGAAAGGCATGATTTTTTTTGTTGTCGCCAATTTCGGATTTAACAGCGCTAATGTATTTTATAATGCTTTTTTGCCGGAAATAGCCGAAAAAGAAGAAGTAGGAAGAGTATCGGGGTTGGGTTGGGCTTTCGGTTATGTCGGAGGTTTGCTGTCTCTTGTTATTTGTCTTCCTCTCGTTCATAATGCCGTTCGTTGGGTTTTTCCCGTAATTTCTTTTTATTTTTTTATTTTTTCATTGGTTACTTTTTTTTGGCTGAAAGAATTTAAGCGTCCGTCCCGAAGAACAAATTATTTTAAAGTCGCTTTTCAAAGACTTGCTCATTCTTATAAAAATATTTCAAAAATAAAACAGCTTAAAAAATTTTTGATCAGTTATTTTGTTTATAATGATGCCGTTGTTACCGTCATTGCTTTCGGAGCAATTTACGGTAAAGAAGCATTTGACATGAGCAATAAAGATCTTTTGATTTATTTTATTTTGATGCAGGTTACGTCAATGGTTGGGGCTGCCGTATTCGGTTTTATCTCGGATAAAATCGGTTGCAAAAAGACTATTCAGATTACTTTACTTATTTGGATAAGCGTGGTTTTTGCCGCATTTTTTTGCCGAACCGAGATGCAGTTTTACGGAGTAGGACTCATTGCCGGATTGGCTTTGGGATCATCTCAATCAGCCAGCAGATCAATGCTTGCTTTGTTGACGCCCGAGAATAAAAATGCCGAATTTTTCGGATTTTTTGCATTTTCAGGTAAATTGGCAGCTATTGCGGGACCTTTGGTGTACGGTTTTGCAAGAGAGATTACCGGTTCTCAAAGATGGGCGGTTTTAACTGTATCGGCTTTTTTTGTTGCAGGCTTTATATTATTGCTTTTTGTAGATGAGAAGCAAGGTATAAAAGAAGCGAATAATTGGGAAAAGATTGTTGGACAATAAGAAAATTTTGTAAAAAAGGAGTTTCGAGCAAAAAACTTTTGACAAAATGAATCTTATTTAATATCTGCAAAACAAAATAATATTTTAATCAACATGAAGGTGATTATATGAATTCATTTATTTCGGTCAGACAAAAACTTCAGAAAATAGATAATTTGCCGACATTGCCTGCTGTGGCAGGTCGATTACTGGAGATTTTATCCTCGGACAATACTTCCATGTCTCAGATTGCCGATATTTTGGCAACGGATCCTTCTCTTACCGGACGGGTTTTGAAAGTTTCCAATTCAGCTTATTTCGGAGTTACAAAAAAAATAGATACGATCAGGCTTGCTCTTGTTGTATTGGGAATGAAGGAAATAAACAATATTTTATTGAGTATTTCTTTATTTAAAACATTTGACGGAGTCGGGAAAAATTTTGATTTGAAAGAGTTTTGGTTACACTCCATTGCTGTCGGTTATTTATCGCAATACATTTTTAAACATTTCGGAATTTCTTCTCACGGAGAAGAATTTACTGCCGGGTTGATACATCAAATCGGTAAAATTATCCTGGAACAGTTTTTTCATGATGATTTTATTGAAATACTTGATTTGATAAATGATGAAAATTTGAGTGATTTGGAAGCGGAAGAAAAAGTCTTGGGCGTAACTCATCCCGACTTGGGAGCATGGCTGGCTCGTAAATGGCGTATTCCGGCTAATTTGGTTGAAGCAATAAGATATCACCGAATGCCCGAATATGCTCAAAAAAATAAATTACTGCCTGCCGTTGTTAATATAAGCAATTCAATTGCCAATTATTACGAAATAGGGATGAGTACTGGCAAAGAACATTATGACCCGCATACAGCTCCGGGGTGGAAAATTATTGAAGAAAAGATAGAAAGAAAAATTAATCTCGAAGAATTTATTGAGTCGGTTGCCGATAAAAAAGAAGATATCATACAATACGCCGAATCAACTTTTAGAATAAAATAATTAAAATATTAAAGGATGTTTTTATGGATATAAATTTTTTAGTTGTGGATGACTCTCCCACTATGAGGAGAATTGTTATAAATACTCTCAAAAGATTAGGATATCGTTCTATCGAAGAAGCAGATAACGGACAAACTGCTTTGGATAAACTTAAAACAACCGAAGGCATTAATTTTATCGTTACCGATTGGAATATGCCTGTAATGGACGGACTTACTTTTGTAAAAACAGTCAGAAGTTCGCCTGAATTTGCCGATATCCCTATACTTATCGTAACTACCAGAAGCGTAAAGGATGATATTATCGAAGCCATGAAATCCGGAGTTAATAATTACGTTGTTAAACCTTTTACGCCTGAAATCATGAAATCTAAAATAGAAACAATTCTCAGTAATCTTTAGGAGGAATTGTGAGTAATGATACCGCTAAACGGGGAGTTTTACCGCTTATCGAAGAGTTAAAAGATGATTTCAATGCTCTTATGGAGGAAATGGCTCCTGAGATAGATAAAATGGAGTCTCGCGATCTTTCATCTCATTTCAGAAACCATTTTATAAGCATTTACAGTAAAATGAAAGAGCTTCCCGATAAGGTTGACCAAAGTTACGAGTTGGTTCAATCTGTAATAAAATCAATCCAATCTTCTCGGAGTGAACTGAAAAAAAGTGTGGACGGTTTGATAAAAAAAACCGGTATGCAATTACAGAAAATTACTTCCACTACAGAAGAAGCTACCAATAAAATACTCGATATTGCAGAAAAACTTGACGAAGATCAAGAAAAAATAATTGCTTTGATAGAAAAAATTGAAGCAGGTTCCGATAATGAAATATTTGCAGAGATTAAAGAAAAAATTTATAAAAATCAGGAATCGGCATTTACCATAATTGACTTTTTGCAATTTCAGGATATTACTGCTCAGCAAATTGCCGGCGCTTACGCCTTGCTTTCGGATACTGAAACTACTCTGCTTCGAGTTTCCAATTTGCTCAAAGAATTTGATGATAGAGAAACTGCCCTGAAAACTTTAAAAATTGATATTGATAGAAATTCATTTAATTCGGATGCTGCTTTTTCCGATAAAAAAGATATACAAAACGCCATAGACGATATGTTTGAATCCCAAAATACTGATGTTGATATTCCGGATGATAAAACATGCGTTAAAAAAATTTTGCCGAGTTCCGGTAAAGAAATTGATGAAAATTTTGATATTGACGCCTTGTTTGACAATAAGATGAAATCGGAAGAAAAATCATCTAAAGACGAAGATTTTGACATAGACGCCTTATTTAATAACAATAATAAAAAAGAAGAAAATAAGACTTCGCAAGATGAAATAGATAAATTGTTTGGATAAAGTTGAGGAATTATGACTAAAAATATTTTGGTTGTTGATGATGAAGAAAATATCCGTGAGATAATTTCGGAGTTTTTGCAGACATTGGGCTATAATGTGGTTGAAGCATCTAACGGAGAAGAAGCTATAGTCGCTTGCAGCAAAACTAAATTTGATCTTATTTTATCTGATATACGAATGCCGAAAATGAACGGATTGAAACTTTTGAAATCCATTAAAACTTATCGTCCTGATATGCCGGTTATTCTGATGACCGGTTATCAACCCTCGAAATCTCAGGAAGAAAGTTTAACTACAAAAGCGGACGGTTATTTGCTTAAACCGTTTTCTCTTAACACATTAAGACAAGCTATCTTAAAAGTATTCAGAACTCTGTAGATGTGATATGATAAATAATAAAATAATATCTAATTACGAAATTATTGATGATGATAAAGACCTTACCGGACAAAACCATCAAGTATATTCCGTTCCTAAAATTATTAAAAAGGCAATAATAGAAGAAGGGATTGAAGAACATATTTGCAAGGAACCTGATTTACCTGACAGAAATGTCAGGATTGAAGCTGTTCGCAATGAAAATAATGAAGTTGTAGGATTTGATATTGTTTGTAAATGCGGCGAGACTTTTAGTATTGAATTGGAATATGAGTGAGTATGAAATTACTTATAGTTGACGATGAAATTAATTTAGCTGATTTATTGTCTGATTTCTTTCTGAAAAAAGAATACGAGGTCTTTTACGCTTCCACAGGGAGGGAAGCTCTGGCTGTTTGCAATAATGAAAAATTTGATATAGCTTTGGTGGATATGAAAATCCCTGACATAAGCGGTTTTGAAATAACATCAAACTTAAAAAAAATCAGTCCCGATTGCGTTGTTATTCTAATGACCGGCTATCCTTATTCCGATTCTGATAAGGAAGCGATGAAAAACGGAGCTTCCGAATATATACTTAAACCTTTCAGCCTTAATGATTTGTGGGATTTAATAGTGAAATATTTCGGAGAGGATAATAAAACTGCCGATTTGTCGGATAAACAAAACTTTAATGAACGGAGAAGAAAACAACATGTTCCTGACTCCTCTGACAGAAAAATTTCGGAAATTTAATTCAGCATGAAAAAATTAGGGATTAAAGAATTAACAGACGCTTTTCATAATTTTACCGATATTTTTGAAAAAATAGAGAAAACACATCAGGTTTTACAATCAAAAATAGATTTTTTGTCTTCTGAACTGGAAGAAAAAAATAAAGCTCTCGAAGGTGAGATAATTGAAGGCGGAAAAGTTAAAAACTTTTTGAATAATATATTGGAAAATATTTACAACGGAGTTATTGTTGTTAATGTGAAGGGAAAAATTACTTTGGCAAATAAAGCTGCCGAAGAAATAACCGGTTATTCAAAATCTTCTTTGATCGGGAAATCTTATAATCAGGTTTTTAATTATTCCGATTCTAAAAATAAATCAGCTCTTTATACTTTGACTACGGGAAAAGAGTTTCATCATCGACAAAAAATTATCAGAACGGCAGAAGACGTTCAGTGTAACGTGGAGTTCAGCACCTCTTTGTTGCGAGATGAGAACGAGATTGTTTACGGAGCTATTGAGATGTTTAACGATATCTCGGAATTGCGTGAGCTGCAATCACGAATTACACAGGTGGAAACTTTGGCTGCTCTGGGCGAGATGGCTGCAAGCGTAGCTCATGAAATTCGCAATCCCTTGGGCGGCATCGGAGGATTTGCCGGATTGCTGGACAGGCAAATTCCTGCGGAAGACCCTAAAAAAGAACTGGTTAAACCCATAATAACGGGAGTTTCGAGATTAAATGATATTGTTTCCGATTTATTGACTTTTACCAGACCTCAACGCATTAATCCGGTTTGGGTTGATTTGAACGAAACTATTTCCGGAATCGTTGATTTTTTTAAATTCAGCCTTTCCGATATGGAAAAAGATGTCAGCGTTAATTTTGAGGTTCGCGGAACAGTTCCGAATTTATATTTGGATATTACTCTGTTTCAGCAGATAATGATAAACTTATTGAAAAATGCTTATGATGCTATTGATGATAAGGGAAGCATAACCGTTTTAACAAAAATTGAAGTTCCCGATTCCATGAATGAAATTTTAAATGAAGAAGAGAAAGAAGAATTGTTGCAATTATTCAGTTTTGTTGAAATTTCCGTGTCGGATACGGGAAAAGGAATTGAACCTGAAAATTTAGCAAAACTTTTTAATCCTTTCTTTACTACAAAGGATGACGGTAACGGATTGGGATTGTCTATTTGCAAAAAGATAACTCAATTGCATAAAGGAGATATTAACGTTAAGTCGGTTGTAAACGAAGGAACAACATTTACCATAACATTGCCGTTGTATGAGAAATATGATGAGAAAAATACTGATAATTGATGATGAAGTTTTAATCAGAGGATTTATTTCCGGATTTTTTAAAACTTCAGAAACATATAAAAATTGCAAAGTTGATATTGCGGTTGACGGGGAAGAAGGAATATCCAAAATACGCGAAAATAAATATGACTTGATTTTTACGGATTTGAAAATGCCTCGTAAAACCGGACTTGATGTATTGAAATTTGTGTCGGAGCATTCTCCGGAAACCGATACTGTTTTATTGACAGCTTACGGAGGAGGAGAAAGCGCTAAAAAAGCAATGGATTACGGAGCTTACGAATATATTACCAAACCTATTGAAATATCTGAACTTGAATTAATTATAAAACGTATATTCGAGAGACGAGATTTGATTGCCGAAAACGAATCCATGCAGAAAGAGCTTGAAGCAGGACGAATTTTTCCGAAAATGATTTACTCAAGTAAAGTCATGACGGAGATAATGGAGCTTATAAAACTTGTTGCTCCGACTTCATCAACCGTATTGATTACAGGAGAAAGCGGAACAGGTAAAGAGCTTATAGCCGAAGCTCTACATCATCTCAGTCCTCGAAAAAAACAAAATTATATAAGAATAAATTGTGCCGCTTTGCCGGAACATTTGATAGAAAGCGAATTGTTCGGATTTGAAAAAGGAGCTTTTACCGGAGCCGTAAAGAGGACAAGAGGAAAATTTGAACTGGCTGACGGAGGTTCCATTCTTTTGGATGAAATCAGTGAGATGAACCTTGATTTGCAATCCAAACTTTTACGAGTTTTGCAAGAAAAAGAAGTTGCCAGAATCGGCAGCGAAAGTCCCGTAAAAGTTGATACGAGAGTGATAGCTACTTCCAACCGAGATTTGACTGAAGAGATTAAAAACGGGCGTTTCAGAGAAGATTTATTTTTTCGACTGAATATTGTTCCTGTTCATCTTCCTCCTTTACGAGAAAGAAAGAGCGATATTCCGGCATTGGTTGAAAAATTTGTCAAAAAAACTGCTTTTCAAGTCGGAGTCGGTAAAAAAACAATTAAATCTGAAGTTTTTGACTTATTGATGAAATATGATTGGCCGGGAAATATTCGAGAATTGCAAAACTCCATAGAACGAGCCATGATAACTACCCGTAAAGATGTATTGGATTTAAATTCTTTTCGTTTTTTGAATGTTAAAGGCTATGAAAGAGAAGAAAAAAATAATGTTTCGGAATCGTGCGGTTATGAGGGCATGACTTTAGCTGAAATAGAAAAGGATTTAATTTATAAAACTTTGGAAAAAACCGGAAATAACAAGACTGAAACCGCTAAAATTCTCGGAGTTACGACCAGAACTTTGAGAAATAAGCTTAATCAATACGAACAGGAAGATTAAAATAAATTATGCTTGCTTTTTTTATTGACTATAAACTTAAAAGTTATGAAAAAAAAATAAAGTATGCCATAGATTACGTGTGTTCCGTTTGCGGGTTTAATTATCGATATATCCTTAAAATGAGCGAATTAATGCCGAATGACATTCTTCTTTGTTATTCTTTGAATGAACCGACAAGCGAAGAATTGGCAAGGATCTCCGTAACGGGAATTACTTTTTATATTCCGGCTAACTTTATTTTGTTTGATTCTAAAGAATTTATTAAGTTTGTTAAAGGAAATCCGCGCAATTATCTTTATGAATTCAGATTGGATCAGAAAATTCCTGTTTTCGGAGAAAAACGATTTAAAAACCCGTTAAATCGTTATTCTTTGGGAGATGTTTTTATAGGAAAATTTAATTTTGATTTTTTCGGCAATATCTTTTTTAATTTAAATCTTTTGGAAGAGAGGCTTATTGGAGAAAAAAAAGATGCTCAAGGAAAATATCCGGATTCTTCTTATCTCTTGGGTGATTATACCGATTATCCTTATATAAACGCATTAATTAAATTATTTGAGAATTTTATAGAAGAAGGAATTTCCGTATCAGGTCAATATCTTCTCAAAAAAGAAGTTTGGCCGGAAAAAGAAGAATTTGCCGTTGCCGTTATGCATTCTCTGAAGTCTTATCGAAAATGGGAGGGACTCAGTATTTTCACGGCTTTTGGAAAAGATATTCTAAAACTTTTTTCATCCAAATACAAAATGGCTTTCAAAAATATAATCGAAGAATTTAAATATGCTTTCAACAATGATGAACCTTATTGGAATTTCGGTGAGATGTTTTCTATTGAAGAAGAATATAATATTAACACTTCTTATTTTTTCAAAACCGATTTTGATAAGTCAGGTGATAAAGATTTGTATGAATTGGTTAACTATTTGAAAGAAAATGACCATGAAATAGGTCTGTTGGCTTCCGAAAAATCCATGAAAGATGAATTGCATAAAACGGAATGCGAAAGGTTAGAACAAAAAACTGATGTTGAAATTAAAGGCGTAAGACAGGTAAATAATTTTTTTGACAGAGAATATACCGTTCAAAATCACGGGAAAGCGGATTTCCTTTATGACGCTTCACTCGGTTTTTCTGAAAAATCGGGATTTAAAGGGGGAATAGCTTATCCTTTTAATTTTTATAATTTTTATCCGGGAAGGGAAAGTAAAGAGGATGATATTCAGCAATATAAACAATTGGAAATACCGGTAATTTTTTCTGATGATCATCTTAGAATAAATGAATATGAATATTGTTCTTATGATGATGCTTCCATTTTGCTGAGAAGATATATCGGATACATAAAAAAGTTTAACGGTTTATTGACGCTGGATTTCAATCAGGAAAATTTTTATGACATTTCTTACGACAGAACTCTTTATTCGTTCGCTTTGGCAAAAATAAAAGAAAATAATACGTGGGTTGCTCCTTTGAATGAAATTGCGGAGTGGTGGCAAAAACGAAAGAGAGTTAAATCTTTTGCAACGGAAGAAGGCATAAAAATAGTTTTTTATGATGATATTAAATCCATTACTTTTTCGGTAAAAGGCATTGCTGAAATAAATTCCGTTAAAGGAGCTTCTCATTTCATTTCAGAAAATAAAGTTACTTTTACGGATGTAAAAAAGAAGCAGGAAGCTTTTATTATTTTGGATACTCCGCCGGAAGCGGTTGAGTGAAATGAGCAGTAAGATTGAAAAGAATTCTTTTTATTTCGTATTTTTTTCCGCCCTTGGGAGGTTCCGGCGTACAGCGTCCTGTCAAACAGGTTAAATATTTTAGAAAAAAAGGCTGGAAAGTTGACGTTGTTTCCGTAAAAGACATTATTTTTAATTCCTTTGACGAAACTTTGCTTGATGATTGCGGAGATTTTGATATTTTTCGCACTAAAACTTTTGATCCGATGGGCATTCTTTATCTTTTCCAAAAATCAAATTCCGTCGATAATAAAATTTATAACGGCACGAAAGAAAATTTAAAATCTTTGATCAGAACCTCTTTTCCCGTGGATGAAAAGATCGGTTGGTTTTTGCCGGCTGTTTGGAAATGTCTCTTGCTTATCGGAAAAAACAATTATGATTTAATCTTTTCTTCCTGTTTACCTGCTTCTTCCGGGCTTATAGCTTATTTTCTGTCTGAAATTTCGGGCATAAAATTTGCCGTTGATTTTCGTGATTTATACTTTTTGAATCCTTATCCCCGTTTTTTGACTCCATTGCATAAATTCATAGGATTTCAATTGGAAAAAAGACTGATGATTCATGCTGAATTTATCGTAACTTCAACCCGTTCTTCCCGAGATGATTTGATGAAATTATACGGTAAACGTTACGGAAAAAAAATAATTTATTCTTATAACGGTTGGGATGAAGATGATTTCAAGAGTGAAGTTTCGTCAAACAGCAATAAATTTACAATCAGATTTACGGGTAATTTATATTCCAATCAAACTTCCCTCTATTTTGTAAAAGCATTAAAGAAAATAAAAAAAGATAATCCTGAATTATTGGAAAATGTTGCAATAAATTTTGTCGGAAATTATTTCGCAAATGAAGCGGCTTACTTATCCGACAAGGAGTTTAAGGAATTAATTGAGATTACTCCTCAGGTTGAACACAGAGTTGCAATCGAAAAAATGCAGTCTGCCGATTTATTGCTTATTTTTTTGTCTTCCGTAAAAAGCGACGGCGTTGTTCCCGGAAAATTATTTGAATATCTACGCTCGGGAAGACCGATTTTCGGTATGGTTCCTCCGCAAGGAGAGTGTGCGGAATTAATGCTTGAACACGGACATGAATTGATTTGCCCTCAGGAAAATGTTGATTTGATTATTAAAAATTTAAAAAAAATTCTGACGCATAAAGAATATTATAAACTAGTTTCTCGCAAATTCAATCCTCAATATTGTCGCCGAAATCAGATGAATGCAATCATGGAAAGGATAGAATGTTAAGATATTTTATTGCTGAGGTTAAGAAAAAAATTCTGTCTTTGATCGGTTCCGAAAAGATAAAAAATAAAATAAGATATTATTATAATTACAAAACTTTTAAAGAAGCCGAGAAGCTTGAAAAAAAAATTAAACGTTTAGCCGAAGAATCAACGGAATCCGGTATTTCCGGAAAAGACGACAATTTAATTGTTTCTATGACAACTTTCGGAAAAAGGACTGATAAGGTTTATTTGACGGTTGAAACGCTTTTCAGACAATCTGTAAAAGCCGATAAAATAATTCTTTGGCTGGCGAAAGATGAATTTAATCCGAATAATATTCCTGAAAGTTTAAAAAGGTGCATTAAACGCGGTTTAACTGTTGATTTTTGCAAAAATATCAGGTCTTATAAAAAATTGATTCCGACTTTGCGAAAATATTCAGGTTATAAAATCGTAACCGTTGATGACGATGTATTTTATCCCGAAAATTTTCTTGAGGATTTCGTTAAGGCATATGAAGATGATCCCGGTTCCGTATATTGTACGAGAGCCAGAAAAATTCACTCCGACAGAGATTACGAGTATTGGGAAAATATAATAGAACCTGAGCGCGGACTTGATGTTATGCCTATCGGATGCGGAGGTGTTTTTTATCCTCCGGAAGTTTTTCATGAAGACATTTTGAAAGAAAATTTATTTTGGGAAATGGCGAGATTCGGAGATGATATTTGGTTTAAAGCCATGACATTGCTCAATAATTATCCTTGCAAATTAATAAAAAAACAAAAAGACTTTCCTATTGTTCCGGACACTCAAAATTATGCTTTGTGGGATGATAATTTTTCGGGAAGAAACGATAAACAGATAAAAAAAGTGTTCGATTATTATAATTTATGGGAAAAATTTAAATAAAGTTGTCGATTATGAATAAATTTTCTTCTCTTGAGATTGCCGTTTACGGAAATGATGAAATGCGAGATTCTTTGCTTTTGACGGAAGGATTTTTTACCGAAAAAATAAGCTCTCTCTCTGAAATTTTTAATTATCCGGTTACGGTGATTTCCGATATTTGTTCTTACTCTGAAATTACTGAGTTTGCCGAAAAAGGCGGTTTCTTTATTCTTGATTCTGCTGCTGCCGGCAAGATATTTAATATTAAATATAAAACCGATAATTGCAAATATTGGGAATGTCGTTTTAAAAAATTGAATATTGCCTCTTCGATTATAGAGCTTCCTTTCAAAACAATTTGGTCGAGTTATCCCGATTCATGGACTGAAATTGATCAGGGAAGCGGAATTTTGAAAAGAACCTGCGGTAAAGGCGGATTTATTGTTTTGCCTTTTGTTTTTGAGGATTTAACGAAAAGACGAACTTTAAAAAGAAAACAATTTTACGCCGAAAGATTAGAACTTCCTTCTGAAAGAGTTGCTTCTTTTTCGTTGAAACCGGCAAGAGAAATATTATCTGCTGTCATTGAGTTTATTTACGGAGAGAAAAATCTTCCTTTGCTTAAAAAACGTCCTTATCCCGGTTTGGAGAAGAATCTTTTTTTATTCAGAATAGATACTGATTTCGCTTCTTCGGAAGATTCCGAAAAATTAAATGAACTTTTGAAAAAACATAAATTGCGAGCTTCTTGGTTTATTGATACGTTTGATGAAAAAAGAGTCAAAAATTTTTATGCGGCTTTGGAAACCGGAGAAACAGGCATTCATTGTTATCATCATTTTATTTCCGGAGACAAGAATCAAATAGAAACTGATTTGAATGCTTCTTTGCGAGTATGCAAAAAATACGGAATTTCTCCTAAAGGTTATGTCGCTCCGTTCGGAGAATGGTATCCCGAGCTTACGGAAGTTTTGTCGGAAAAAGGATTTAATTATTCTTCTGAATTTGCTTACGATTATGATAATTTTCCCTCTTATCCTGTAATCAACGGAAAAAAAACTGATGTTATGCAGATTCCGATTCATCCTGTCAGTCCGGGGCGTTTGCGTCGTTCTCATTTTCTTGACGCAGAAAAAAAAGCTTATTTCAGGAAAGTTGCCGAAAAGAAAATATTAAATAACGAAATTATTGCTTTTTATCATCATCCTGCTCATAAAATGTTTGACGTATTATCTGATGTCTTTGATTATATAGGAAGCTTTAAATTAAAAAATATAACATTTTATGAATATTATAATTTTTGCAAAAAGAGAGACGAATTTAAAATAAAAACCAAATTCGAGAACGGTAAAATCTTTTTGCGCAAAGAAATTTCCTGTTCTGAAATCGGTTTGGAAATTATTTGGAAAGGTAAATCGGCAGACGTCAATTGCGCTGATATTTTGCATCTCGAAAATATAAATTTTTCCGTTAAAACTCATTCTGAACCTGAAGATGATTATAAGAAAATTTATCGTTTTCATTGGCGAAGTTTGCTTTATGATTACGAATCGAAAAAAAGCAAGAAGTATTTTGAAAGGAGACTGAAAGAATGCGGATATTTATGACGGGCTATCAAACGTTGATGATGAACAGGGGCGGTCCGACGTATAAAATTCAGAAAACGAAAGAGCATTTGGAAAAACTCGGATTGGAAGTTATTCTCTATGATATGTGGGAAAAAAAATACGGTCTCGGAAAAGGCGATATCTTCCATATATTCAGCGCGAGCATAAGCACCTACGATATGGCAAAAAATTTAAAGTCAAAAGGATTGCCTTATGTCGTTAATCCTATTTTTTACAGTAATCTTTCCGCTTCTCAAATAAAAATTTATCGTAAAGCGAGCGGATTTCTCAAAAAAGCTTTTGTTCGTTCTTATAATGACTATGATTTGACAAAATATATTTGCGACGGAGCTGAATTTGTTTTGCCGAATACGGATGCGGAAGGCGATTTATTGCATGACGGTCTGGAAGTATCTCGCAAAAATATGCTGACAATGCGCAACGGAGTCGAAGAAAGATTTTATCATGCGACTCCCGAACTTTTTGTCAAAAAATACGGTCTGAAAGATTTTCTTTTGTATGTCGGTCATATAGGACCTTACAGGAAAAACACGCTTCGGATTTTGAAAGCGGCGGAAAAAATTGATCGTCCTTTTGTTTTGATTGCCGATATGTTGAAAGACGGCGAAGCTCCCGCTTGTCGAGAAATTATAGAAAGAAACAAGCATATTTTTTATTTGGGCTGGATGGATCATGATGATCCCATGTTGGAATCGGCTTATGCGGCAGCTGATTCATTTATTTTGTCGTCAACTTTCGAAACTCCGGGACGAGCCGCTTTGGAAGCAGCTTTGGCGGGGGCAAAAATTATTATTACTCCGAACGGAGGAACAAAAGAATATTTCGGTAATCATGCTTTGTATCCGAATCCTCGAAAAGTTGACGAAATTGCGGATGCTGCCGAAAAATCTTTTAATAAAAAGAAAAGCAATTGTTTGAGAAATCACATCAGAGAAAATTTTATTTGGGAAAAAATCGCTTATAAACATGCGGAACTTTATCGGAAAATAAATGAGCAAATACGTTAAAAAAACTTTTCAATACTTCTCGGGGAAGTTATTGGAGAAAATATCCGTTTTTTTTACGATCCCGATTTTAACCGGCAATTTATCGGGTACCGATTACGGAATTTACGTAAATACAGGATTTTATGTCTCTATTTGCAGTTTAATTTTGCTTTTGGGATTTGAACAGGCGATATTTTCTTTTTTTAATGCCGGCAAGACAAAAGATTATCATAAAAAATTATTTGCTTCCATGTTCGGATTAATGGGCATTGCCGGTGTAATTTCGGCTTTTGCATTATTTATTTTTTCCGATCAATTGTCCTATCTTTTAGCGAAAGAAAACAATATCTCCGGCATATTTTTACTTGTTTCCGGGATAATTTATTTTGATTCTTTTACGGCTTTGACCGGTTCGGTTTTTAATATGGGAGAAGACGCAAAGCGTTATGCCGTAATCACAAATCTCAAAACGGTTTTGATTTTAGTCGGATTTCTTGTTTTTTCGCATTTTCATGACTTGACTTTGATCTTAGTTTACAGGATTATTTTTATTTTTTCTTTTATTCAATTCCCCGTTTCCGTTTTTTTCTTGCATCAAAAATTTAACTTTAATTTTTTTACCGATATTTTTAAAAATATTGATTTTGTTTTGGTTCGCAAATTATTGATTTTTTCTTTGCCTATGATACCCGGTACTCTGGGTTCTCTTATTTTGAGATCGTCGGACAGATTGATGTTGACTCACTTATCTGAAAACGGTTTGGTTGCCTCGGGTTTATACGGAGTCGGTTACAGAATGGGCATGATTATGGGTTTTTTATTCTCGATTATAAGTTTGAGCTTTTTTCCCGTCGCAATAAAAAAATATCAAAAGGAGAATGACGATAACTACGGCTTGTTGCGCGAAATGTTTAATATTATCTGTAAATACGGATTTTTGCTGGGATTGGGTATTATTATGTTTGTCCCTGATTTGTTCTCTTTTTATGTCGGACCCGATTTTTTTGTTGCCCGTAAGTATGTGATTTACGGAGTAGGCTCGGTTTTTATGCTCGGAATTATGAATTATTATAATCTCGGCTTTTATATTCACAAAAAATCTTATCACATTGCCGGAATTGTTATTTCGGCTTCTCTGTTGAACATATTTTTGAATTGGCTTCTGATTCCTGAAATCGGGATTGTCGGAGCCGGTATTTCTTCCGTAGCAGCTTATGCCGTCGCTTCTTTTTTTCACGGCAGAAACTCTTATCGGTTATTCGGGATTGCTCCTGATTTCGCCAAATCTTTTTATGTCCTGACGGGATTTATCATTGCCGATTTTTTGATTTCCGATCTTAAAGTCTGTCTAAGTAATTTTTTTATGAAATTAATGATTTTTTCCGGCGTTTCGCTTATGATCCTTTTACGCAGTTATAAAAAAAAGGATTTAATTTTTCGAAATATTTTTAAATAAACGGGGAATTATGAAAAAAATCCGAATACTTCATATTCAGTTATTGCCTCTGCTGTCCGGGGTACAAAACGTAATGCTTGATATTTTGGACGGGTTGCCGAAAGATAAATACGAAATTTGGGTTATGTCGAGAGGAAACGGTCCTCTTATAAAAGTTTTGAAAGAGAGAAAATTTCATCATATAGAATTAAAAAAAATTGTCAGAAATATTTCTTTAAGCGATATTTCCGCTTTCCTGGAAATTTATTTTCACATAAGAAATTATAAATTTGATATCGTTCATACTCACAGTTCGAAACCGGGATTTTTGGGACGAATCGCAGCAAAAGCGACAGGAACAAGCTTAATTGTTCATACTTCCCACGGAGCGCCTTACCATGAAATGCAACCTTTTTTTATAAACAGATTTTATAAAATTTTGGAAAAAATTGCAGGATTGTTTGCCGATAAAGTTGTTTTTGTTAATAATTTTATCGAAGAAGAAGCAATTGATTTGAAACTTATCGCTCCCGAAAAAGCCGTGACAATTTACAACGGAATTTATTTAAAGAAAAATATTGTAAAGGAAATAAAAAATACCGAAAAAATAATCGTTGGGACGTGCAGCAGATTTGAGAAACAAAAAAATATAAAAGTTATGACAAGAGCAATTATAAAGGCTTGTCGCAAAAATAAAAATCTTCATTTTATCATGCTCGGAGACGGAAAAGATTTCGATTATTGTCTTAATTTGGTAAAATCCGCCGGATTGGAAGAACGAATTGAGATGCCCGGTTGGCAAAATCCGGATGAACGCTATCCCGAATTTGATTATTTTTTGATTTATTCCGGATGGGAAGGTTTATCAATAAGCGCTTTGGATGCTTTGAGTTACGGCTTACCTGTTGTCAGTTCTGATATTCCTGCCATGCAGGTTTTGGTAAAAGAAAATTATAACGGTTTTTTGGTTGATTTTCATAATCCCGATAAATTGACGGAAGTTTTGGCAAATTTAAAGAAGGACGAAAAATTTTTGGAAATGGGAAAAAATTCTCTTAAACTTGCCGATAATTTTTCGGTTGAAAAAATGAAAAAAGAATATTTGAAATTATACGAGGAAGGGACGGTAAAATGAAAATAAATTTTATTTTGTTGGCTGTTATGACGGCGGTTCAGATTGGCGGAACCTATTTTTTGACTCCTTTAAACATAAAATTAAGTAAACGTTTCGGATTTACGGTTCATCCTCACAATAGGGGGATTCATACTAAGGTTACTCCTGTTGCCGGCGGTTTGTCGATTGCCGTTCCTTTTTTGATTAATTTGTTTATGTTAGCTTATTTTTTCAGATCTGCTTGGGAATCTTCCTCTTTCGGGATTCTTATTGCAGGCAATATTTTGTTTCTGCTCTTGGGATTGGCGGATGATAAATTGACACATTCGGCATGGTATAAATTAGTTGTCCAAATCGCAATTGCGATTCTTATGTTTTACGGAAATTTCAGAATTAATCTTTTGACCAATCCTTTCGGAGAAAGCTTTGAACTGGGATTTTTATCTTTACCTTTAACAATAGGTTGGTATCTTGTCGTTATTAATGCCTTGAACCTTATAGACGGTATGGACGGATTGGCTTCCGGAATAAGTTCTATTGTTTGTTTTTCTCTTTTTATTTTCGGATTGAAGTTGGGAAATCCTGTTTTGATTTATGCCGGATTAACTTTGGGAATCGGATCTTTTACTTTTCTTAAGTATAATTTTTATCCTGCGAGAATATTTCTCGGAGATACGGGAAGTCTTTTTTTGGGGTTCAATATTGCGTCTTTAACGGTAGCCGGTTTATCTCAGGTAAAAGGTTTTACTGCCATGACGATGATCTTTCCTATAGCTTTGCTTTTTATACCCATATTTGATATGATAAGTTCGGTTTTCAGAAGATTAGGAAAAAAAAGACATATTTTTCAGGCTGATAAAGAGCATATTCATCATGTTTTGCTCGGAAGCGGTTTGAGTCAAAAGACTGTTGCAATAATTTGTTATGTGATTACCGCAATGTTTTCTTTGGTGGCAATAGGCTTTTCTTTTTCGGGGAAAAAGATATTTTTTGCTTTGCTGCTGGCTGTCTTAATGGCGGTTACGGCATCGGTTTTTTATTTATACAAACATTTTAAAAAAGAACAATAACTTCAGTAATATTTATTATTTGGAGACAGATCGTTACGGGAATTTATATGAAAAGAAAAAACAGAGACAGTTTATCTAAGCAGTTTTTATTATACTTAATTCCGGGTATTATAGCTATTTGTATTTTGGGCGGAATTTTTATCGGTTGGCTGCAATATGACGTTCAATATAAAAGATTGCTGAATAAAGGCGAAGAAAGGGTTGATTTTTATGCCGGCATTATCGATGAAGCGTTATGGAACATGTCGGAAAATCATATTCGCAAAATAATTTACGTTATAATGAAAGATGATGAAATAGAGGCGGTTGTCTTGAAAAATGAGGTCGGTACGATTGTTGCTGCTTCGGGAATGGAGTTTTTGGATAATGTTGATTCCGAACTTATTTTCGAAAAACCTGTTTTTCATAAAGAAAACTCTGAGCGAATAGGAAGTCTCGGAATTTATTTTACAGATAAAGGAATCAGTAAAACTATTTGGGAAAATATGGTTATTGTCAGCAGTTTATTTCTGATTTTTGTTGTCAGTTTATCATTGATTCATTTGATTTTTCAGCATAAAATAATTATTATTCCCATGCGAGAATTACTTGCCGGCATTAAGAAAAATAAAGGTATTTTTAATGCAGAGGTTCTTCCCGTTCCGGAAAGTCAGGAGTTTGCCGAAATTACCGAATCATTTAATGACATGATTTTATTTAACAGACAGGCGGTAAAAAATCTTGAGGAAACAGGAGAATATTTAAGAGCTATTTTTGATACCGGATCATCTTTGCTGTGTGTCGTCAACTCGGAAGGATTTGTTATCGGTTGGAACAGCGTTATTGCCGAATATCTCGGTATAAGCAGAGATGAAGCTGAAGGAAAACATTTTTGGCTGTTGCATCCGGTTTTGAAGCGTTATAAAAATTATTTATCTGCCGTAATTTTAAATTCTTCCAAATTTTATTTTTCCAGAGTTATTTTCGACGGTATTGCAAACCGTATATTTAATGTATATCTTTTCCCCATTAAATTCGGAAGGCAAATCGGTTTGGTTATCAGAATGGACGATATTACTGATCTGGAGAAAAAAGACGAGCAATTGCGACAAATGCAAAAGATGGAAGTTATAGGTATGATTGCCGGCGGCAT
The DNA here is from genome assembly GCA_002742885.1 of Candidatus Cloacimonadota bacterium. GTDB lineage: Bacteria > Cloacimonadota > Cloacimonadia > Cloacimonadales. Next base: position 63,362 of record PDOO01000028.1, read on the forward strand.
TGCTCATGATTTGAATAATGTCCTCAGCGGAATTACGGGACCTGTTTCCATGCTTAATCACATGATTCAAAAAGAATCTTACGTTGATGCGAAAAAGTTGAAATCTAATTTCGATTTAATATCAAATTCCGCTAAACGCGTTTCCGAGATGGTTACTCATTTGTTTTATGTCTCCAAGAAAAAGGAGCCGAAATTTATTTATATGGATTTAAACAATTCCGTCAGAAATACTTTGAAGTTTTGTAAAAACTCTTTTGATAAGTCTATTGAAATAAAAGCAGAATATCCTGAAAAAAATGCTTTTATAAAAGCTGATCCTACTCAAATTGAGCAGGTTGTCTTAAATCTTTTGATAAATGCTTCGCAGGCTATGACTGTTATGAGGGAGAACAATGAAAATAAAGGCGGAACAATTTATGTAAAGGTAGATAAAGTTCATCTCGGAAAATATTTTAATTCCATTCATAATGCAGATCCTTTTAACGGTTATTATCATGTTTTGAAAGTTACTGATGAAGGCGTGGGCATGGATAAGGAAACGGTAAAAAATATTTTTGAGCCGCTTTATACCAAAAAAAGAAAAAAAGGCGGATCCGGAATGGGATTGTTCTCTGCTTACACAATTATTGATGCTCATAAAGGTTTTATTAATGTTGATTCCGAACCGGGAGTCGGGTCTTCGTTCTTTGTTTACATACCGGTTGCGGAAGGGAAAGAATTTACTGATAAAGATACTATTGTCAGCAATAATTTCCATAAAGGTCAAGGCAATATTTTATTGGTTGATGACGAGCCTATTTTGATACAGGCGGGGCGAGAAATTATGGAGATTCTCGGTTATGACGTGATTACCGCCAAAAACGGTCAGGAAGCGGTTGATATATTTAAGCGTGAACACGATAAAATAGATGCGGTCGTTATGGATGTTTCCATGCCCGTAAAAAACGGAATTGACGCATCCAGAGAAATAAAATCAATTGATCCCGAAGTTGTTATTGTTCTTTCTTCTGGACATACTCAAGAACATGTTTTTGAACAGGGAAATGTTGATGAAGTCGATACTTTTATACAAAAACCTTATACTATGCGTAATCTTTCAGACACTTTGCACAAGTATCTTAAAAAATAATTCGGGAAATACGGAGTAAAATGGAATTGGAATATTTAAAGTGGAAACAGTATTTTGCCCAATGCGCCGGAAAAACCGAAAGATTTGTTGCAGAAAGTCTTAAGGAGCTCGGAGCGAAAAAATGCAAAGAAAATTACAGAGGCGTTTTTTTTGAAGCGGAAGAAGAAGTCCTTTATAAAATCATGGCTAATGTTCGCACCGTTTCCAGAATTTTGGCTCCTTTTATGATTTTCACCTGTCATAATACGAAATATCTTTATCGAAAAATCAAAAAATTCCCTTGGGAAAATATTCTTTCCGAAGATGACAGTTTTTATATAATAAACAGCAGCTCGGACAGTAAAATAAAACATTCCCTTTATGCTTCGCAAGTTATGAAAGACGGTATTGTCGACAGATTGCGAGAGATACGAAATATTCGCCCTGACGTATCATCAGTCAATCCCGATAAAACGTTTTATATTCGCATCAGAAACAATAAAGTTGTCGCAGGGATAGATTTGGTCGGACGTTCGCTTCATAAAAGAGGGTATCGCAAAGAAAGTACGGAAGCTCCCGTTATAGAAACTTTGGCTGCCCAAATTGCCGAAATTGTTGATTGGAAAGGAGAAAATGAACTTTATGATCCTATGTGCGGTTCGGGGACTTTGCTTGCCGAAGCTTACATGAGAGCCGCCGATATTCCCGTCATTAAAAAAAATGAAATGCCGACAGCCGTATTTCTTCCCGGTTTTGACAAATATAAATGGAAACGATTTATAACCGAGGCATGGGAAAAGTCAGACGATAAAAATCTTGTTATCAGCGGAAGCGATATAAGCGGAAAAGCGGTACGGGCGGCTGAAACTAATTTACGCGAATTGGCGCCTAATTTTAATTGGAATTTAAAACAAATGTCTTATGAAGACATAAAAGACTTATCGAACAGAACCATTATCGTAAATCCGCCTTACGGAGTCAGATTGCAGGATAAAGAAGAAGTCAAAAGGCTTTACGGTAAATTCGGCGATTTTTTAAAGCAATGCTGCAAAGGATCTGCAGTCTGGATTTTAACAGGCGATAAATCCATGTCTTCCTGTTTTGGATTGAGACCGTCAAAAAAGATTCCTCTTGTCAACGGTTCCTTGGACAGCAGGTTGCTTAAATTTGAAATATATTAGGATTTATTATGATTAAAGATAAAATTTTTACGGATAAAGATAAACTCAGGGAAAAAATAGAGGAATGTGTCGAAAAAGGTCAACGCATTGTTTTTACGAACGGATGTTTTGATATTTTGCATTTCGGACATGTTTCTTATTTGGAAAAAGCCAAGAGTGAGGGAGATTGTTTGGTGGTGGGCGTGAACTCCGATTCCTCCGTCAAACGCCTTAAAGGCGAAAACAGACCGGTCAATCATGAGGATGACAGAACAGCTGTTTTGGCAGCATTGGAATCAGTTTCTTATGTTATTATTTTTAAGGAAGATACTCCTATTGATCTAATTAAACTTATTAAGCCTGATGTTTTGGTTAAAGGCGGAGATTGGAAACCGGAAGAAATTGTCGGATCTGATTTTGTTTCAGCCTGCGGGGGAAAGGTAAAAACCATCAAGTTTGAAGACGGAAGATCTACCACAAACGTTATCGAAAGAATCAGGGAGAGTTAATATGAGCAGTATTGAACAAGAAGATATTGCAACCGTAAAAGAAATATCGGGGGATAAGGTAACGTTTGAATTATGCAATAACGAAAGTTGCGCGAGTTGCGGATTACACGGAATGTGCGGAGGCGGAAAAGTTATTACTCATACGGTTAAAACTTCGCTTGCTCTTAAAAAAGGAGATAAAGTGAGAATAAAATTATCGACGAGAATTAAGCTGGCATCGTCTTTCATTGTTTTTGTGGTTCCTGTTATTTTAATGATTGTTTTTTATGCTGTCGGAAAATATTTTTTCGGATTAAATGAAGATTTATCCGTACTTTTTTCTTTGGGCGGATTGGGAATAAGCGTCTTATTTATAAAATTTGTTGATGTTAAAGCAGGAGAAAAAATTAATTTTGAAATAATCGAGAAGGCTGAAAATGAAAATCTATCTTAATGACATGGTTTTTTACGGTTATCACGGCGTACATCCTGAAGAACAGGTTTTAGGACAGAGATTCATTGTTAATATTACGGTTGAAACTGATCCGGAAACTGACGACACTATTGAAAGTTTGGAACAAACTGTTGATTATACCCTGATTTATGCGGAAGTAAAACATTTGATGGAAAATCAAGTATTTCAATTATTGGAATCCTGCGCCAATTCTATTCTTGATCGTTTGCTGGAAAATTTTCCGGAAATTGTTTCCGCTGCCGTGAATATTAAAAAGCCTTCGGTGCCGATCCGAGGTTCTCTTGCCGGGGTTGCCGTTGAAATGAAAAGGACTCGAAAATGTCGGTCTTAATAGGACTCGGCTCAAATATCGGAGACAGAAAGAGCAATTTGGAAAAAGCAGAAAAAATTCTGAGGAGTTATTCCGAAATTTCCGTAATTGACAAAAGTAAAATAATAGAAACGGAACCTTTCGGAGTAATAGATCAGCCGTATTTCCTGAATCGGGTATTGAAAATAAAAACTGATTTTAAACCGACAGATTTACTTGCCGTTTGTTTAGATACGGAAAAAAAAATGGGACGAATCAGAGTAAGAAAGTGGGGAGAACGTAAAATTGATGTCGATATTCTCGTATTTGACGAAGAAATCGTAAACGATGATGTCTTAATTTTACCTCATCCGGGAATTGCGGAAAGAAAATTTGTTCTGGAATCTTTGGTTGAAATAGTACCTGATGAGATTCATCCTGTCGAAAAAAAAACTTATGCCGAACTTTACGAAGAATTGATTTTGAACAGCAAATAAAAAAAATCATTTAAATTAAAAAAATAAAAAAATAATTCCGGATTTCTTGACGATCAAACGGGGAAAAAGATGTTTAGTCTTCAATTGCGATCCGTTTTAAGAAAAATAAAAGAAAAATTTATCTGGGCAAAATTTTTATAAAGCAAATAATATCGTAAATATTACGATTAAAAAAAGAGGTTTATATGGTCTTCGGCGAAATTTTAAACAAAATGCTGAAAACGGAAAAAAATGCAGTAAACAGAATGTATTTAAACGAAATAGTCATAAAATGGAAAAAAATAGAAAGCAAAATGGAAGAATCTGATGAGCCTATCCCTGCTTTGGTCGAAGCTCTGAATGATTTTATGCATGTTTTGCAAAACCCCAAATTTAAATATGACGCCAAAACGAACTCAGGCTTTAAAAGCAACATTGAATTGTATTCCACTTCTTATATAGACGATATGATTGAAATGTTATTGAAAAAACGAGGCATTTTAAACAAAAAAGGAGTTTTTTGGGGTTATACCAAATTTACGACAAATCTCAAATTTGATCACAAGAGTATTTTCGGAGAAATAAAAGATTTGGGATTGCAGTTGGGAAGTTCTCCGAAATTTTTGCAATTAGTTCAAAACGTTGACTTGCAGTATCGTTTAAGCGGAACCAGAAAATTTATAAAACATCAAATATCTTTGCCTGTATTGGTTTTCAGTATAGTCAGAAATATAAGCGAAGACAATTTCATAAGATTAAATTATCATGCCGAAAGCGCAAAAGAAACATATCCGGATGCCAAATTTCTCATCATTGTCGAAACCATCGATAAAGGATATACGCCCGATGTTTCAAATTCATTTGTTGACGCATTGTTTATTTTAAGAAAACAGCATAAAACTCAAAAAACGCATTTAATATCCGCTGAAGTTATAGAATTGTTGGATTCTAAAATAAGAGAATATACAGACGTAAATCACAGAAAAGAAATTGATATGATAAAAGCAAAAGGGATATTGGAATAATCCTGAGGAGGTAAAATGTCCTTAATTAACAAAAAACCGGTTGTATTTAAATTGCCGGATGAATTGCCTGAAGCAAAAACTTTTGACAAAAAGTACAGACGAGCCCCGAGCAGAGGTTTCAATCTTAATAAAAGGGAAACTAAAATGGCTCTTGAAAATGCGCTTCGCTATGTACCGGAACATTTGCACGCCGAATTGGCTCCGGAATTTTTGGAAGAGTTAAAGTCCATGGGACGTATTTACGCTTACAGATACAGACCGGAAGGAGCTTTGTACGGAAAACCGATAAATGAATATAAAGGCATTACCGCCGCTAAAGCTATTCAGGTTATGATTGATAACAATCTTGATTTTGATATTGCCCTTTATCCTTATGAATTAGTTACTTACGGAGAAACAGGACAGGTTTGTCAAAACTGGATGCAGTACAGATTGATTATGCTTTATCTCCAAAATATGACCGAAGATCAAACCTTGGTTGTCAATTCAGGTCATCCCGTCGGACTTTTCCCGTCAAAACCTGACGCTCCTCGGGTTATTTCCACTAACGGTCTTCTTATCGGAAAATGGGATAATCCTGAAGAATTTAAACGCTTAACAGCTTTGGGCGTAACTAATTACGGACAAATGACAGCCGGCGGATGGATGTATATCGGACCGCAGGGAATCGTACACGGAACTTATATTACGCTGTTGAATGCCGGAAGAAAATATTTGGGTATTCCTCAAGATAAAGATCTTAAAGGCGTTTGTTTTATCTCATCAGGGCTGGGCGGAATGTCCGGAGCTCAGTCAAAAGCCGTGGAAATTGCCGGCGGAATAGGTATAATTGCAGAAGTTGATTACAGCCGCATAGAAACTCGTCTTTCTCAAGGTTGGGTATCTTTGGTCTCTTATGATTTGGAACAGATCGGAAAGTGGATTGAAGAGTATCGCAATAAGAAAGAAACCGTTTCCATTGCTTATCACGGAAATGCAGTAGATCTTCTTGAATACGTTGAACAAAATAATATAAAAATAGAACTTATCTCCGATCAAACATCTTGTCATGCCGTTTACGAAGGCGGTTATACGCCGGTCGGAATCAGTTTTGAAGAAGGACGTGAATATATAGAAAATAATCCTGAAAAATTTAAAGAATTGGTGGATGCTTCTTTGGCGCGTCATTATAAAGTTATTAAAAAACTTACTGATAAGGGAAGTTATTTCTGGGATTACGGCAACAGCTTTATGGCTTCCGTTTTTGATGCAGGAGAAAAAGACGTTGCCAAAAACGGCAAAGATACATCCGAAGGATTTATCTGGCCTTCCTATGTTGAAGACATTATGGGACCTGTTTGTTTTGATTACGGTTACGGTCCTTTCCGCTGGGTTTGCCTCAGTCGCAAGGACGAAGATTTGAGAAAAACAGACCAAGCTGCCATGTCTTGCATTGATCCAGAACGTTCTCCTCAGGACAGAGACAACCATCATTGGATTGCTTCGGCAGAAGAAAATAAACTGGTTGTCGGCACAAAAGCGAGAATCCTTTACGCCGACGAAGAAGGACGGGTTCGCATTGCCTTGAAATTTAATGAAATGATCAGAAAAGGCATTATCGGACCGGTTATGCTGGGACGAGATCATCACGATGTGTCCGGTACGGATTCTCCTTTCAGAGAAACAGCCAATATTTATGACGGAAGCAACGTTACAGCCGATATGTCTGTTCAGTGTTTCGCAGGCAATGCGGCAAGAGGAATGAGTTTGGTTGTTCTTTCAAACGGCGGAGGCGTCGGAATAGGAAGATCCAGCAACGGCGGAAACGGTATTGTCCTTGACGGTTCCAAACGCATGGACGAAATTATCAAAAGCGGTCTTTCCTGGGATGTAATGGGCGGAGTCGCCAGACGTAACTGGGCAAGAAATGAACATGCCGTCGAAACCTGCAAAAAGTGGAACGAAAAACATCTCGGAGCAGGTCATATTACTGTTCCTAATTTAGCGGATCAAAACTTGATAGACAGTTTGGTTGATCCCGAATTTAAGTAATTATTTTTAGGGATTCCCGTTTTTTGAGGAACTCTGTTGAAGTTGAAAAAAATTTTAAGAGGTTAATATTATGAAAAGAATGCTTGTTATTGCCGGTAACTGGAAAATGAATAAAGATTTTGAAGAAGCCGAAAAGTTTATGGATGATTTACTTGTCGGTTTAGATGAATACGGTGATTTGGAAGAAGAATTGGAAAATGTTCAGGTTGTCATTTGTCCGCCTGCTCCTTTTATCGAGTTGGTCGGAGACATGACCGAGGAATCTGAGATTTATGTCGGCGGTCAGGATGTCAGTAAGTTCAAAAGCGGAGCTTACACAGGAGAAATCTCAGCCCAAATGTACAGATCCATGGATATTAATTATTGTATCGCAGGTCATTCTGAAAGACGTAAGTATCATAATGAAACAAATGCCGACATTCATGAAAAAATGTTGCGTTTGAAAGAATCTTTTATTGCTCCGATTATTTGTGTCGGAGAAACGGAAGAAGAACGGGAAGAAGGAAAAACCTTTGACGTTATAGAAAAACAATTATCAGAAATTCTTTTTGATATTGATGAGAAAAATGATATGTTGCTTTTGGCATACGAGCCTGTATGGGCAATAGGAACCGGAAAAACCGCTTCTCCCGGACAAGCTCAGGAAGTACATGCTTTTATTCGCAACTGGGTAAAAGAAAATATATCCGAAACTTTTGCCGAAGAAATTCATATTCTTTACGGCGGAAGCGTTAAACCGACTAATGCCGAAGAATTATTAATGAAAGAAGATATTGACGGCGCCCTGATCGGAGGAGCATCATTGGATGCAAAGCAGTTTACCGAGATTATCGTTACTGCGGCAAAACTTTCCAAAAGGAAGAGTAATGGTTGACATTAAATTAATCCGGAGTCAGCCGGATATGGTGGCGGAAGCCGTTAAAAATAAAGGAGAAAAAGCGGATATTAAAGCTGTTCTCCGTTTGGATGAAGAATTAAAAAAGAAGAAATTTTATTTTGAAACTCTGAGAGCAGAGCAAAATCGTGTTTCAAAAGAGATTCCCAAACTTAAAAAAGCAAAAGAAGACACGACGGAAATCATGGCAAAAATGAAAGAGATCGCCGCCAAGGTAAAATCTTTTTCAACCGAAATTTCCGAGTTGGAAAATAAATTGAATGAGGAGCTTTTGAAAGTTCCGAATATTCCGCAAAAAGATATTCCGACAGGCGATGAGTCGCATAATCTTATGCTTGAAGAATGGGGAACCAAAAAAGAATTTTCTTTTAAATTAAAAGAACAAAGCGAATTGCTGGAAAGCAAAGGTCTGGTTGATTTCAGACGAGGTTCCGGAATTACCGGATCAGGTTTCCCGGTTTACGTTGACAGAGGAGCTTTGCTGGAAAGAGCTTTGATTAATTATATGCTGGATAAGCATATTTACGAACACGGTTATACGGAATTGAAAGTTCCCTTTATCGTAAATCGCAAAACCATGACAGGCACGGGACAATTACCCAAGCTTGAAGATGATATGTACAGGATAAACGAAGACGACTTTTTTCTTATTCCTACGGCAGAAGTTCCGGTAACGAATTTTTATGCCGGAGAGATTTTGAAAGAAAAGGATTTACCGGCTAGATTTGTTTCTTACACGCCTTGCTTCCGTCGGGAAGCCGGCTCTTACGGAAAAGATACCAAAGGTTTGCAGCGTCTTCATCAGTTTAATAAAGTCGAGATGGTAAGATTTGTAAAACCGGAAGATTCCGATGCTGTTTTGGATGAAATGGTAAAAGATGCCGCCTCGATTCTTGAAGATTTTGGTATTCATTATCGTACCGTGAAATTGGCGACAGGCGATTTAAGTTTTGCTTCCGCCAAAACAATTGATTTGGAAGCGTGGGCTCCCGGAACAGGGAAATATCTTGAGGTCTCTTCCGTCAGTAATTTTGAAGATTTTCAGGCGAGAAGAGCAGGAATAAGATTCAGAGATTCAGACGGTAAAGTAAAATTTGTTCATACTTTAAACGGTTCCGGACTTGCTGCTCCCAGAACAATGATCATTATTTTGGAGCAATATCAAAACGAAGACGGTTCAATTACTGTTCCAGAGGTTTTGCGTCCTTATTTACGCAATTTGGAAAAAATATGATAATTATCGATTCAGCATCGATTTATAAAAAGAGGGAGACGCAGTTTTCTCCCTCTCTTGTCTTTTAATGGGGATTCTTCCGATGATTTATTTTGATAATGCGGCGACATCTTATCCGAAAGCTCCCGATGTTGCTTCTGCTCTTGCTTCTGCGATTTTAAATATTCCCGGGAATGCCGGAAGATCAAGTTTCAAGCATTCCTTAAAAACTTCTGAAATTATTTTTGATTGCAGGGAACGAATTGCTCGTATGTTTAATATCGAAGATTCCGAAAACGTTATATTTACGTCGGGAGCAACTGAAGCTTTGAATTTGTTGATTCACGGACTTGCCGAACCGGGAGGAAGAGTTTTAACTTCTCCCATGGAGCATAATTCCGTTTTACGTCCTCTGGAAGAATTAAGAAAGCGACAAGGACTTAGAACAGATTTTGTTAAATGCGATAAAAACGGTTTGCCTGATTTGGAAGATTGGAAAGAAAAATTGCGGTTAAAACCTGAATTTGCTGTTGTTACGGCAGCTTCCAACGTAACCGGATCGGTTTTTCCTTTTTACGAAATGGCAAAGACGGCTCATCAGGAAAATATACCTTTTATTTTAGATACGGCTCAAGCTGCCGGAACGGTTGAAATCGATTGCGGAGACGAAGGTATTTCTGCTGCCTGTTTTGCCGGTCATAAAGGACTTCTCGGTCCCGGCGGAATAGGATTTTGTTACATTTCCGAAAAAATAAATCCCAGAACTTTGAAACAGGGCGGTACCGGAAGCAGGTCAGATGAACCTTTGCAACCGGAATTTCGCCCCGATAAATATGAAGCCGGAACTCAGAATATCACTTGCATAGCCGGTTTGAATGCCGCATTGAAATTTATTGAAGAAACCGGAATCGTAAAAATTAAAAAACGAAAAAAAGAGCTTTTTCTTTATTTTACAGATAGTATAAAAAAGATAAAAAGCTTAACCGTTCATGCCGATGCAAACATTGAAAATACAGGTATTATTTCCGTAAGTTCCGACAAATTAACTTCTTCTGAACTTACAGAAATTTTAAACAAATATGACATTGCGGTTCGCACCGGGCTTCATTGCGCTCCTGAGGCTCATAAAGCAATAGGCACTTTCGAAGCAGGGGGAGCTGTTCGTTTCAGTTTGGGTTATTTTAATACGGAAAAGGAAATAGATTATGCGATTAATTTGCTTGAAGACATTCACAAAGAGGAAAAATGACTGAAATAAAATTGACGACTATGACCTCGGCTTCCGGCTGAGGGGCTAAACTCGGTCCCGGAGTTCTGGGAAAAGCTTTATGCGGTTTGTTGCAACCGGACTTTAAAAATGTTATTGCCGATTACAAAAATGCGGAAGATGCCGGAGTTTATAAATTGAATGACGATCAGGCAATTATTCAAACTTTGGATTTTTTCCCGCCCATTGTCGATGATCCGTTTGAATTCGGACAAATTGCCGCTGCCAATTCTTTATCTGATATTTATGCCATGGGCGGTCGTCCGATTACGGCTATGAGTATTGTTTGTTTTCCTCAGGATAAACTTGATATTGAGCATTTGCAGGCTATCCTTGCCGGCGGAATGGATAAATTGAACGAAGCAGGTTGCGCTTTGGTCGGCGGACACAGCGTAGATGATCCCGAATTGAAATACGGTTTATCTGTTACCGGGATTGCGCGTCCCGAAGATATAAAGTTGAATAATACCCCGAAAGAAAATGATATTCTTATTTGTACGAAACCGCTGGGAACAGGAATCATAAGCACTGCCGGGAAAGCGGATGCCGTTGATCCCGAAATACTGAAGAAATCTTCTCATTACATGAAACAGCTCAATAAAATTCCTTTTGAATTAACAAAAGGTTTTCGTGTTTCCGCCTGCACAGACGTTACAGGATTCGGTTTGGCGGGGCATCTGGCGGAAATGTCCGGCAAAGACGGGATCGGATTTGAAATAGATTTTAAGAAAGTGGAAATTTTGCCTTCTGTTTCGGATTTGATCGAATACGGATTTGTTCCTGCCGGAACTTTCAGAAATCGCAATTACAGAAAAAACGATATCATTAATTTTGCGGAAATTCCGACTTATGTTACTGATATTTTGTTTGATCCCCAAACTTCGGGAGGTTTGATTTTGGCGATTAATGAAGATGATGCCGAAAAATATCTTAACTTGCTGAAAAAAGAAGGAATTGATGCTTATATTTTCGGGAAAACAAAGAAAAATTCCGGAAAGACAGAGGTTCTTTATTAATGAAAAAATTTCTTGTAACTTTCTTGAATACTCATGCTTCCTTGAAAGCTAAAAAAGTTTTTTCGGATATTGATTGCGAAAATGAGTTTATTCCCGTTCCGAGATCAATAAGCTCTGAATGCGGATATTCTATGCTTATTTTAATTGAAACGCATGAAAAACTTTTGACTCTACTGGAAAAAGAAAAGATAAAAATACGCCATATCTATTTATGCAAAGATGAGAACGGAGAAAGAAATTATGAAAAAATTAACGGTTGATAACAGAGGTCTCGGATGTCCGCAACCCGTAATAAACACTAAAAAAGCTCTTGGTGCAAAGAATTTTGACGAATTAACAATTTTAATCGATAATGATGTTGCTCTCTCCAATGTTAAACGGCTTATAAAAAAAACGGGTTTTGAAATAAATAAAGAAGAAAAAAAAGACGGAATTTACAGTCTTTTGATAAAAAATAATTTCGGAAAAACAGAAGATTCTTACGATGCGGAAACCAAATCTGAACATGGGAAAAATATTTTATTTCTTAACGATAAAATCGGAGCGGGAAACGATGATTTGGGCAGATTATTGATGAACGGATTCATTTATTCATTGACGGAATCGGAAAATATGCCCGGAAAACTTATCTTCATGAATAACGGAGTTAAACTTTGCGCAGAGGGATCCGAAGCTGTTAAAAATTTGAGAATGCTGGAAGACAGAGGGGCGGAGATTTTAGTATGCGGCACGTGCCTTAATTTTTTTGATATTACCGATAAATTGGCTGTCGGAAAAATCTCCAATATGTACGATATTTCGGAATCAATGCTTGAAAAAAGCGAGTTGATTACGATTGATTAACTTTAAATAAAAACATAAAATATTAAATTACGGAGGAATAATGAAAAAATTTTATTTAATATGCCTGATTATGATTATCGGTGTCGCATTATGCGCCGACAAAATTTTAGTATTGCCTTTTCAAAATGATTTTTCCAATAAAACATCTTTGGGAGCGGTACGCAATTATTTGACTATGCTGTTGGAAGAAAAAAACTTTGAAGTTGTTTTTGCCAATGATTTTGAATATGATTCAGACAGAGCGTTAACCAATGAAGAAATCGTAAAATCAGGAAAATCTTATCAAGCCGATCAGGTTGTTTACATTAATATGCAATATCTCGGAAATAAGATTATCATTTTGGCTAAAATAGTTGATGCGGAAAAGCAAAAAATTGTTTACAGTAAAAAGTTTACTTCTCTTAAAGTGGAAGAATTGGATGCCGTAATGGATGAAACGGTTGCCGGTTTTATGAAGGAAAGAGAAAGTAAAAAATCCGTTAAATCCGAAAAAAAGAAAAAAAACAAAAGATCTTTAAATCAGCCTGTCAGAAAAAAACAAGCTAAGAGGTATAACGGAATAACATTCGGTTATCTTTTCCCTTTACACGGTTTTGACGGGGACAGAGAAAGTAAATTGACTGCCGATTATCGTTTCAGTTTTGAAATGGCAAATTCGAGAGCAGGCGTTCTGGCAGGATGGCGCGAGGGCGTTGCCGCAAGTTTATTTTATAATTACCTTTTTACGGATGGAGATATCAGCCCTTACGCAGGCGGAAACTTGGGATTCCATTGGATAGATCATGATTCTCCGAAAGATGTTCTCGATGAGTTCGGAAATATAATTGAGGAAAAAGAAAGCATGAGAGAAGACGGTATTGAATTGGGATTAAACTGCGGAATAAATTTTTTCCGTTACTATAATTTCCAAATGGTTGCCAATCTCGAATATACATGGACTTTGAACGATTACGACGACCAATCAATTATATTTACCATCGGCTTGATGCAATAAAATTTTTTATTTTCGGGGGAGACGAGATGATTTTGGTAAGCGCCTGTTTATCCGGATTTTGTTGTACTTACAACGGTAAAAGTCATTTGAAGCAAAAAATTTTAGATTTGGCGCGAAACGGAAAAGCAATTCCTGTCTGCCCCGAGCAACTCGGAGGATTGCCTACTCCGCGCTCTCCGGTTGAAATATTAAACGGCAGATTTTTGACGAAAGACGGAAAAGACGTTACGGATAATTTCAGAAAAGGAGCGGAAGAAGTTTTGCGTTTTGCGAAAAATATAGGAGCTGATTGCGCCGTATTGAAATCAAATTCTCCTTCTTGCGGCTTCGGAAAAATTTACGACGGAACATTTTCAGGAACCAAAACAGACGGTAACGGCATTGCTGCTCAAATGCTTTTTGACAACGGAATAAAAATTATTTCAAGCGATGATTTTTAGGATATTAATTTCTTAAAATCAGCATAATAAAATTTAAAAATAATATTAATCTGATTTAGTCAGTTTTGAATTTTATTTCCAATCCCCGATTTTCGGGGATTTTTTTTGTTGTCCGTCAAGAGGTTTGTAAAATTTATCGGAAAAGCCTGTTTCATTTATTTTCTCGATCAGTTCTTGAGGATTATTGAATGTCCAAAATATTATTTCGGAATCATATGATTTTACGCTATGATTTATTTTTATTCCTTGTCCCAAAAAAGGAATCAGAACATAAGGTTCAATGGAAATTACGTCTTTTGAAGAGAAAATAAATTTTCCTAAAATAAATATGTTCAGTTCAAGTTTATTTTGGCTGATTATCAGTTTTGCGAACGGAAATGTTACATTAAATAAGCCTGTTCTTGCTCCGCCTCTTATACTTATTTCATCGGTGAAGTTTTTATTTGATATTGCTTGTCGGGATATTTTTTGTTCTTTTTCATTCCGCGAACCGGTATTTTTGACGATTTTTTCCCTCTTATACGTGTTTTTTTCTATTATTATCCCAATCGCAAAACCGATCAATGAGCCTATTATGCCTGCTGTAAGGCTGTACGCCGGAATAAATATGAAAGCCAAACTTGCAGTCGAAGCTCCTGTTTTTATTCTTGAAAAATCCGTAATCCATGCTGTAATAAAAAAGCTTTGAAGAAAATTAAAGCCCGTTACTCCGCAGATATTGCACATTTTCAATGAAAATGGAATTTTTTGACTTGAAGAGTCTCTTGATCTGTTTATAATTTCGGTTAATCCCGAAGCAGTTGCAAACGGAAGAATATTCCATAAAAATAATGACAGGTTCATTCCGGGAATAAGAAATACCGCAATTGCTCCGAAGGCTGAAATTATATGAATAAAAATTCTCATATTTTTCTCTGCAAGCTGTTATTTGTTTTTTTGAATTTCTATTAATGAATTCGGGCGGAATCAGAATAACAAGCCCGGTTCTTAATATTTTTAATTCTGAAAACTTTATTCCGTTTCTCGTTTTTTTAAGATATTCTTTCTTTCTTCAGTGAATTTATGCCACGGTAAAACTTTACCTGTTTCCATAAAATAAACAGCTGACATAAAGACATCAATTACGCAGGGATCATGTCTTTGACCTGTTGCTTTGCAAAGTTCGTCGTACATATTGAAAGGATCTTTCCCCGATAATTTCCGAGGATGATCAATGTCAATTTGCCTGAGACGATCTGCAATGGCTTTTCCTACATTCGGAAGATCTTCAAGAACGGAAACTGCTCCTTTATTTTTATCTTTCATTTCTCGCCTTATTTTCTGTTGCAGATTAAATAATTAATATCCGTAAAGTTCATAAATTTCATTATTTATCCGTTTCAGAGTTTTTGCTTTTCTTCATGAGATAATCGGAGACGGCTTGATAGGCAGGTAATGAAGAAGGATCAATTGACGAGTTTTTAGCCGACGGGAAAGATGCCAGGCGGACAATTACCATATCGGCTGTCGGGTCAATATATATGGTTTGTCCGTGAACGCCGCGTGCGGCAAAAGCTCCGTTTTTATTATGAAAACTCCACCACATGCTCTTGTAGCTTCCGCCTTCAAGAGTTTTATATCCGGCTTTGGCGAATGCTTCTTTGTCGCCGCCTGCCATAATGTTTTCGGTTACTTTCGGAGAGAACAATTGTTTCCCGTTAATGCTTCCTTTGTTAAGCATTAAAAGACCTAAACGTCCTAAATCACGCATCCCGGCATTGAGTCCGCCTCCGGCGAAAGGCGTTCCCTTGGCATCTGCTGTCATGTATCCGTCCTGCTCCGCTCCTATTTTACTCCAAATGCGTTCAGACAATAATTGAGTAATGTCTTTTCCGGAAACTCTTGATATTATCCAACCGAGTACGTCGGAGTTTATTGTTCTGTAGCCGAAAGCTTCTCCGTGTTTTCCGCCTTTTTTTACGGTTTGCAAATATTCAAAATATCCATCGGGTCCGTTATAGTTTTTAGGCTTGGGCAAAGGACTTGCCGCTTTTGAATAAATCCAAATATCCGCATTGGGATCGGAATAGTTTTCGCTGTAATCAAGAGCAGTTGTCATATCCATTACTTGACGTATTGAGGCATCTCCGAAGCCGCTGTTTTTAAGTTCCGGAATAATAGAGGATACTTTTTCCTGATCATTAATTTTGCCTTCAACCGTTAATATTTCAGCTAAAAGTCCGGTAACCGATTTTGTCATAGACATTGCAGCATGTTTACCGTATTGGTTAAGACTTCCGAAATATTTTTCGTAAACGACTTTGCCTTTATGAATAATCAGGACTCCGTCTGTATAATTGGCTGAGAGTGATTCTTTCCAAGTCATAACTTTATTGCTGTTAAGAGGTTTGAATATTAGCTGATCTATCTTTTCATCAAGATTGTATTCTAAAGGAATCGGAGCTTCTATGCCTCTGCTTACTTCTTTTGTCGGCATAAGTTCTCGGATATGACATACAGTCCATCTCAGCTTCGGGAAACTGAAAAAATCAGATTCCGGTTGCATGATTAATTTATCCGGCGGAGGAGGAAAGCCTTTCATCCAGCCTAATTTTTCAGGATTTGATTCTTCTGCATTCAAATAAGTCTCAGGTTTTGTCTTTGCTTCTGCAATCAGACCTTCGGCAATAATAAGTACAATCGCAATAAATATTAATTTGTTAATTGATAATTTCATGTTATTTTCTCCCCCGGGTGATTTTTATCTGCTTGAGCATAAAACCGAAGTTGCAAGCATATTTTTCTAAATCTTTGTTTTCATATCTTATTTAATGTCAATATCTTTTTGCTGTTTCTTCTATGTCGAGAAAATAAAAATGACGTTTTAGATAAAATTTTTACATTTTTTATTTTTTTATTTGCAACTCATTTGCATTTATTTATTTTGGCAACATCAAAAAAAAGGCAATAAAATGGAAAGTATCAATGGAAATATAAAGTTAACGAACAAAAGAGAAATAATTTGGAAAGAAATACAAAAATTCAGTTTACCTTTTTCCGCAAATGATTTGCAAAAGGTATTAAGACAGGATACAGTCAATCAAACTACGATTTACAGATTTTTGCAACTTTTGACCGAAAAACAAATAATACGGGAAATTTCTATCGAAGACGGTATGCAATATTATGAACTTCCGGGAGAAAATCACCCTCATTTTATTTGTAACAAATGCGGAGAAATAATTTGTCTCGGAAAACTTGATAACACGGATTTGCTTACTTTAACCAAATATTTGGGAGACAACGAAGCAAAATCTTTGAATTTAATTTTCCGAGGAATATGTTATAAATGCAGGAGGAAAAAATTATGAAAAAATTAATTGCGCTGATTGCAGCAATTTTGACGGTTCCGGGATGCAAAGGCAATATCGACAATACACCTGTCGTTTTTGTTTCGATTTTACCGCAAAAATATTTTGTCGAGAAGATTGCCGGGGATATTGCAAATATAGAAGTCATGGTGCGTCCCGGATTTAATCCTGTCTCTTACAAGCCTGCTCCGAAACAATTTTCTTTGCTTGAAAAGTCCGACTTATTTTTTACGACGGGAGTGCCTTTTGAAAAATCATGGATACCAAAAATAAAATCAAATTATCCGAATTTAAATATTTGTCCCGTTCAAAAAGGAATAAAACTCAGGGTAATGAAAGAAAATCATCATCACGAAGAGCATGAGAATGAACTCGTACATAATCATGAAGATAAAGTTCTTGATCCTCATATTTGGCTTGATCCGGTTCTTGTTAAAAAACAAGCGGAAAACATAAAAAACGGTTTGGTAAGTCAATATCCCGATAAAAAAGAAATTTTCGAAGAAAATTATCTTAAATTTATTGCCGAACTTACAGAGCTGAATTCTGATCTTCAAGAAAAATTTAAACCTTTTGCCGGGAAAAAATTCATGGTATTTCATCCTACTTGGGGATATTTTGCCGACCGTTTCAATATTGAACAGGTTCCGATCGAAACAGGAGGAAAAGAACCGACTTCAGCGCAACTTTTGGAAATTTTATCTTTGGCAAAAAAAGAAAACATAAGAGTAATTTTTATTCAAAAGCAGTTCAGCATCCATATTGCCGAATCGATTGCCGAAGAAATTAAAGGGGAAATCATCAGTTTAGATCCTTTGGCTTACGATTATATCATGAATTTGAGAAAAATTGCAACCGAAATGACAGAAGCGTTTAAGAGGAACTGATGGCTATAATAGAATTTTCCGATGTTTGGTTCAGTTACAATAATTCAGTTGTTTTGGAAGACATTAATTTAAAAATAGAAAGAAACGATTTCTTTGCCGTTATCGGATCAAACGGCGGCGGGAAAACGACTTTACTGAAATTAATTTTAGGTATTTTAAAGCCTGATTCAGGAATTGTTACGATAGACGGTCAAAAAGCAGGCGAAAAAAACATCATCGGTTATGTTCCTCAATACAGCGAATTTGACAACTCTTTTCCCATTAAAGTAAGAGAAGTTGTTCTTTCAGGTTTGGTGCAGCGAAAATCTTTTTTCCCGTATTATTCAGACAAAGAGATAAAAAAAGCTGAGGAAAGTTTGGAGGTATTGGGGGTAAGTCAAGTCGGCAAAAAAATTTTTCATAATCTTTCCGGAGGGCAAAAACAACGCGTGTTGATGGCGAGAGCTTTAATTTCAAAACCTGAAATTCTTATTTTGGACGAACCTACGGCAAGCGTTGATCATTCTGTTGAACAGGATATATTTGAACATCTGAAAAAAATAAACGATAATATGACTATCGTAATGGTAACTCATGATCTGGGATTTGTATCTTCTTATGTAAATAAAGCAGCATGTCTGAACAGAAAAATACACGTACATAATACATCGGAAATTAACAGGGATTCCGTATTTGAAATGTATCAAAACTCTGTTAAAATGATTCATCACAGTTGCGGATTATAGGGATTAAAATGGATTTTTTTACGGCTTTAACTCAATATACCTTTTTACAAAATGCTGTTTTTGCAGCGGTTTTGTCAGCAATTACCTGCGGAGTAATCGGAAGTTTTGTGGTTGTCAGAAGAATGAGCATGATTTCAGGAGGACTTGCTCATGCCGTTTTGGGCGGAATAGGGGTTGCTTATTATTTCGGTTTTCCGTCTATGACGGGAGCATTTATTACGGCAGTTCTGATGGCAATTGCTTTAGCGTGGCTGAAATCGAAAAACTTTGCTAACGAAGATATTATAATCAGCGCTTTTTGGTCGGGCGGAATGGCTGTCGGCATTATATTTATGAATCTTACTGCGGGTTACAACGTAGATTTAATGACAGTTCTTTTCGGTAATATTCTTTTGGTTACCAAAACTGACTTGTATATTCTTTTGAGTCTTGCGGTTTCGGTTTGTTTATTTGCTTTTTTGTTTTACAGACAGCTTATTTCTGCCTCATTTGATGAAATTTATGCTAAACTCAGAGGTCTTAATTCAACTTTGATTTCTGTTCTTTTGCTTATCTTAACGGCTGTATCGATTGTTATTATTATGAAAATTGTCGGATTATTGCTGGTTATGGCTTTGATGACGCTTCCTGCCGCATCGGCTCGATTTTTTTCTGCCTCAGTTGCTCAAATGATTTTCGGAGCAATTATTATCGGACTGTTTAATTGTTTGACCGGAATTATCGCGGCATATATTCCGGATTTACCGCCGGGACCGGTTATAATTTTAATCAGTACTTTCGTTTATTTCGGATCATTAGCATTAAGTAAGTTTATAAAAATTTAAAAATAATAAAAAAAGGCGGTTAATTATGGAAAAAACATCAAAATTTGTCGGGTTCATCCTTTTATATCATGATTATGTTTATTTGTTTGCGGTAAACTTAATTTCTTTTGCGCTTTTCGGAATAGATAAACTGAAATCTTTGGGCAATAAAAAACGCATATCTGAAAAAACGCTTTTGTTTTTTACTTTTATAGGGGGAACTCCGGGATCTTTTGCAGGTAAATTTTTGTTCAAACACAAAACAAGTAAACGAAGCTTCAATGTAAAGCTTGCAGCGATTGCGGTTATTCAGGTTTTTCTTATCACAGGATGGATTTTTCTGAAAAGAAACAATCAGTAAAATAATATGTTTGTATTATGATTGCGGACAAGCGATAGTTTATTTGTATTCAAACGCTCAAAAAAAACCCCGATTTAAATCGGGGTTCGTAAAATCAATAAGTGATGTGTTATTCAGACTCAATTGATTTTATATAATCTTTGGCAATTTTACCGTATTTCGGGCTTGACGTAATTTTTTTGAAATCCGCCAAAGCTTCCTGTTTCTTATTAAGATCGTAAGATATTCTGGCGCGGTAATAGATTGCGTCTTTGTTGTTCTTTTCTTTTTTAAGCAATTGTTCAACTTTCTTTTTGGCATTGATGAGATCTTTTTTGTCGTAATATTTTACAAGCAACAATAAAGAAATATCTTTGTCGTAATTCATTGAAATCGATTTCTCGTAATTTTCGAGTGATTTTTGAGTATTGCCGAGATCTTCGTATAATTTACCCATGTTTTTATAGGTAGCTGCTTTATTTTGATTGCTGGGATTAGTTGCAAGATAGCGAGAATAAGCATCGATTGCTTTGGCGTTTTCGCCCATTTTTTTGTAGAGATAAGCAATGTTTTTGATTGTTTTTGCTGATGCTTTTTCGGAAAAAGATTTTTCGTAGTAAATAACCGAATTTTCCAAGTCGTTAAGTTTCTTGTAATAAGATCCTATTTTGGAATAAGTTTTTGCAGATTTTTTTATTTTCGTTTTTTCTTTTAAGATTTCAATGGCTTTATTGTAATCTTTAAGTTTTTTTACGTATATCAAAGCTGCTTGGTCGTAATTTTTAAGTTTGTGATCCAATTTATAAGTATCTAATTTGATTCTTACGGCATTTTCGTAATCTTTTCCGTTTAAATAGCAACCGTAAAGATTTTTATTCATTTTCATGAGTTTGTCTTTCATGGCTGCTTCGCCTGTTTCTTTGGCTGCTTCCTTATATTTTCCGAGAGCTGCTTCATATTTCTCGGCTGCCTCTCGGAATTTGCTTTCTTTAAATAAAGCATCTCCTTCCGATGCCAATTTGTTTCCTTCTGATTCAACTCCGGCTGCGAATAATACGCCGCATGAGATAATAATGGTTATAAACAGTATGAATGCTTTACGCAAATTCATTTAAAAACCTCCGTCTTAATTTTTCGCCAAAATATTTTGTTAGGTTGAAGTGTCAATTATGATTTAGTTGTTTCTAACTGGTCAAAGCTGCTAAAGCAATGGAATAAAGTTTTGTGTTTTCTGAGTCTCCCCGCGATGAAAGGATAGCCGGAACTTTGGCTCCGACCAAAACAGCTGCAACTTCTGCTCCGGCAAGTTTGGTCATTGATTTATAAAAAACGTTTCCTGCTTCGATGTTGGGGAAGAGAAGGCAGTCGGCATCTCCGGCAACTTCGCTTTTAAGACCTTTTATTTCTGCTGATTTCTTGTCTATGGCTACATCCAGAGCAAGAGGTCCGTCAATTATGCATTTTTTTATTTGTCCTCTGTCGTTCATTTTGGCAAGCACTGCCGCATCAACGCAAGGAGGCATTTTGGGGTTGGCTTTTTCGGTTGCGGTAATTATTGCCACTTTGGGAGTTTCGATACCGAGAGAATGAGCGGCTTTTACCAAATAATTGATAATGGCTGCTTTTTGAGGAAGTTCGGGATATGGAATAATGGCAACGTCTCCGACCAGAAGAAGTTTATGATAATATTGAGATTCAACAACCGTAACATGGGTCAAAGTTGCTTTGGGAGGCAAGAGTCCTTTTTCTTTATTTAAGATTGCTCTCATGTATTTATCGGTTGAAATCAGTCCTTTCATAATGAAATCGCCTTTGCCTTCATTTATGAGATCAACGGCTTTTATGCCGCTTTTCATTTCGTCTTTTTCGTTTACGATTTCAAAAATTTCAGGATTAATTTTATTGGTTTGACAAAGTTCTTTTATTTTTTCTTCGTCACCCACTAAGGTTGCGTCAATAATGCCGAGTTCAACGGCTTTGGTAAGAGCGGCTATAGTGTTAGGATCTTGACCGTAAGCGACTACGACTCTTTTTTTCGGTTTTGATTTGATTGCTTCAAGCATTTGTGATAATTTTGTTACTTTCACATTTCCTCCGAGGAATTTTAATATTATTCAAAGCAAAAAAAATATATGTTCATGTCAAGTAATTTGAACAGGTTTAACCTTGTGCCGAAAATGAAATTGACGTAATGGACAGTCTCAAAAAAAATCAGTTTCATCAAAATAATTGAAATAAAAAAATTATATTTATGCGGACGGAAGATTATGGGTTTGGAATTTAAATTCTGCGGATTTGACGAAGATGTCGTAAAAAAGAGTTATGATCTTGCCGAATATGATAGGATTTTATATATTTTGCCGACGGCTTCCAATAAAAAGGCTTTGATAAAAACACATCAATACAGAAAATCAAACAAAAAAATTGATTTTATGACATGGCATGAATTTAAGGATTTTATAATATTGCCCGAAAAACGGATTGCTGATGATTTGCAGCAGGCGTGGTTTCTTTATAAATCTTTTTCTGAAAATAATTTGGCATTTTTCGGAATAGACAGTTTTCGCGATTTGACGGTTTTTGCGGAAAACTTTAATAATTTCAGGTCTGAAATTTCTGAAGAAAATATCGGTTTCTGCGATTTGGAGTTGGAAGAATCCGATAACGTAACCTCGATTTTACGTCTGGATTGGCAGATTAAAACTGCGGATATTCTCGGTAAGGTTTTAAAAAAATATTACGGATTCCTCGATGAAAACAATTTTACGGATTTGCAAGAGGTTCATTACGATATTTTTTCAGGAAAATTGCCGCTGAACTCTTGTTTCTTATCTTTTTATGACGAAATAATTATTGTAAATCAATTTCAATTTTCAAAACTGGATAAATTTATCGTCAGCGAAATGAAAGAGAATAACGAAAAAGTTACTTTGCTTTTACAAATGCCGGAAATTTGGTACGACAAAGAAAGAATGATGATGAAAGATAAAACCGATCTTGCAACAGTGAAATCATTTAAGACCAAAAATATTAATTTTAAAACAGGTAAAGGAGAATTGGAAATTTGGAATTCTTTTGCTTCTGAATCAGATAAATTTAAAGCAGCCGCAATAATTGATAATTCGTTTAAAAATTCTTTTATATCCGGTTTCTTAAATGAAAAAAAAGTAAGAATAAAAAATACGGAACCTGCCGAAGCCGGTTTGATTTATAATATATTATTTTGCTTTAGCGAGTTATTGAGATCGACTGCAACCGTGAACGATAAGCTTGTTTTTGAAATGAACTCCATTCTTTCGGTATTGAATAATTCTTCTTTTATCAAATATTATTTTGATAATGACGTTTCTGAACTTGAACCTTATTTTGTCGATAAAATTTATCATGAACAGATCATTTATTTTGAGGAAGATAATTGTCCGGATGATACGGAGTCATGGAAAAAGTTGAAAGAAATATTGCTCTTCGTAAAGAAAATGCGTTATTTTTCGGTTGAGGAATTTCTTGAATTTATCATAAATATTCTTATGAACGAAGAGGCTGAGTCGGATTCGGAAGAAAAAAATACGATTTTGACATTGCTCAACGATTTTAGAGATTCCGTCCGTTTTATGCCCGGTTTTGATAAATCAAAATTTGGTCGAGGTTACCGCTTTATTGATGTTTTTCTGAAATTGACGGGGGAGACGGCTATTTATCGCAAAACTGATAAAATCGATAAAGATTTCATGATTACTCACTTGGATGATGTGAGAAACAGAAGTTTCGATGTTCCTGTTTTTATCATGAATGCAAATGAAAACGTATTGCCTTCTTCACCTAAACCGCAATTTTTATTAAACGAAACACAACGGAAACAATTGGGACTTGCAACTTACGAAGACAAGCGTAAAAGAGAACGGTATTACTTTTTTCGTCTAATACTTAATTCAAAAAACGTAAATATTTATGCCGTTGAAGATATTGAAAAAAATATTTTTGCGGGAAGTTTTTTTGAAGAAGCTTTGATGTGGGCAAAATCGGAAAATCTTGCTGCTGAAAGCGAACAAACCGAAGAATTGCCGGATAATCATTATTCAAAATGGTGGAAAGCAATTGCCGGAGTTTCCCCTAAATGCCGATTTTCCGAAAAAGAAGATCTTGTTATTCCTTTTGAAAAACCGAATGATAAAAAAATACCTTTTACTTTTTATTCTTTCAAAGAAATCTTAAAAGATCCGATTGCTTATTATTTGCAATATCGGGTGAGAATGAAAGTGCAGCCGGAAGAGGCGGACAATTCCTTAAATATCAGAAAAACCGGAATAATCTTTCATGAAACAATGAATTTTTTCTGGAAAAAAGTTAATAGATTAAAATCGGGAACCTTGAGAAATTTAATTGAAAACGGAATTGTTGAACAATGGGCGAAAGAAGGAGTTAACTTTGTCATAGAAAAAAATAAAAAGACTTGTTTTTCGATTCCTCTTAATTACTCTAAAAAATATTTCGATAAAATTTTTCTGCCTTTTATGATTGCCGGAATCAAAGAATTTTTAAAACAACTTGCGGACGGATTTTTAAGCGGTGATTTATCGGAATACGAAATTATTCCGGAAGCGGAATTTATTACGGCAGAAGAGAAAAAAGGATTTGCAATATCTTTGGACAATACGGATTTAAAAGCTGTTTTCAGCGGTAAAGCCGACTTGATTTTGAAGAAAAATAATTTTCTTTATGTCATAGATTACAAAGTTTCAAATTCCGATAAATTTAACGATAAAATAATGAATCGCCAGCTTGTTATTTACAAAGAACTTTATAAAAAAGAAAGCTCGGAAACGGATTCGTCATTTTATTTCCTGATGGACAGAACTTTTAAATCAGAGAATACTTTTGACCGGGAAACTCTGAAAGATGATTTAAATAAAATTCTGCCGGATATTGCAGAAAACGGTTATCGAGTTCCCGAAAAAAATTCAGCCAAAAATATCTATTGGTCGGATTTGTACTGAAAAAATCAAAATAAAATCAGCTGACGGAAAGATGCCTCGCATGAATCGGGTTTCACGATAAATTGAATACGGCGTAACAGAATGAAAATGATTTTGACGGATTTTTTAAAAATTTTAAAGATGATAAGGATGAAAAATAAAACGGACGGGGAAGATTATTTATGTTTGAACAATCATTTAAAAACATCGACGACATTTTACGAAAAGACGCGGGATGCTCAAGCGAGCTTGACTATGCAGAACAAAGTTCTTGGGTTCTGTTCTTAAAATATTTGGACGACCTTGAAAATGAAAAAGAGCAAAAAGCCTTGCTTGAAGACAAAGAATATACGCCCCTGATAAAAGAAGAATTTTCATGGAGTGTTTGGGCTTGTCCTAAAACGGCTGACGGAAAACCGGATCATCACAACGCTTTAAGCGGTAATGACTTACGAGACTTTGTTAATCAAAATCTTTTTCCTTATCTAAAAGATTTCAAAACGCAAGCTGCAAAAGCTGATACAATCGAATATAAAATCGGAGAAATATTCAGCGAAATAAAAAATAAAATCCAAAGCGGTTATAATCTGCGCGAAGTTATAAATCTTATAGATGAACTTCATTTTAAAACAAGCAAAGAGAAACACGAAATGAGTCATCTTTACGAAAGCAAAATTCAAAATATGGGAAATGCAGGCAGAAACGGCGGCGAATACTATACGCCTCGCCCCTTAATTAAAAGCATTATCAAAGTTGTAAACCCGAAAATCGGCGACAGCATTTACGACGGAGCTTGCGGGTCGGCAGGCTTTTTATGCGAGGCTTTTAACTTTTTAAAAGAGAGCAAAGACCTGAGCACAAGCGACATGGAAACTTTGCAAAAAAGAAGCTTTTACGGCAAAGAGAAAAAATCGCTTGCCTACATCATCGGTATAATGAATATGATTCTGCACGGAATTGAAGCCCCGAATATTATTCACGCAAACACCCTCGCCGAAAACATCAGCGATATTCAAGAAAAAGACCGCTATTCCGTAATCCTTGCAAATCCTCCATTCGGCGGAAAAGAGCGAAAAGAAATAAAGCAAAACTTTATAATTCAAACAGGCGAAACAGCATTTTTATTTTTGCAACACTTTATAAAAATATTAAAAGCAGGCGGAAAGGCAGGCGTTGTTATCAAAAATACATTTCTTTCAAACACCGACAACGCATCAATAGCTTTAAGAAAACTCTTACTGGAGTCTTGCAATCTTCACACAATACTTGATCTGCCCGGCGGAGTCTTTCAAGGAGCAGGCGTAAAAACCGTTGTGCTGTTTTTTGAAAAAGGAAAACCAACTAAAAAAACATGGTTCTATCAACTCAACTTAGACCGTAATCTCGGCAAA
>PDOO01000041.1 GCA_002742885.1 Candidatus Cloacimonadota bacterium
CGATTTCTTATGTTGATTGGTTAAGCGTTGTGATTGATTCTTTTTAGACATTCTTTTTCCTTTAATTTACATTACTACTTTCTCACAAAAGTACAAATTATTAAAAAAACACCGAAAAATATAAAATTTATGCTTTTTTATAAAAATAATAATATCTTAAAAAAGCCGTTGCCGAGACAACGGCTTGAGAAAAATAATCGGTTTAACTTATTCGATTACCAGCAAAACATCGTCTTTCATGACGTTGTCGCCTTCCGAGAAATTAATTGAGGACACTTTTCCGTCTCTCGTAGCGTTAAGATTGTTGAACATCTTCATGGCTTCGATAATAACTACGGTATCTCCCGCTTTTACCGGGTCTCCCTCTTTTACTTTGTATTCAGCCACCATGCCCGGAATAGGAGCAACAACAGCGTTTCCTCCTTCAGGAGTTACGGAAGCCGGTTTAGCTTTGAGTTGAGGTTTAGGTTGCGGAGCTGCCGGAGCTTTGGGAGTTTTTGCAACGGGATTAACCGCTAACGGTTCGCCTTTTTCGCTTACGGCAACCGAGAAATGTTCTCCGTCCACGAAGACATCAAATATTCTGGCATTTTCCGGTATTTCGATATTTTCTTTGGTTTGTATTTTACCGTTCTTTATTTTTTCCATAATTTCTTTTTCCTTTTTTATATCTTCCAAAGTTTTTGCTTTTACTTCTTCAGGCATTTCTTTTATGCCGTATTTCCATTCAAGAAAACGTTTTCCGGTTACGGGATAGATAGCATATATCAACTCATCGTCGATATTTTTTGCCAAATCGGAAATTTTTTCTTTAACTTCTTCCATTTCGGGAGGAATAATATCTCCCGGGCGACATTGCACCGGTTTTTTGCCTTTAGGATAGGATGCCAAAGCTTTTTCCATCAATTCATTGTTAACGGGTCGAGTTGTTTTTCCGTAAAGTCCGTAACAAAGATCTTTTACCTGTTCCGTAATCTGCGAATATCTTTTTTCTCCGTCAAAAAGAACGTTATTTACCGTTTGGGTACCTACAATCTGACTGGTGGGAGTAACCAAAGGAATAGAGCCGAGATCTTTTCTGACTTTGGGCAATTCTTCAAAAACTTTTTCTAATTTGTCTAAAGCGTCCATCTGACGAAGCTGATTAATCAAGTTGGAAAGCATTCCTCCCGGAGTTTGATGAATAATAACGTTTGTATCGATAATCGATAATTTGGTATTGTTCATGTATTCTGCGTATTTGGGAGCTGATTTTTCCATCTCATTGCTTATTTTGCTTAAAAGATTAATGTCAAATCCCGTATCTCTGTTTGTTCCCAATAAAGAAATAACCAGAGGTTCTATTGCTGCATGAGATGTTCTGTAAGCGTAAGGAGCCATACAGGTATCGATTATGTCAACTCCGGCTTCTATTGCTTTAAATACAGTCAAATCACCCATACCGGAAGTAAAGTGAGTATGAAGATGCACGGGCAAAGAGATTTCTTTTTTAAGAGCTTTTATCAGGTTATAGGCATCGTAAGGAGCGATTAATCCCGCCATGTCTTTTATGCAAACAGAATCTGCTCCGATATTTTCAAGTTCTTTTGCTTTCTTCAAGTAATAGTCGATGTTATAAATTTCTCCGCCCATTCTTTTTTCGGTCAAAGAATAACAAATTGTTCCCTGAAAATGTTTTTTGTTTTCTTTGATGACTTTTACGGCGGTTTCAAAGTTTCTGAAATCGTTTAACGCATCAAATACTCTGAAAATATCAACTCCGTTATCGCATGATCGTTGCACAAAGGTTTCGACAACGTCATCGGCATAATTTCTGTAACCGACAACGTTTTGTCCTCTGAGCAACATGGAAAAAGGAGTGTTTTTTATATATTTTTTTAAAGTATGAAGTCTTTCCCAGGGATCTTCTCCCAAGAATCTGTGCATAGTGTCAAAAGTTGCTCCTCCCCAGACTTCCAGAGAATGAAATCCGACTTGATCAAGCATTTCCGCAATCGGGATCATGTCTTCTGTTCTTCCTCTCGTGGCAAAGATTGATTGATGCCCGTCTCTGAGAGAAACATCTTGAACCTTTACCGGATTTTTCGCCTTGGGACGATCATTCCCGTAAGCCATAGGGCGCATTTCCAATACACCGTGTTTATCTGCTGTCATCTATAACTCCTAACGTCTCAGTAAACGACGTTGAACCATATTTCTGTTTTGCATAATTAATTGACGACCGTGATTTGCCCAAGTTCCCGGATAATGCGGAGTGTAAATTTCCGGGGTTTCTTCAGTTTCTTTAAGATAAGCCGTTACTGCAATCATAGCCGCTATTTTTTTCTTTTTTTCATCGGAATAATTCATAAAAATACCTTAAACCGGTATGTTACCGTGTTTTTTCGGAGGCAATGCTTCGCTTTTGCTTCCCATAACTTCCAAAGCGTCAATCAAACGCTGTCTTGTTTCCGAAGGAAGGATAAGAGCATCGACATAACCTCTTTCCGCCGCAATATAAGGATTGTTGAAAGCTTTTTCATATTCGGCAATTTTTTCTTGTCTTACTTTTGCGGGATCATCGGCTTCTTTAATGGCTTTTCTGTAACTCGAAATAATGTTTGCCGCTCCTTGAGCTCCCATTACCGCTATTTCTGCCGTAGGCCAGGCAAAGACCATGTCTGCTCCCAAATGTTTTGAACTCATGGCAATGTATGATCCGCCGTAATTTTTTCCCGTTACCACGGTCAATTTCGGAACGGTGGCTTCTGAATAGCACCATAATAATTTTGCTCCGTGACGGATAATTCCGCCCCATTCCTGACTGCATCCCGGCAAATATCCCGGAACATCGACAAAGGAAACCAAAGGAATATTAAAAGCATCGCAAAAACGAATAAAACGAGCTGCTTTGTCCGATGCTTCAATATCGAGACAACCGGCAAGCACTTTAGGCTGATTGGCAATAATACCGACGACTCTTCCGTTTAAACGGGCAAAAGCAATAATAATATTGGATGCGTAATATTCGTGAGGCTCAAAATATTCCCCGTTATCTACAACTGACGAAATAACATCATACATGTCGTAAGGAAATTTCGGATTATCGGGAATAATTGTATCCAATTCGGGACAAAGTCTGTTTCTGTCGTCGCCTGTTTCGATTAAAGGCGGTTCTTCCATATTGTTGCTCGGAAGATAACTTAAAAGTTTTCTCATTTTGTTTATGGCATCTTTATCGTCTTCGCAGGCAAAATGACAATTTCCGCTTTTGGTGCTGTGAGTCATGGCTCCGCCCAATTCTTCGAAAGTTGTTTCTTCTCCGGTAACGGTTTTAATTACGTTCGGTCCCGTAATGAACATTTGAGATGTATTTTTAACCATAAAGACAAAATCTGTCATGGCGGGAGAATAAACGGCTCCGCCGGCGCAAGGTCCCATTATGCAGGATAATTGAGGAATAACGCCTGAAGCTCTTGAGTTTCTGAAGAATATTTCTCCGTAACCGTAAAGAGCATCAACTCCTTCTTCCACTCTGGCTCCGCCCGAATCGTTCATACCTATAAAAGGAGCTCCGGCTTTCATTGCCATATCCATAATTTTTACTATTTTATCGGCATGTTTTTCTCCGAGCGAACCGCCGTGAGACGTAAAGTCCTGAGCATAAGCAAAAACAGGTCTTCCGTTTACCAAGCCGTGACCGGTAACGACTCCGTCTGCCGGAATATCGGCATCAGGCATATTAAAGTTTACGGAACGATGTTTTACGAACATATCGATTTCGCGAAAAGTTCCTTTATCAAAAAGCAATTGTATTCTTTCTCTTGCCGAAAGTTTACCTTTGGCATGCTGTTTTGCCACTCGAGCTTCTCCGCCCATGGCAAGGATTTTTGCTTCCCGTTTTTTCAAGTCTTTTAAAGACTCTTGAACTCTTTTCATAAATTCTCCGAAAATTTGGATTCACGTTTATTCTCATTAAAGTTAATTATTTATCTGTCAATAAACCGATTTTGCTTTATATAAAACAAGTCGAAAAATATACTGAAAAATTAATACAGTCAAAAATGTTTTTCAATAAAACAAATCAAGTTTTTTTTCGCTGTTAAATATAGTCTCAACTCAAAAAATGACGAGAAATTTTAAAAAAAAGAAAAAACGGCGAGCGCATAACTTAATTTTACTCTTTTGTTTTAACCCGGATTTAATTGGTTTCATTTAATTGTTCGCAACTTTTTATTTATGAAAATTTTTTACGTTCTTGAATATAAAATCAGTTTAAAAAAGAATAAAAAAATTTTAATTTTGCTTTCAAAACGGGAAAATAACTCCTGAAAACATTAATTGACAAAACAAACGGCAATCAAAGAAACTTTTTTAGATAATTAAAGACGAGGAGATGCTCCGCATGAGTTTGAAAAAATGGAAAAATTTAAATCCGGAAAGAAAAATAAGACGTTTACGCGATAAACTTCTGTTGCTTGAGACAAATTACGACGAGGAAACGCATGAAACCGTTTCGGAAATGATAAACATTATAAATAAAGACCCTGAAATAAAACTTAATTTATCTTATGCAGAAGAAAAAAATAAATTTGAAATTCAAAGATTACTTGCCGAAACCGAAAAATATTTAAATATCAATATCTCTGACATGAATTTATGCATTAAAACAGAAGACGGGAAAAGAAAAATAAAAAAACTTCCGATTAAAGTATTTCTGAACGGTTTAAGATCGGCATTTAACGCAGGATCAATAATAAGAACATGCGAAGCATTCGGAGTTGAAGAAATTATTTTGGAGGGTTATACGCCCGGTAAAGAAAATCGTAAAGTCTGTCAAACCTCAATGGGAACGCATGAAAAAATAAAAATAATGCGGACTTGCGACGGAATTGAAAAAATAGAAGAATTAAAGAAATCGGGATACAGGATTTTAGCACTGGAATTAACGTCGAAAAGCATTCCCTTGAATGAATACAATAATACTTCTCCCTGCGTGATCATGCTGGGCAACGAAGCTCTCGGTTTAGAAAAAAAATATCTGCAAAAAGCTGATGCCGTACTTGAAATACCTTTGCGAGGATGGAAAAACTCTCTTAATGTCGCGTCTGCTTTTGCTATAGCTGCTTATGATATTTCATTGAAAATAAAAAAATCTTAAATCAGAGATAACAAGAAAAGCAAACAAAAAAAGAATTTTTAAATCTCCAAAGGTCTATATTTGACGGATACATTTTGCTGGATATTTTTTATTGTACTCAACGGTGAGTGTATGAGCAGTAGCGGAATTAAAAGCAATAAACTTCAAGCCTGCCACAGACCATAGCCAAACCTTATTTTCGGTTGCTAAGTTAATCATAAAAAAGCAATCGAAAATAAGGTTTGGCTGGTAAATTGCTCAGATTTTGGATTAAGCACTTTTCCAGATATTGCTTATATGCATTGTTCTCTGCAGGCTTTTTTCATTCCGTTTGTCCGTCAGTGTTGGTTCGTGCGAATTGCAAATGTGTATGGCTTTTAGCGTTGGCATTGTTGTCTGTTTATATCATTTTCAAGCCTAACTCCTTTAAAAATTTATTGTGTTTATCGGTACTTCTATTAATCTCTCGTTCTATTTTCTCTAATTCCGATTGTACTTCTTTTAAATCAATAACAGGTTCTGGTTCAGCAGTACTAATATATCTTGAAATATTGAGATTATAGCCATTCTTTTCAATTTCTTCCATTGAAACTTTTCGTGAATAGCGTTCTATTTCACTTCTAAATTGATAGGTATCTACAATTTTTTTTATATGTTCTTTTGTTAAAGAATTTTGTCGTTTGTTTTTCTCAAAATGCTCACTTGCATTGATAAACAACACATCATCTTCTTTTTTACACTTCTTCAATACCAAAATGCAAACAGGAATACCCGTAGAATAAAATAGATTGGAGGGCAAGCCAATGACTGTATCAATATTATTGTCCTTTAAGAGTTTAGTTCTTATTCGTTCTTCTGCTCCTCTTCGAAATAGAACGCCATGAGGCAGAATAATTGCCATCGTACCATCTTGACTTAAAAAATGAAAGCCGTGCAATAAGAAAGAAAAATCAGCCGCTGATTTGGGTGCTAAGCCATAACCTTTAAAACGAAAATCTTCTGCCATAGCATCGTTGGGCTCCCATCGCAAGCTAAAAGGAGGATTAGCCACGATGGCATCAAACTCTATTTTTTTACTCGGATTCATTTCGCTAAACAAATCCCACTGATTCAATAATGTATCTCCGTGAAAAATTTCAAACTCTGTATCTTTCATTCCGTGC
>PDOO01000002.1 GCA_002742885.1 Candidatus Cloacimonadota bacterium
GATGAACTCAGGCGTAAGTTCAGAACTTACAGCTGACGGAAGATTCGGATGTTCTTACAGATTTACTCCGGCTGCAACAGCTCCGGATAATCCGATTGCAATTCCGCAAATCAATACGGCTCCGACAACTTTTGCCGACATGATCAGTATCAAAAATACTCAAACAGTAACGATAGAACCTCTTTATAATGATACAGATGCAGAAGGTAATATTGATTTGGGAAGCCTTGTAATTTGCACACCTCCCTTACACGGAACGGCACAAGCCGTAAACGACGGTTCAATTGCTTTCACTCCCGATGAAAATTATGCAGGTATTGATTCTTTAATTTATACTGTTGCCGATGAAGGCGGACTTGTTTCCGACAGTACTGTTGTTATTATCAATATTTTTAATCCGTTTACGGGACATGTCGGAACAGCCAACTGCGATGCAATACCGACAGAGTCGAATTTATTTGTTGAGTGGGCAAACAATATTGAGATTACAAGAGGTTACATAAATATATCTAATCCTGATTTAGGATTGGTTACTTACGGAGAACCGGAAGATGCAGTCGGACAAGCGGAAGGAAATTCAATGGATGTCGTAAGTTTAGGAGACGGCGGCAGCATTATTGCTTCTTTTGAACATGCTATTCGCAATGGAGAAGGTCCTGACTTTGCCGTATTCGAAAATTCATTTAACAACACATTCCTCGAATTAGCATTTGTCGAGGTAAGCTCGGACGGAGAAAATTACTTCCGTTTCCCGGCAATTTCTCTGACTCCGACTTACGAGCAGGTAGGACAAGTTGATGCCGTTTGGGCAGAGGATCTTTATAATCTTGCCGGTAAATTTACCCAAGGTTACGGAACGCCCTTTGATTTGGAAGAATTAGCCGGTATTGACGGTTTGGATATTGAGAATGTAACTCATGTTAAAGTTATTGATGCAATAGGTTCCGTAAATCCTGAATACGCAACTTATGATTCATACGGAAATATAGTAAACGATCCTTGGCCGACAGAAGCTGCTTCGGCAGGATTCGACCTCGACGGAATAGGCGTTATACACAGCACCGGATTTACTGACAATGATAATGTCGATCAATACGTAACTGCTTTAAATTCATCTTATCCCAATCCGTTTACCCCGGGAATGACTCGCGGCGGCGTAAATATTTCATTCTCCTTGGCAAAAGACGATAATGTAAATATCAAAATTTACAACATCAAAGGTCAATTGGTGAAATCCGTCTGTAACGAAAAATTCACGGCAGGATCTCATTCCGTTCAATGGAACGCAAAAAATAATCAAGGCAAAACCGCATCATCCGGCGTTTACTTCTACAAAATGGAAACCGGCGGACATTATAAAGCGGTTAAACGCATGATGATAGTAAAATAAAGTTATTCGTAAAAAAATGATCGATTAAACAATCATAATCGAATAACAAAAAATATATTAAAATTAAACTTGGAATCTTGACAATTAAACAAGGTTCCAAGTTTTTTATTTTATGAAAATTACTTTTTATGTTTTTAAATCATTCCGTAATACGGTTATAATTAAAAAGAGGGAAAATGGATAAGTCAGAAATTAATTCCATAATTTACGCCTTAAAAATAGCAAAAGAGTATATAAATCGCAGTATAGCGGAGGAAAAATCAGAAACAGCAAAAATACTTACTGTCGCAGACCTTATGGATATTGAAAGTGCTTTGCTGACAGCGGAAACGCATAAAAAAGAAATACAAAAACAATTGAAAAAAAAGTAAGATTTTCACATAGCTTGAAACAAATAATTCAGCAAATTTAAATACAAATCGAACAGGATTATCACGGTTGTTTAACAGTATGCAGATATATCAAAGGCAAGAACAATTATTTTAAATATTACTGAAGAACATCAAAAGAGGAAGAAGTTTGCAAGAAGAAATAAAACACATTAATAAAGAAACAAATGTTTTATCGGAATCATAAAAAAATTTATTCTATAAAAGGATGGCAGCCAAACCTAGAAATGAAGCAAATCCCCCCATATCCGTAAGCATGGTAATTATTACGCTGGAAGCTAAAGCAGGATCTATTTTCATTGATTTTAATATTACGGGAACAAGACTTCCCACAAGTCCGGCAATCAACATATTGGCAATCATAGCCGCCGCCATTACAACTCCCAACATAAGATTTCCCTTAAAAATATAAGCTGCAAACATGGTAATGGTTCCTATTGAAAGACCGTTTATCAAACCGACGCTTACTTCTTTCAAAATAGCATGCAAAGTATTATGCACCGTTAATTCTCCCAAAGCAATGCCTCGAGTTATGACTGTCAAAGTTTGAGTTCCAGAATTTCCGCCCAGACCGGCAACTATCGGCATCAATACCGCTAAAACAGGCATTTCATGAATTGTATTTTCAAATAACCCGACAACAGATGACACCAGCATTGCCGTAAATAAATTCAAACTCAGCCAAGGCAGACGTTTTTTTACGGAATTTACAGGAGACGTAAAGACCTTGTCTTCCGATCCCATACCGGCTAACTTAAAAGCATCTTCAGAAGCTTCTTCGTCAATAACGTCGATAATATCATCAACCGTTATCCTCCCCATAAGCCTAAATTTTTCATCAACAACCGGCAAAACCAATAAGTCATATTTACGGAAAATATGAGCTACCTTCTCCTGATCCATATCAACGGAAGCGGTAATAATATCTTTTTCCATAAGCTCTTCCGCCGTTTTATTCGGTTTTGCCCAGAGTAAATCGGTAATTTCCAAAATACCGACCAAAACACCTGAATCATCCTTAACAAAAACGTAGTGAAGGTTATCTACTTCTTCCGTTTGTTTTTTTATTGTTCTGATAAGAGAGTCGCGAGAATCATGAATATTTACGGAAACACACTCAGACTGCATGAGACCGCCTGCGGTATCTTCATCAAAAGTCATAAGTTTTTTGATGTTGCGGCAATCATTGTCATCCAGTTGTTTAAAAACTTTTTCCGTTACCTCATCGTCCAGATCTCCCATAATATCGGCTGCTTCGTCAGTATCGAGTTCATCAACAATATTTACAAGACGTTCCGCCGAAATATGATCAAGGATATTTTCTCGGACATTGTCATATAAATCCGGTAAAACTTCCGAGGCAAATTCTTCATCCAAAACAGAAAAAGCATATATTTCAAATTCGTGAGGCAAATCGTTTATAAGTTGAGCAACATCGGCAGGATGCGATTCGGCAAAGATTTTACCGAGTTTATCTTTTTCTTTCTGCTCAATAAGTTCACAAATATTGTCATAATTCAGCTTTTTCATATTATCCTCAAACCTGTTTATAAATTTAAAACCGCATATTTTTATAATATTTACAATAAAAAAGGCTGCATAAAGCAGCCGAATAATTATTTATTTTTCGTCCTTAATTGCTTCTGGACGATCTACATATTCAATAAAAGCCATTGGCGCGCAGTCTCCTCGTCTGTAACCGCATTTCATGATTCTGGTATATCCGCCTTGACGATCTGCAAAGCAGGGACCGAGTTCATTGAAAAGCTTAGCTACAAGATCTCTGTCTTGAAGAAATCTGTAAGCCATGCGACGATTGTGAACATCATTCGCTTTAGCATATGTAATCAATCTTTCGGCAAGAGATCTCATCTCTTTGGCTTTGGCAACCGTGGTTTTGATTCTGTTGTGCAAAATCAAACTTTTAACCAGGTTTTTCATCATCGCTTTACGATGACCGCTCTCTCTGCCGAATTTTCTTCCGTGGACTCTATGTCTCATAGTTTTAACCCTTTTTTCTAGTCGTTACGCGAGTCTTAGCCTCAGCAATTTTTGCTTTGATGCCTTCAACATCCATGCCTAAATGCAAATCGTAAGTCTGAAGATTCTGAGATATTTCATCAAGAGATTTCTTTCCGAAATTACGATATTTAAGCATTTCCGATTCATTCTTTCCGACAAGTTCGCCTATTGTTTCTATTTTTGCGGCAGCAAGACAATTACTTGAGCGAACAGTAAGTTCCATCTCTTTCACGTCCATGCTGAACAATTTATCGAGACGTTCCAACTCGGGATCCATCTCAACTTCTTCCAAGTATTCCGGCTCAACATCAAAAAGAGCAATCTTAGCATACATATCTTTAAGTATTTTTGCGGAAAGGAAAAGAGCATCTTTGGGATCAATACTTCCGTCCGAATAAATTTCCATAGTCAATTTATCGAAATCGATACGATCTCCCACACGCTGATTGCCCGCAATAAAGTTTACTTTGGGAATCGGGGTATAAATTGAGTCAACCGGAATAACTCCGACCGATTGTTCCTCGAGAGGATGCTGTTCGGCAGGAACATATCCGCGCCCTATTCCGACCCAAATTTCCATCCGGAAATCTATGTCATCTACAATTTCAAGCAATTCCAAATCTTTATTGATAATGGTTACGTCAGCAGGCTCCTGAAAATCGGCAGCGGTAATAATGCCTTTGCCTTGATGTTCAAGAACAAGTTTTTGTTCAGCAACGTTTTCCATTTTTATAACCAATTTTTTGAGACGTAGAATCACATCCATGTAATCTGCATTTGTCCCCTGAATCGGAGCAAACTCATGATGCAAACCTTCAACCTTCACGTATCTTACGGCCGCTCCTTGAATAGATGAGAGAAGTATTCTGCGAAGATTGTTACCAATTGTGGTTGCGAAACCGGGTTCCAGAGGACCGATTTCAAATTTCCCGTAGGTAGAGGTCAAGCTTTCCTCATCCGTTTTTACATTTTCAGGCATTTGCAAAGGTTCTAAAATCATCATAGATTTCTCCAATTTTATTTAGAATAGTATTCTACAATTAAACGGTCATCAACATCTATCGGTATTTCTTCACGCTTTGGTATTTCTAAAACTTCACCTTTCATTTCATTCTTATCGAAAGAAAGCCAACCGTAAGCGCTTACTCCGGCAAGCACTTCAATATTTTCTTTTATGAAAAGTAAATTTTTGCTTTTTTCTTTAAGTTCAATCACGTCACCGGGGCGACAGGAATAAGAAGGAATATTAACCTTTCTGCCGTTAACTTTTATATGATTGTGGCGAACAAATTGTCTGGCTTGCATGCGAGTAACGCCGATTCCGAGCCGATAAACAATATTGTCCAATCTCATTTCCAACATTTGGAAAAGATTTTCAGAAGTGATTCCTTCTTTTCTGTCAGCTTTTTTGAAATAGTTTCTAAACTGCTTTTCCATTATGCCGTACATGTAACGCACTTTTTGTTTTTCCTGCAAATGGACACCGTAATCACTGAGTCTTTTGCGGAACCCTTTTCCATGTTGACCCGGTTTATAATTTTTCTTTTCCAGAATTCTGTCATATTTCGGAGTACCGAAAATATTTTCGCCAAAGCGTCTGCAAAGCTTAGCTTTTGGTCCGGTATATCTAGCCATTCTCGTCTCCCGTTATATTCTTCTCTGTTTTGGTGGACGGCATCCGTTGTGCGGAATAGGCGTCACGTCACGGATTAAAGTTACTTTCAATCCTGCGGCATTCAATGAACGAATAGAAGCTTCGCGTCCGCCGCCCGGTCCTTTGACAATAACTTGAACTTTTGAAATTCCCATATCAAGAGCAACTTTAGCCACTTCTTCAGCAGCCAACTGAGCAGCAAAAGGAGTACTTTTCTTTGATCCTTTATACCCGATCTTTCCTCCGCTTGACCATGAAAGAGAATTTCCTGATTTGTCCGAGAGAGTTACGATTGTATTATTAAAACTCGAATGAACGTGTACAACACCTTCATCATACCCTAAACGAGTTCTTCTTTTTTTAGTCTTTTTTACTACTTTTTTCTTAGCCACGGTTCCCCCTATCTTTTCTTCCCGATTTTACCCGGTTTAGGCCCTTTACGAGTCCTTGCGTTGGTATGAGTTCTTTGTCCGTGACAAGGAAGTCCCCTTTTATGGCGAGTGCCTCGGTAACAATTTATTTCCATAAGACGTTTAATGTTCATGGTTCTTTGGGTTCGTAAGTTACCTTCGACAATATAATCATCTTGAATAAGGTCTCGAAGAGCTTTTTCTTCTTCAACGCTTAAATCTTTTACTTTTTTATTTTCATCAATATTTAACTGATTGAGAATCTTTTGAGCAGTAGATCTACCGATACCGTAGATATAGGTCAAACCTATGACAGCTCTTTTGTTCTTTGGTATATCAACGCCTGCTATATGTGCCAATCCAAGCCTCCTTCACTAACCCTGACGCTGCTTATGTCTCGGGTTAGACGAGCAGATTACACGGATCACTCCGCGTCTTTTTATTATTCTGCAATCTTTACACATTACTTTTACAGATGCACGTACTTTCATTATCGTCTCCTATTTATAACGATAAATTATTCGTCCTCGATTTAAATCATACGGGGACAACTCTAATTTAACTTTATCCCCGGGCAAAATACGAATAAAGTGCATTCGCATCTTTCCCGATGTGTGCGCCAATATAACATGACCGTTTTCAAGCTCAACCTTGAAAGTCGTGTTTGGCAAGGCTTCTTTAACAAGCCCTTCTACTTCAATTACTCCGGTTTTTTCCATAATCCTGCCTGCTTCGAGTGAGAATTTCAGGTTTTCCGTCTGTGATAAGAATCGTATGTTCAAAGTGCGCCGAAAGAGATCCGTCGGCGACATAATATTCCCATCCGTCTTCGAAAACTCTGTTCGTTCCGATGTTAACCATAGGTTCTATAGCAATAGTCATGCCTTCTTTCAAACGGTTGCCGCGGTGTTTTCTTCCAAAGTTTGGAACTACGGGTTCTTCATGGATTAATCTACCTATACCGTGTCCTGTTAAATTATCAGCAACATAGTATCCGTTTGAAATAACAAATGATCCTATTGCGTGCGAAATATCACCGACCCTATTGCCCGGTAAAGCTTCGGCTATACCTTCTTCGAGAGCTTGCCTGGTAATATTCATAAGGTCTTTCGCCTTATCGGAAATATTCCCGACAGCATAGGTTCCGGCTCCGTCTCCGCAGTATCCGTCTTTTATGACTCCTACGTCAATTCCGACAATGTCTCCGTCTTTCAAGACAACATCGTCTGACGGGATACCGTGAGCAATACAAGAATTTACAGATGTGCATAATGCAGCGGGAAAAGGCGGTAAACCCGGAACAGAATAGTTCTTAAATCCCGGAATTCCGCCTTCGCTTAAAATTATTTTTTCTGCAATTCTATCCAATTCTTTTGTCGAGAGATCAACTTTTATTAATGATCCGATCTCGTCAAGTACAACAGCA
The DNA here is from genome assembly GCA_002742885.1 of Candidatus Cloacimonadota bacterium. Lineage (GTDB taxonomy): Bacteria > Cloacimonadota > Cloacimonadia > Cloacimonadales. The sequence continues at coordinate 7,292 of PDOO01000002.1, forward strand.
ACAATTCTGTTGCTTTCTTTCATAAGCTGTACTTCTCGAGCCGATTTCACGGAAATCATCTGAAGTTTTTAACCTCTTCGTCCTCTGAGTTTGCCTTTTTTCATAAAACCTTCGTAGTGTCTCATGGTAAGATGAGATTCTATTTGCTGCAAAGTATCAAGAGCAACGCCTACGATAATGATAAGTCCGGTTCCTCCGAAATAGAAAGGTAAATTCATCCATTTTGAGAAAAACTCCGGAATAACGGCAATCATGGCAAAGAAAACAGCTCCCGGCAAAGTAATACGGGTAATTACGTTATTTATATACTCGGAAGTTTTTTTGCCGGGCTTGCGTCCCGGTATAAAACCGCCGTATCTTTTCATATTTTCTGCCATTTCAACCGGATTCATAACCAAAGCGGTGTAGAAATAAGCAAAGAAAATAATCATTCCGACATATAACAATGTGTATAAAAATGCTCCGGGAGACAACCAAGAAACTATAACGTTAGCTGCATCGCTGTCTTTCCAAAACAATCCTATTATTGTTCTTGGGAACATTAAAACCGATTGAGCAAAAATAATCGGAATAACGCCGGCAGAGTTTACTTTTAAAGGAATGTGAGTACTCTGACCGCCGTAAACTTTTCTTCCGATAACGCGTTTGGCGTATTGTACCGGAATTTTTCTTGTGGCCTCAGTTACCATTATAACGCCAGCAGTAACGGCAACCATCATTATCAAAGCAGTTACGGCGACAAAAGGACTCATAGTCTTGCTTGCCACCATTTTACCCATAGCGATAAATCCTGCGGGATAACGAGCGATAATACCGGCAAAGATAATCAAAGAGATTCCGTTGCCTATGCCTTTATCAGTTATTTGCTCACCGAGCCACATTATAATCATTGTACCTGTAACCATGGTTACAATAGTAGTAAATACAAATCCGAAACCGGGATGAGGAACAGCCGGGATTCCGCCGGCTTGCATGCTTTGAAGCATAAAACTTATTCCTATGGCGTTAGCCCCGCCCACGACAAGAGTTCCGATTCTTGTATATTGCTGTAATTTTTTTTGTCCTTCGGCACCTTCCTTCTTCAGTTTTTCGAAGAAAGGAATAATGCTCCCCAATAATTGCAGAACAATCGATGATGTAATATACGGCATAATCCCCAGCGCAAAAACGGACGCGCGCTGAAAGTTACCCCCGACAAACATATCGAAAAGTCCAAACAGGGAATTTCCTTGAGCACTGAATGCTTCCTTAAGGACAGCGGTATTTACTCCCGGAGTGGGAATAAATCCGCCAAGTCGATAAATTATAAGAATAAAAGCCGTAAAAAGGACTTTTTTCTTAAGTTCGGGAATTTTGAATATATTGCCTATACTCTGTAACATTTACACTACCTCTGCTTTTCCACCGTTCTTTTCGATTAATTCTTTTGCACGTTTTGAAAAAGCATTGGCTTTGATATTAACTTTCTTGGTGAAGTTTTCCGCTTTAGCAAGAATTTTCACCGGGACATTTTTATTTTTTCCGACTTTCTTAATTAATCCTTGTTCTTCCAAAGCGGCAACATCAAAATCAGTTCCATCCGCATCAGCTAACTTTTCAAGATTAAGAATACGATATTCAACTCTGAAAAGGTTTTTAAATCCTTTTTTGGGCAAACGTCTGTGGATAGGCATTTGACCGCCTTCAAACCAAACCGGTATATTTCCGCCTGATCTTGATTTTTGACCTTTATGTCCCTTTCCGGCAGTTTTGCCTGTTCCGGAACCTTGTCCTTTACCGAGACGTTTTTTATGTTTACGAATATTCGGTCTTTTCATTTCATGCAGTAACATTATTATCTCCTTTTAAGCAGGAATGATCTATTGATCAATTTCCTCAACCTTAACTAAATAAGATACTCTGTTAATCATTCCGCGAATAACCGGATTATCGTCATGAATTCTGACTCTTCCGATTTTTCCCAAACCTAAAGCTTTTACGGTATCCTTATGTTTCTGCTTTCTGCCGATAGTACTGCGGATTTGAGTTACGCTAAGCTTCTTCATCTGTAACCTCCCGACCGGTCAGTTCAGCTTCGGTTTTACCTCTAAGTCGAGCAACCATGGAGATTGTTCTGAGCTCTTTTAATCCGTTTACCGTTGCTTTCACAACATTGGCGGGAGTATTGGAGCCTAGAGACTTTGTCAAAATATTTTCAATTCCGGCAGCTTCAAGAATAGCGCGAGCGGGACCGCCGGCTATAACTCCCGTACCGGGAGCGGCAGGTTTAAGCAATACTTTGCCTGCACTGAATTTACCTATAATTTCATGCGGTATGGTTCCATTGATAACAGGTACACGGAACATTGATTTACCCGCTTTTTCTTTAGCTTTGCGAATCGCATCAACTATTTCATTTGCCTTGCCGGTTCCGACTCCGACCAATCCGTTTTTGTCTCCGACCACAACCGTTGCATTAAAACTGAAATTTCTTCCGCCTTTTACAACTTTTGCAACGCGATTGGTAGCAACAATTTTTTCTACTGCGAATTCAGCACTCTGCTGTTTACGACGAAACACGTTTCCTCCTTCTAGAATGAAAGTCCCGCTTTTCGGGCACCGTCAGCCAATGCTTTAACACGTCCGTGATATTTATATCCGTTACGGTCAAAACAAATCTTTGTGATACCTGCAGCAAGAGCTTTTTCGCCAAGTTTAAGTCCGACTTTAAAAGATTTTTCGGTCTTTTTCAATTTGGAATCAAGTTCTATTTCTTTTGAGATTGTTGACATAGACACTAATGTATGTCCTGCTTCGTCATTAATGATCTGAGCATAGATGTGGTTAGCGCTTCTGAAGACAACCAAACGAGGACGCTCAGGCGATCCGCTCAAATGTTTACGGATAGCTTTACGTCTTCTCATACGAGCTTGATATCTTTTATATGTAGTAGATTTTTCCATTATTATATCTCCTACTTGGCTCCGGATTTACCCGGCAAGATACGAACAAACTCGTCTGAGTATCGAATACCCTTGCCCTTATAGTTTTCCGGAGGACGACATTTTCTTATTTCTGCGGCAATTTTACCGACATCTTCTTTATTTATACCTTTAACTCTGATTTTTGCGTTAACGGTTTGTTTCGCTCCGCGAGTTCTGGGAACCGCTTCGGTTTCCACCGTAATACCTTTGGGAATTTCCATAAGTATATCATGTGAATAGCCGAGAGAAAGTTTCAACCAAGGTCCGACATTTTCGGCATTGTAACCGGTTCCGATTACATGCAATTCCTTCATGTAACCTTCACTTACGCCGACAACCATGTTTGCGAGCAAAGCTCGAGTTAAACCGTGTCTTGCTTTGATGATGCGGGTATCGTTTTCGCGTAAAACTTTTACCTTATCATCATTTATATCCAATGAAATACCCTCAAGCATCGTATATGAAAGCTCACCCAGTTTACCTTTAACGGTTATATCGTTACCGTTAACTTTAAACTCGACTCCTTGAGGTATTCGGATTACTTTGTTTCCTATTCTTGACACATCAACCTCCGGGTTACCATATCTTGCAAATGTATTCACCGCCAACGTTTTCTTTACGGGCTGCGCGATCAACCAAAACGCCTTTGTTCGTTGAAATTACAGCACAACCTGTGTTATTGAAAACAGACGGCATGTGATTTGTATCTACATATACGCGACGTCCGGGCTTACTCACTCTTTCGATACCTTTAACAACGGGTATTCCCGTGTTGGTATAGCGTAATTTAATGCTTATCTGTTTACGGCAGATACCTTTTTTAGGGTCTCTGTCAATGATTTCGTAACTGTTGATAAAGTTTTCTTCATCCATAAGCTTTACGATATTCTCTACAATGTTGCAGTGATTGACAAAGACGGTTTTATGATTTGCTCTGTACGCATTGCGAACTTTTGTTAAAGCATCAGCAATCGGATCGGTAATACTCATTAATCCTCCAATTTACCAACTGGCTCTTTTAACGCCGGGGATCATGCCTTCGGCAGCCAATTTGCGGAAACAAAGACGGCAAATTCCAAAATCACGCATGAATGCGCGTGAACGTCCGCAAAGTCTGCAACGATTATATTCTCTGACTTGGAATTTCGCTTTATTTTGTTGTTTTACGATAAGTGATTTTTTAGCCATGATTTCTCCATTAATCTTTACGGAAAGGCAATCCTAAAAGCTTAAGCAATTCTCTGCCTTCTTCATCTGTTTTTGCATTGGATACAATTGCGATGTTCATTCCGCGCACCTTATCGATTTTATCGAATTCGATTTCAGTGAAAACAGTCTGTTCCTTGAGTCCCATGGAATAGTTTCCTCTTCCGTCAAAAGAATTTTTCGGAACACCTTTAAAGTCGCGGATTCTCGGTATAACCACGGTAATCATGCGATCAAGGAATTCGTACATAATTTCATTGCGAAGAGTAACTTTGCAACCGATGGGCATTCCTTCTCTGAGCTTGAAATTGGAGATAGATTTAGATGCTTTCGTAATAACGGCTTTGCGTCCGGTAACAGCTTCAAGATCTTTCACGGCAAAATCAAGTACAGCTTTATTTTGAGTGGCTTCTCCGACACCCATGCTGACAACTATTTTTTCCAACTTCGGAATTTGATTAACATTTTTATATTCAAAGTGTTTTTTCAAAGCCGGAACAACTTCTTCAATATATTTTTTCTTTAATCTGTTCATTTCCGGCTCCTTATATTTCGTCACCTGTTTTTTTGCACACGCGTATGCGTTTATCGCCCGAAACCTTAAACACGGCTTTGGTTACCTGACCGATTTTTTCATTCCAAAGCATAACATTTGAAACATTTATCGGGGCTTCCCTTTCTATGATGCCGCCCTGTTGGTTTTGCTGACCGGCTTTAACATGTTTCTTGATAAAGTTGACTTTTTCGACGATTACCCGTCTCTCTTTCGGAAAAGATTTCAGCACTTTACCTTTAACGCCTTTGTATTTACCGGCGATAACAACTACAGTGTCACCTTTTTTTATTCTCATTTTAGTGTTCTGTGTTTTCATTATTACTCCTAAATAACTTCAGGCGCCAAAGAAACGATTTTCATGAAGTGCTTTTCACGGAGTTCGCGAGCCACAGGACCGAAAATACGTGTTGCTCTGGGTTCGTTACGATCGTCAATAAGCACGGCGGCATTATCTTGGAAACGAATATAAGAGCCGTCGGATCTGCGTACTTCTTTGGCAGTTCTTACGATAACCGCTTTTTGAACAGACCCTTTTTTAATCTTTCCGTTGGGTTGAGCGGCTTTAACCGCAATAACAATAATATCGCCCACGGTAGCAAAACGTCTTTTTGAACCACCCAAAACTTTTATACACATTGCTTTTTTTGCACCTGAGTTATCAGCTACAGTCAACATAGTTTGTGCTTGAATCATTTGGGAACTCCTTATTTACTTCTCGTGATAATTTCATCAAGCATCCAGTTCTTCTCTTTGGAGAGAGGTCTGTGTTCCTTGATTTTTACGACATCACCGATACGGCACTCGTTATTTTCATCATGAGCCTTAAATTTCTTATGTGTACGAACAACTTTTTTATAAAGAGGATGTTTATACTGGCGCTCAACTTTTACGACAATGGTTTTATCCATCTTGTCGCTTACAACAACACCAGTTTTAGTTACTTTTCTTCCGCCGGTCATCATTACCTCTTTGCGTTTCTTTCCGTAATCAAAGTGTGAATGCGAGCAATATCTTTTTTCACGACTTTGATGCGACCGGGATTTTCCAGTCTATTCATTGCTTTATTGAAACGTAAGTTAAAAGCTTCTTCGCGAAGTTCTTCCAACTTAATGTTTATTTCTTCATTACTGAGTTCTCGGAGTTCACTCATTTTCATAATTCAACTCCTTCTCGAGCTACGAGCTTGGTTTTTACGGGTAATTTCATTCCTGCCAAACGAGCCGCTTCTTTAACAACTGCCAAATCGTTATGCTCAAATTCAAACATAACTCTTCCGGGTTTTACTACGGCTACCCAATATTCGGGGGATCCCTTACCTTTACCCATACGGGTTTCGGCAGGTTTTTCGGTTATTGGTTTGTCCGGGAATATACGGATCCAGACCTTTCCGGAACGTTTCATTTTACGAGTCAAAGCTACACGAGCAGCCTCGATTTGCTTACTTGTAATCCATCCGTCCTGAACAGCTATCATTCCGTAATCGCCGAAATTTACATGACAACCTCTGTTGGCGAGACCTTTACGGTTTCCGCGATGATGTCTTCTGAATTTTATTTTCTTAGGTGCTAACATTTAGTTCTCCTTAATTCAGGATATCGCCTTTGTATATCCAGACCTTGATACCTATAATACCGTAGGTGGTAGGACATTCGACGAGCGCATAATCAATGTCGGCGCGGAGAGTGTGCAACGGAGTACGACCTTCCTGATAACGTTCGGTTCTTGCCATCTCGGCTCCGCCCAAACGACCTGAACATTGAATTTTGATTCCTTTAGCGCCGTCTCTCATTGAATTACGGATAGCTTGCTTCATGGCGCGACGGAATGAAACGCGATCACGCAATTGACGAGAAACTTCTTCTCCGACCAATTCCGCATCAATCCAAGCTTTCTTTATTTCAAGAATATTAATAAACACGTTCAATTTATTCTTTCTGTGTTTATTCAAAAGAACTGATATTTCATTCCTTAAACTGTCTATTTCAGCGCCTTTGCGACCGATAACCTGACCGGGTCTGGCTGTTTTAATATCTATATTTATAGAAGTGGCTCTTCTGGCGATAACGACATCCGAAACCATTGATTTGCTTAATCTTTTCTTTATATACTTACGTATTTTGAGGTCTTCAATAAAATTATCGACATAAGTCTTACCGGCAGCATACCAAACAGACTTGTAATCTTTATTTACTCCGACTCTGTACGCAATAGGGTTTATCTTTTGTCCCAAAGTATCCTCCCGCTATGCTTTATCGGCGATGCCGACAGTAATATGACAAGTTCGTCTTCTGATAACATTGGGACGACCTTGAGCTCTCATGCGATAGCGTTTCATAATTGGACCGTCATCCGAAAAAGCATTATCGACAATCATATTGTCAATATCGACTTTACCTTCGGCAACAGTTGCATTTGCTATTGCGGAATTTAATAATTTTGCAATATTCCCGGCCATGCGTTTTTTGGAAAAGGCAAGTATGCGTTGTGCTTCGGGAACACTTTTTCCGCGAATCAAGTCCAACACCAATCTGGCCTTACGGGCCGAGCCCCTAAGATTTCTAATTTTAGCGATAGCTTCCATCAGCTTGACTCCTTGATTTATTTGCCTTTTTTCTTGTGACCGCGATAGGTTCTTGTCGGCGAGAATTCGCCTAATTTATGCCCTACCATATTTTCGGTTACATATACCGGAAAAAATTTTTTACCGTTATGAACAGCAAATGTATGTCCTATAAACTCGGGAATTACTACTGATCTTCTCGACCAAGTTTTAATTACCGATTTCTTTTTGTCTTTATCTAACTTCTCGACTTTCTTAGCCAGATGTTCATCTACGAAAGGGCCTTTTTTAATTGAGCGAGCCATAACATCTTACTCCTTCATTATTTCTTTTTCTTAGACTTAATGATATACTTATCAGAATACTTATGACGTTTTCTGGTCTTGCCGCCTTTCGCAGGAACACCCCAAGGCGAAACAGGATGTCCGCCGCCGGAGGTTTTGGCTTCACCGCCGCCCATCGGGTGATCAACCGGATTCATGACAACACCGCGAACCGTCGGACGGATTCCCATCCAACGTTTGCGTCCGGCCTTGCCTATAACAATCAAGTTATGTTCGGAGTTACCGACCTGACCGATAGTGGCAGAGCATTCTTTACGAAGCAAGTGAACATCATTAGACGGCATTCTTACGTGAACATAACCGCCGTCTTTTGCGACAACTTGTCCGTAAGTGCCGGCACTGCGCGCAATTTGCCCCCCGCGTCCGGGTTTAAATTCAATATTGTGAACAACAGTACCCAAAGGGATACGCTCCAGAGGAAGAGTATTTCCTACGGCAACGGGTGCATCTGTTCCCGAAAGAACCGTTGAACCTACTTCCAATCCTTGAGGAGCAAGAATGTATCTCTTTTCTCCGTCAACATAGTGCAAGAGAGCGATGCGAGCACTACGATTGGGATCGTATTCTATAGTTGCAACTTTAGCGGGAATACCGTGTTTGTTGCGTTTAAAATCTATGATTCGGTAATGTCTTTTGTGACCGCCGCCGCGATGACGACAAGTAATGCGACCGTTTGCATTACGTCCTGCTCTTTTAGGCAAAGGAGCAAGCAAAGACTTTTCCGGTTTTGTTGAGGTTATTTCTTCAAAAGTGTAACCTGTTTTATATCTTAAAGTCGGAGTTATCGGTCTATATTTTTTAATACCCATTCATAGCTCCTTAAATATCGAAATCGGGAATCGTCTGACCGCTTTTCAGTCTGACGACAGCCTTTTTAAAGTCAGGGCGTTTACCGGAGTATCTTCCCATTCTTTTAATTTTACCGCGTTGACGGATAGTATTTACATTAGTTACGTCAACAGAGAAAATTTTTTCGATAGCATATTTTATTTCTATTTTATTTGCGTTTAAGCTTACTCTAAAAACATAGTCGTTGGTTTTGTTTTTAAGAACAGCTGATTTTTCGGTAATTACCGGAGCAATCACTATTTCTCTTGCGTTTCTCATTTAACAAATACCTCCTCGATTTTATTCAGAGCAGACTCAGTAAGGACAAGACATTTACACTTCAAGATTTCGTAAGCAAATGTCGAGTCGGCGCGATTCATTTCAACTTTTTCAATATTCGCAAAAGACTTAACTACAGCCTTATCGGATCCGTCTATCAAAACCAGAGATCTGACTTTGTCAGGATTAATTTTATTCATTAAATCAACAGCGGACTTTGTACTCGGAGCATCGTATTTAATATCTTCGATCACGACCACTTGACCGTTTTTGGCTCTTTCCGTGAGGGCAAGACGCAAAGCAAGTCTTTTCTTTTTAAGCGGAATGCGTTTATGCCAATTTTTAGGCAAAGGACCGAAAGCTACGCCTCCGCCTACGCGAACGTTAGTTCTGCGATTACCCATACGGGCATGTCCGGTTCCCTTTTGGCGATAAATTTTGGCTCCGCTGCCTTTAACGTCAGATCTGCCTTTTGCCTTGGAAGTTCCCTGGCGTTGGTTTGCCAAATACATATTTATAACTTCATACATTACCGCATCAGGATTTTTAGTTTCCGCATTAAACAATGAAGCGGGAAGTTCAACGGTTCCGAGCTTATCGCCTTTTGCGGAATATTTAATTGCTTCCAACATTTATATTCTCCCGATTTATAACTCTTTTCTCAGATAAACGATACTGTTTCTGTGACCGGGAACAGCACCTTTAATCATTACGAGGTTTCTTTCTTTATCAACTTTTACAACTTCCAGATTCTTAACGGTAACTCTGTCTACACCCATATGACCTGCCATTTTTTTACCTTTATGAACACGACTCGGGGTAGCGCATTGACCGATTGATCCCGGACCTCTGTAAGATTCATGAACACCGTGCGACTGCTCGAATCCGCCGAAACCGTGTCTCTTCATAACACCGGCAAATCCGCGTCCTTTTGATGTACCGGTAACGGTAACGAGTTCATGTTCAACAAACATTTCCGCATCAAAAACTTCATCTTCTTCTATATCCATATAAACGGAAAGACGAAATTCTTTCAAGTATCTGAAACCGGGACTCTTATGCTTTTTAAAGTGATTTATTTGAGGCTTTTTCAATCTCTTTTCCGGAACTTCCTCAAATCCCAGCTGAACGGCATTATAACCGTCGCTTTCTTCAGTTTTTCTCTGAACAACGCGACAAGGACCGGCCTGAATAACCGTAACCGGGGTTACCTTTCCGTTTTGATCAAAAATCTGAGTCATTCCGATTTTTTTTCCGATTAATCCTATCATTTTACGTCTCCTTACGCTTTAATTTCCACATGTACGCCGGCAGGCAAACTTAATTTCTTAAGAGCTCCGGTTGTTTGAGGAGTCGGATTAACAATATCGACAACTCTTTTGTGAACCAACATTTGGAACTGATCTTGAGATTTTTTGTTTACGTGAGGAGAACGAAGGATAGTGTAGAGAGATCTTTCTGTCGGAAGCGGAATCGGACCGACAATTTTAGCGCCTGTATTACGGGTGCTTTTAACAATTTCAGCTACAGATTTATCCAGCAATCTGTAATCGTATGCCTTAAGGCGAATACGAATTTTATTTGCTGCTTTTTTACTCACAACGCCCTCCGCTTTTAGTCTTCAACACCGGCAACAACACCGGCTCCGATAGTTCTTCCGCCTTCGCGGATAGCAAAACGGAGACCTTGTTCCATAGCGATAGGAGTGATTAATTCAACATTAACGGTAGCCGGGCATAACCATTTCAACGCCTTCGGGCAATGTCAAAGAACCGGTAACGTCAGTGGTTCTGAAATAAAACTGAGGTCTGTATCCGCTGAAGAAAGGCTTATGACGACCGCCTTCGTCTTTGGTCAAAACATAAGTTTCGCCTTTGAATTTAGTGTGAGGAGTTATTGTCTTAGGCTTAGCCAAAACCATTCCTCTTTCAACGTCGGACTTAGCCATTCCGCGAAGAAGAACGCCTACGTTATCGCCGGCTTCGCCCTGATCAAGGATTTTGCGGAACATTTCAACTCCGGTACAAACTGTTTCAACTGTTTCTCTTACTCCGACGCGTTCTACTTTTTCGCCCATTTTCAAAACACCGCGTTCAATACGACCGGTGGCAACGGTTCCTCTTCCCTGGATAGAGAATACGTCTTCCACGGGCATAAGGAAAGGAAGGTTGGTTGCGCGTTCGGGCTGAGGAATATAGGAATCGACGGCATCCATAAGTTTCTGAAGAGCGGCTTCGCCGTCAGCATCGCCGTTAAGACCTTTAAGAGCCGAACCTTGAATTACGGGAATGTCGTCGCCCGGGAATTCGTATTCGGAAAGAAGATCGCGAACTTCAAGTTCAACCAATTCCAAAAGTTCTTCGTCATCAACGAGGTCGCATTTATTCAAGAAGACAACCATAGCGGGAACGCCTACCTGACGAGCAAGAAGAATATGCTCGCGAGTTTGAGGCATAGGACCGTCGGCTGCGCTTACAACGAGAATAGCTCCGTCCATCTGAGCAGCTCCGGTGATCATGTTTTTAACGTAATCGGCGTGTCCGGGGCAGTCAACGTGAGCGTAATGACGTTTATCTGTTTCATATTCAACGTGAGCAGTAGCGATAGTAATACCTCTCTCACGTTCTTCGGGAGCATTATCAATACTGTCAAAAGAGCAATGCGGTTTGGTACGAACAAATTTTTCCTTAGCCATTGTTCCTCCGGTAAGTTTTTATTTTAAAATGTTTACACCCTTTACCTCAAGTATCTAAGAATGGAGCTCATGACCGGACTTGAACCGGTGACCTCATCCTTACCAAGGATGTGCTCTACCGACTGAGCTACATGAGCTAGTCCATATAAAAATGGAGCGGGAAACGGGATTCGAACCCGCGACATTCAGCTTGGAAGGCTGATGCTCTAGCCAGCTGAGCTATTCCCGCTCGTCTAAACAGTTTTAATGTAATGGTGGAGAGGGGCGGATTCGAACCACCGAAGGCGTACGCCGACAGATTTACAGTCTGTTCCCTTTGGCCGCTCGGGAACCTCTCCGGTAAAAAAAATCTTATGGAGCCGATGAAGGGACTCGAACCCCCGACAGACTGATTACAAATCAGTGGCTCTACCAGCTGAGCTACATCGGCATCCGTCTTTAATTCAAAATCACAAAGAATTATTATGAAATGAATCAATAACAATCAAGACGTGAGTCAAACTCTTAACATCACAAAACCATGTCAATTATTTTATTATTCTCCATTCAGTTCCCGAAGGAGAATCACGCAGTTCAATACCTGCTAAATATAAGTCATTACGTATTTTATCTGCAAGTATATAATCTTTGTTTTTTTTTGCATTTTTTCTGTATTCAATAAAAAGTTCTATTAATTCTTTTTCTTTAGAATTAAAATCAGGTTGCAGTTTTTCCTTTATTTGCGCAAAAAATCCCAAAGAACGCCCGATTTTCAATAAAAACAAAGAAGAATTTTTTCTGTCTTCATGAGGAATATTTTTATTTTTAACTTCTTTCAAGAGATCAAACATAACCGCTAAAGCTTTTGCCGTATTAAAATCATCCTGCATAGCTAGATGAAATTCTTTTTCAAATTTTTTCGTTCTTTCATTCATATCAATATTTTCATCAATAAAATCAAGCAAAGAAATATCTTCAAAAGCATTGTAAAAATTCTTAACGGCAGATTCAGCTTCTTTCATCAACGATTCATTAAAATCAATAGGACTTCTGTAGTGTTTGCTCAAAAAGAAAAATCTGACGGCTTCGGAAGAATATTTTTTTAAAATATCTCGGGCAGTAAAAAAATTATTAAAACTTTTGGACATTTTTTCTCCGCCGATATTTAAAAATCCGTTATGCATCCAAATATTCGCCAAATGTTTTCCGGTAATAACTTCCGCTTGAGCATTTTCGTTTTCGTGATGAGGAAAAATCAAATCGGTTCCTCCGCCGTGAATATCAAAAACTTCTCCCAATAAATCTTGCGACATAACCACGCATTCCGTGTGCCAGCCGGGTCTCCCCTCTCCCCAAGGACTTCCCCATGACGGTTCATTTTCTTTGGCTTTTTTCCAAAGCGTAAAATCAAAAGGATTGCGTTTCTGTTTATTTTCTTCTATTCTGGCTCCGGCTTTTAAATCTTTTAGTTTTCTTCCGGAAAGAACTCCGTAATTTTTAAATGATTCCACAGAGAAATAAACATCTCCGTTGCTTTCGTAAGCAAAGTTTCTGTCAACCAACACTTTAATATACTTTATCATCTTACCGATATAGTCGGTTGCTTTCGGTTGAAAATCAGGTTTGTCTATGCCGAGAGCAGCCGTATCTTCATAAAAAGCGTCTATATATTTTGATGCTGTTTTCTTGACGGAAAGTCCTTCCTCTATTGACTTCTGAATAAGTTTATCATCAATATCCGTAAGGTTTTGCACATAAGTAACCTCATATCCGGCATAAGTTAAATATTTTCTTACCGCATCAAAAAACAAAAAAGCTCGGGCATTGCCTATATGGAAATAATTATAAACCGTAGGACCGCAGGAATACATCTTTACCTTGCCGGGCATTACAGGTTTAAATTCTTCTTTTTTGCCGGTCATACTGTTATATATTTTCATAAAAATCTCCTTAATCCGGCATATAACCGGCACTTTCTTTTTAGATTTCGCAAATGTAAAACATTATATAAGGTGTCAATATAAATAAAAAATATCAAACAAAATCTCCGGTCGGATAAAAGTTCGAAAACTTTTTTATTTCTTGAATAAAAGAATAAAATTGTCTGATCAGAAATTAAATTTCCGATATTATAAAAAACAGATAAGAAAATAAAAAAACCCGGCAAAAGCCGGGTAAAATGAAATATTAAGTTTTTTGAGCGATTACAATGACTAGTGAGAATCATCATTATGACAAATGGGCGAGCCGTCGCCCGCCCATCCGGTTCGGTTAGCCTTGTTCTCTAAATGTCGGACAACGGGAATTTACCCGCGTCGGCATTTCACAGCAGATTTAGCCAAGATCATTCATCTATTTTTTGTTTACTTAGTGGTTGTATAACGTTACGATAACTCCCCGGAATTATTTTAGGTTGATTACGAGAAAAATTCCGGGCAAGAATCTCACTTTCTTACTGCAGCCTGCAACGTTTTGGATGAGATCCGGCCTCATGCCGACACATTCAGAGACATCATGTGTCTTTACCGGACTTAGAATCATCCGTAAATCGGCTTCAGAAACGGGCATTCTAAACCATAACAAGATAGCAATTATTTTCGCTATCCGATAAGTCTTCATGCCAATTGCGGAAGATAATTTTTCGAATCGATTGCTCAGATAACTTAATATCAAAACATAATTTCGAAAAATCTGTTCTTCTGTCGCAACTTTCCAATAAGATGAAGTTACAATCAATTTCGGATTAATCCGAAAAATTGCTTAAGCGACAATCAGAACAATACAGACTCTTCCTGTATTCATTGCCATCAGATCATGGTTTATTGCGCAGATTATCTTAATTGATCGGTTCGGTTTATACTTCCAACCCGCATAATCGGAACCTTTCGACTAACGAGCAGGACTAACCTGCTGTGTACAAGTCAACTAACCGACCGAGCACCAAGGTTACGCAATATTAACCTATTAATCTCAGAGCCATCTGCGGTAATGAATTTGCCTGAGACAACATTCCGACGGAAGATTGAGTTAATATCTGATTCCTCGTGAATTGTGTCATTTCGCTTGCTACATCTATATCAGATATACGAGATTCCGCTGCTTGCAGATTTTCTGCCTGGATCGACAAATTGGTAATCGTATTTTCCAAACGATTTTGAACTGCTCCCAAAGAAGCGCGAAGATTATCTTTTCTGGTAATAGCCGTATTGATTTGTTCAAGAGCTTTTTGAGCTGCTGCCTGCGAAGACACCGCAACTATATCCGAAGCTTTAGTTGCATCGGGTTTCGCTGTATTGGTACCTTGGAAAAGAGAAGATGTTCTGGCATCTCCCATTTTAATGAAGTAATAGTCTTCAGCTCGGTTGTTTCCGATACCAAAGTGAACTTTTACTCCTCCGATAACATCTCCGTCTTTTTCTGATCCGTTTACTTCTTGCCAGCCGGAACTGTTTTCATAGAGACCTTCATCGGATGTCCAAGTATTACCTGACGTCCATTTTCCGTTGGTTCCGGAAACAGAAACATTACCGTCAAGCATTTTGACTCCGTTGAAGTCGGTTGCATTGGCGATACGATCGATTTCTGATGCCATAGCGGAAAATTCAGAATGAATGATCATACGCTGATCATTGGTATAAGTACCGGTAGCGGCCTGTTCAGCCAACTCTTTCATTCTTATCAATTTTTCATCTATTACGCTAAGCGCGCCTTCGGCTGTTTGAATCATGGATATACCGTCATGAGCATTACGAATACCCTGATTCATTGAAGCAATGTCAGAACGCATTTGTTCTCTAATTGCCAATCCGGCTGCATCGTCTGCAGCTGAATTAATGCGAAGACCGGTTGATAATCTTTTTACCGAATTTCCAAGACTGCCGTAAGCTGAGCTAAGATTCCTTGCTGTATTCATTGCCATCATATTATGGTTTATTACGAGTGACATTTTTTCCTCCTTGATTGGTTATGATTGGGCTTCCTTGCACGTACCTGTGTTATCATGTACGTGTGCATGTTTGGCTAACTCTGCTGAAGCAGGAAGCTGACCGATCCAACCTTTAAGGAATTACTCACCGTAATTAACCGATTAATCTAAGCGCCATCTGAGGTAATGAATTTGCTTGCGACAACATGCCTACGCCTGATTGCGTTAATATTTGATTTCTGGTAAATTGAGTCATCTCACTTGCCACATCAATATCAGATATGCGCGATTCCGCAGCTTGAAGGTTTTCAGCCTGAATAGACAAGTTTGTAATCGTATTTTCAAGACGATTTTGAACCGCTCCCAGAGAAGCTCTGATATTATCTTTTCTGGCAATTGCGGTGCTTATCTGTTCAAGAGCTTCCTGAGCCGCTGCCTGAGAAGACACGGCTATCACGTTTGCTGCATTGGCATTAGCGTCTGTTACATTGGGATTTGTACCGTTAAATAACGAAGATGTTCTCATATCTCCGATTCTCATGAAGTAATAGTCTTCAGCGCGATTATTTCCGGTTCCGAAGTGAATTTTGATACCTCCTGTGATATCGCCGTTATTATCGGATCCGTTAATTTCTTGCCAGCCTGAGCTGTTTTCGTAAAGACCTTCATCGGCTACCCAAGTATTGTTCTCGCTCCATTTTCCGTTTGTACCGGAAAGCGATACATTACCATTAAGCATTTTGACTCCGTTGAAGTCGGTTGCATTGGCTATACGGTCTATTTCCGCAGCCATGGCGGAAAACTCGGAATGAATAATTAAGCGTTGGTCGTTGGTATAAGTACCGGTAGCGGCCTGTTCGGCTAATTCTTTCATTCGAATGAGTTTTTCGTCTATAACACCGAGAGCTCCTTCCGCAGTTTGAATCATGGAAATAGCATCTTGAGCATTACGAACGCCTTGATTCATGGTTGCAATTTCTGCGCGCATTTGTTCGCGAATTGCCAATCCGGCTGCGTCGTCCGCAGCTGAATTGATTCTAAGTCCCGTTGATAATCTCTGAACGGAATTTCCCAAACGACCATAGGCGACGGAAAGATTCCTGGCGGTATTTTGAGCCATTAGGTTATGGTTAATTACGAGTGACATAATTTCCTCCTTGAAATAAGTTCATCCATGTAAGAGCAATTGCTCTTTTATGTAAAATAACCTCGGCCGTCTTACCGTGTCAGAGAGTTTAAGGACTAATCGGTAATCACTTTCTATAAACTTTTTAAAGATCCGTTTTCGGTTTGTTAAGATTTTATTTTAACCGGCAAAACCGGTATCAAATCTGTATTTTAAGATTTTACCCCAATAATCTGAGAGCCATTTGCGGCAATGAGTTAGCCTGAGCAAGCATGGCGATTGCAGATTGAGTTAAAACTTGATTTTTGGTAAATTCGGTCATTTCGCTTGCCAAATCAACATCTGATATCTGAGATTCGGCTGCTTGCAAATTTTCTTTTTGAGATTGAAGAGACAATATCGTATTATCCAATCTGTTCATCATTGAACCGATATAAGCTCTGTTCTTTTCTTTCGCCATAATGGCTGTATCTATTTGTTCAAGAGCTACCTGAGCCAAGTGCTGAGTCGAAATGGAGATAGTTCTTGAAGCAAGCGTATTTGCCCCGTTTGTTACATCGGCAAACAAACCGTTAGTAGTCATATCGCCTATATTGATAAAATAGTAGTCCTCTGCTCTGTTGTTTCCGGTTCCGAAGTGAATTTTAACACCGACGTTTCCGCCGTATTCTCCGTTTGCTTTAAGATTGTTTATGGGAGTATTGTCAGCATATCCTGATTGAACCCAACCGCCGGCGGTAACATTATCGTAAGCCGATGTTGACAAATCTCCGTTTATAAGTTTAATTCCTCCGAATTCGGTTGAAGCGGCGATACGGTCGATTTCAGCTGCCATGGCAGCAAATTCAGAGTGAATAATTTGACGTTGTTCATGAGTATAAGTACCGGTAGCAGCCTGTTCAGCCAATTGTTTCATGCGAACAAGTTTTTCGTCTATGACAGCCATTGCTCCTTCGGCTGTATGCAACATGTTAATTGCCATACGAGCATTTCTTACACCCTGGTCCAATACGCCTATGTCTGCTCTCATTTCTTCGCGAACAGCCAATCCTGCTGCGTCGTCTTGCGCCGAATTTACTCTTAAACCTGTAGTCAATCTTTGGATTGATCTCCCCATGTTTGCATAATGGGTCTGTAAATTTGTTGCCGAATTATTGGCATACAAATTGTGATTGATATACAATGACATAATATCCTCCTTGATTTATGATGGCTTCCTTGCCACTTATGTCTTTGTCTTTTTTTTATTTAAACTTCTTTTTCGACTTTTCCCCGAGAGAGCATTCGGGTCAGGAAGTCGTATCCACGAAATAAGGTTTGAATTTTGAAACGGTATATTTCGAGACCGCTCTTGCCCCGGCATTCCTTTTGCCGAGTTCATCAAAAACTTCCTTTTTCCTTACTTGAAGTTCCACGCTGTTTTGATTTTCTTTTTCAATGATCTTGTTCATCTTGTTATGTATTTCGGACAAAATCAAATTTGCCTTAGTTTTTTTTTCAGATTTTTCCGGAAGATCTCTCAACATATTGAAATTTATAGAGTTCTGTTTATCGATTATTTTATTTAACATTATTTCTTTTTGATTCATGCTCTGTTCAAGACCGTCAAAATCCCGGCATTGAATGCTTTCTGATTCTTTCTCGGTAAGCTTAAAATATTCAGAATACAGCAAAGATAAATCAGATAACTTATTAAAATCATTCTCGGCATTCATTTCTTTTTCCTCCAACATTTTTTTAAACTCCTCCGGTTTCAATTGCAAGAGTTTTTGTTCCGTATTCAATATTTTCGCTTTTACGATTTTCAACTTCTTTTCATATTCTTCAGACGGCAGAGATGAGTCTTTCGGAGATTTTCGGTCATAAACAGTAAAAAGAATCAGTTCCAGATTACGCTTTTCAAGAATCAAATTACCCAGTTCAATATTATATTTGCTCCAATCATAATCATCCGTATCGTATCCTTCCGTATTAAGGAAATGGACAAAATTCTCATGCTTGCGTTTTTTATTTTTTTCTTTCGGCTCGTCCTGTTTTTCTTTAAATTCGCCTTTTCTTTCCGCAATACGAATTTCGCTTGTTCGCCTGATACTTTTCAACAAGTCATTATCCGGTGTCATAATAATCTCCTTACTTATCATATCGAATTACTGAACAATAAGTTAAGCTTTTTATTTTTTATGCTGAAAAAGGTCAATCCGCAAGTTTAATATTACCGTAAAAAATGATTGTTTTGAAAATACATAAAATTAATGTTTTATAAGTAAATTCCGTTATGCCGTAAAATAAAAATTCCCGATCTGAAAAATCGGGAATAAAAAAGCCGGGTTAAGATTTATTTTAACGATATAAGAATTCTTAAAATCCGAAATAAATTGCTGCGTTTTTTATTGTTAATCCCTTTTTTTATATATATCCGGTATGGTCTGACCGTCAATAACCCGTTTAACATGATAATGAGGCGAAAGTATTTCAATACCGCTTTCGTTAAAGCAATCTTGCAGATTTTGATGCAAAAGAGAGTAAACATGTCCCATTTTCGAGGGATTTTTACAATAAGCGTTTAGCTCGTAAGCCACACTGAAATCATTCAATTCGGTTTGCAAAACAAAAGGCTTGGGAGCTTTCATAATATCTTTTGTTCTGGAAGCAGCCTCAATCATAAGTTTATGAACTTTACGCCACTCGACATCATAACCGATAGTAACGGTGGTGTGCATGTAAAATCCGCCGTCCGTGCCTTCCGAACTGTAATTTACAATTTGATTTTGAGTAACAAGTTTATTAGGTAAGCTTATCTCTTCGTTTTTCGGAGTCTTTAATCTGGTAACCAGCATTCCTTTATGTACAACCGTTCCCATGGTTCCGCCTATCTTAACCACATCGCCGACGATAAAAGGTCTCATATAAATCATCATCAAACCTCCTACGGCATTGGCAATAAAATCAGTAGAACCGAGAGAAAGCAATACTCCCATAAAAATAGACACTCCCTGAAATGCGGGAGAGTTTGATCCGGGAAGATAAGGAAAAATAATTACCAGAGCAAAAACATATATAATAATTTTAATAATCAGATAAGTCGGTTTTGCCCATTCTTTGTAAAAACCGTCTATCTTCAGGCGTTCTTTAGAAATATCATCGGCAAAAAAGACCAATCCTTTGTTTATATAACGAACAATAATAAGAACGATAAAAATGAAGAAAAGACCGGGTAAAAAATTAATAAAAGAATCAAGAACGGATTTTAAAGGGTCGGTAACATATCCGATTAAAATATTCGAAATATTTTTTGTAGCCGGGAAGATACCGAATAAGAAGGACATCCAAAAATAAATAATCACCGACAACAACAATACCCGAAGTATCTTAAATACGGTTATAAATATTTTATAAGTATATTTTGCCGGCAGAATATCGTAATCTTTTATCTTTACCGTTTTTATTTTCGTTTTGGAAATATCTTTCAATTTTTTATACACAGCTTTGAATAAACGATTTATTCCGTATATGACAGCTGTAATTATCAGTACGGAGGCAACAGCAGAAACAATCTCAATTTTATTGGGTATTTTCCCGAGAAATTTTTCTATATATCCGGTTATTTCTTCCCCGGCAACTTCTTTTGCTTTTAAAAGCGAATCGGAGACAACTTCTTTTCCCATATTTTATATCCTCATATTTTTTTAATTAACACCGGCAAACCGGATACAGACGGTAAAATGAAAATTATCCTTTACGTCAATATCTTTGTCGGTCAGAGGCATTAATTAACGCTGATCGTAAAGTTATTTTTTAAATTAAATATTTTTTTATCTTTCCGCCTTTTATTTTAATTTACTGAAAATTCCGACCCGTTGCCGATTATTACAAAAATCTTTACATTTTTACTTTAAATTTTGTTTTAACATTGATTATTTGATTTCAGGAGAATAAAATGCAATACTTATTGTTAGGCGTATTATCTTCAGTGCTTACCGGAGTATTATTAAAAATCTTTTCAACTCGAAAAGATTCTTCAATTTATGTAGTTTTTGCGGGAAATTACGCCGCAGCTTCAGCGATAAGTTTTTTCAGCAGCGACATACCTCTCAGCCGAACTTTGCCTCTTGATTTGTTTATGGGAGTCATTCTGGGATTCTTCTTGCTGGGAAACTTCTTAATTTATCAAAAAAATATCAAATTAAACGGATTGTCCCTAAGCGTCGGAGTAATGAGAGCGTCAATGGTAATTCCCGTTTTGCTGTCCCTTTTTTTATTCGGAGAAAAAATAAAAATAATTAATTTTTCGGGAATTCTTCTTATTTTGATGTCATTTGCAATTCAGGGAAACATGAAAAATTTCAGAGAATCGGGATGGCTTATATTTTTATTTTTATGCTCGGGAATTACTGATTCTTTTTCAAAGGTTTATAATGTTTTCGGACAAAATACGGAAGCATTGTTCCTTTTTTATGCTTTCGGTTCGTCATTTTTAATAAATATCGCCTTAATTGTCATAAAAAAAGAAAAAGCGGCAATTCAAGATATTCTTTACGGATTCTTATTGGGCATACCGAATCAATTAACTTTCATGCTTTTTATAAAATCATTAAAAACTGTTCCGGCGGTTTTTGCTTATCCGGTTTTCTCGTCTCTTGTCGTAACAGGAAGTTTTGCGGTTGATTTGATTGTTTGGCGAGACAGTTTATCAAAGAAAAAAACAGCTGTTATCGGACTAATTATCGCCGGCGTTATTTTATTGAATATAAGATAAATTAATTATGTTCTATCCCGAGTTTTTTAATTTTAACGTGAATATTTTGTCTGGAAAATCCCGACACGGCAGCAGCTTCCGTAACGGAATTGCATTTTTTAAGCAGTCTTTTAAAGTAAATCAGCTCGAATTGATGTTTCGCCTGTTCGTAATTATCAGAAAATTCTATCGTGTTCATAACCTGACCGGTTTCAGACATATATTCCGGCAAATCTTCCGGATTAATTGTTTTATCGGAGCATAAAACGGCAGCATGTTCAATAACGTTTTGCAATTCCCGGACATTCCCTTCCCAAGTATGTTTTATCAGAACTTTCATGGCGGCGCGAGAAATTTTAAATTCGCTTAAAGAATTTTCTTTTTGAAATTCATTCAAAAAATGATAAGCCAGCAGAGGAATGTCTTCCGTTCTTTGTCTGAGAGGAGGAACCGTTATCTTGATAACGTTAAGTCGATAAAAAAGATCTTTTCTGAAATTACCTTTTTTAACCTCTTCTTCCAAATTTCTGTTAGTGGCAGCGATGATCCTGACATCAACGGGAATAAGTTTTTCGCTTCCTACTCTTCTTATTTTCTTTTCTTGTAAAACTCTCAGAAGTTTAACCTGAAAAGACGGCGCGGTTTCTCCTATTTCATCCAAAAACAAAGTACTTTTGTGAGCAGTTTCAAAATATCCCCGAGAATCTTTAACGGCTCCCGTAAATGAACCTTTTTCATGCCCGAAAAGCAAACTTTCCAATAAATTTTCAGCTACCGCTCCGCAATTAACGGCAATAAATTCCCTGTTTGATCTCGAACTTTCTTCATGGATAAGCCGAGCAATCATTTCTTTTCCGGTTCCGGTTTCTCCGTTTACCAAAACCGTTGTATTGAGAGGAGCAACTTTAGAAATAACATTCAAAACCTTATTTACGGATCGGCAATTTCCGATGAACTCTTTTTTGCTTTTTTGTTTTAAAAGCTGTTGTTTTAATTCTTTATTTTCTTTTTTGAGATATTGAGACGCCAAAGCTTTTTCGGTCATGACGGTTAAAATATCAAGATTCACTATGGGTTTCTCAATAAAATCAAAAGCTCCGGCATGCATAGCCTGAACAGCCATTTTCACGGTTGCCTTGCCGCTCATTACCAAGATTGGACAATCCTCCGCAATTTTCTGCAAATCTTTGATAAATTTCAGATCTTCGGCTCCCGGCATTACCAAATCGCTTATAATGCAACTTATTTCATTTTTTCGGAGAATATCGAAAGCATCCCCAAGTCTGTCGGCGGTAAAGACATTATAAGTTTTACATAATTTTCTTTTACATATTTCAAGTGTTTGAATTTCGTCATCTATCAATAAAATATTTTTCATAACATCCTTTAAAAATAATATTTAACGCCTAATGAAAGCTCAAGTTCAGATTCGGGAGCATATAAATAATCCTTATAATCATCGTTTAAAATATTATCGGCTTTCAAATAAAATCCCAAATCGGGGCGATACTGCAAATTAATCAGAGCATTTGAACGAAATATCGAATCCGCATTGTTTCCGAGATGATCTTTGCGTCCGTCTTCAAAAACAAATTCAAGAGATGAAGTTATTGAAGAATAAGACCATTTTAATGCTGTTTTTGCCGTAATTTCAGAATAATAAGAAAGTTCTTTTCCGTCTTTGTCTCGCAAATAAGAGTAAATAAATTCTCCGTAAATTCCTGTATTTTTATAAGCAAAATTGCAGTTCAAAGAAATACGATGTTCCCAAGAATCACGGGTTTTAACAGAAAAAAGAGGACTTGCCGAATCAGAATAAGATGCCTCAGAATAATATACAGGCAAATGGTAACGGAATCTGAAAGCGTATTCAAATCTTAAAGGCAAAAAAGTAAAAATGTTAACGGCTGTTCCGAGGTTAAGAGGCGTTTTTTCTCCGTTAAAATCTTCTCCCGGTTTAAGATAAGGATTTGTTTCGTAATAATAAATCGCTCTCCTGACGGTTCCGTAAGGTTTATTAAAAATTTCCAATTGAATTTTTTTGTTTATTTCTTTTAAAAAAGAGAAAGGAAGCGAGGCATATAAATGACTGTCGTCTCCCGCCAGCCAAATTCCGTAATTTTTGAAAAATATTTCGGATTCCCGATTAATTCGCAGAGCGGTAACCTCACCGGAGGCTTTTCCGGTTAAATAATTTGTTTTTATTTCAGCTTCCGAAGAAAAATCCTCCAAACATATTTTGGAAACAGATGAAAATTCCAGACGGAAAAACGAATCTTTATTTATAAAATCCTCTTCTTCGATATCGACTCCCAAACGAAAATCCTGTTTGCAAAAAGTAAAATAATCTCCTTTGAAAATATCTGAAAAAGATAAATCTGCGTAAGCTCCGAAGGCATTTGATTTAAGCAAGACATCTTTATTCTCAAATTTATAAAACCAAGCTCCGAGACCAGAGACATAATTGTCTGATCCCGGATGCCAGCGAAAATATCCGTTACTGAATTTTCCTGAAGAATCAAGTTTTCTGCTTTTCAAACCGGCTGAAAAAGCCAAAAGTTTTTCGGAGGCGTAATAAGAAGCAATTTTCAGGGAAGCTCCGGGCAAATAACTGAAATCGCCCCAAACAGCCCAATTAAGCTGAGAGTAATGTTCAACGACATCTTCAATCGTTACTGAAGGAAGATATAAGTATCTGAATTTTTTATCGAACTCCGTGTTCCAATAATCTTTCATAACTGTTTCAAATTTGACGGAATCCGCAACATCGACGCTTTCTCCCGTAATGACAACTTCCGGAATTTCTATGGCTGATTCTGCAAAAATCAAACCGGGAATAAGAGCCAAAACAATAATTAAATATTTCATTTTATTCTCCGTCTTCCGAATTTCCGTTTAACTCGTCTTCGGTAAAATATTTTTTTAACTCAGTTTTTTGTTTTTCGTTTAAATCGCGTTTTATCATATCGTAAATAAGCAAAGCTTTGTCTTTTTTTTCTGTTTTAAGATAGCAAAGAACAGCAGTAAATTCGCTTTCGGTTTTAATCTCGTTCAAATCGGGATAAACGTAACGCACCCTGAGAAGCTCCGGAACGGCAAGAGAATATTTGCCGGAAAGATATAAATTCAAACCCTTGTAATACTGAGCTTCGGCTTTTATTTCTCTTTGTTCCGACCTGAGAAGTTCTCCGATAATTTTTTCGGCTTCCGTATTTTTGCCGTTTTTTAAAAGGTATTTTATTTTACTGAGTTCGGCGACTTCTCGGTATTCGGAGGAAAGTAATTTAAATTTTGCATCGAATATTTTTTCGAATCCCGGAGACCCTGATTCCGCCGTAAACTTCAAAGCCGTTAAAATCAAATCCTGATCTTCCGAAACTTCAACATTTTTCATCAAAAGATTTATTGCTTTGACGGTATCTTTTTGAGCAGTGTAAATTTTTATTAATTTTACCAAAATTTTTGGATCAGGATTTTGTTTATACCAACTTTTTAAAATTTTTTCGGCATCCTCAAAACGGTTTAAGTTATAATATGCCGAGGAAATAAAATCTTTAACAGAAATCATCTGTTCGTTTGTTAAAGAATAATTTTCGATTTCTTTTCCGACTTTTAAAATATCCGTCCAGAAGCCGTTTTTGTAATCAAAATCAAGAATTTTAAACAAAACAGCCTTTCTGTAATCGTCATCTTCGGAATTATCTCTCAAAACTCTTAAAGTATCGGAAAGATTAATTCCGGAAATCATGCCGGATGACCATTCAAGACCGTTTAAGGCATTGTTGAGAACATTAAGATCAACTCCGGGACGAGCAGGTTTACGATAATATTTGAATGCTTTACGGTAATCTCCGAGATTATAATAACAGTCTGCAATACTGAGGTTTACGGCATCATATTCTTTTTCTGCTTCCGGAGTTTCGGCGTATTCGGAATATAAATCCGCCGCAGCAAGATAATCTTCGGCGCTGAAAGACGCTTGAGCTGCAAGTTTCAAATAAGAACTTTCGTTATTTCCTGATTTTGCCAACTCAATGTAAATTTCGGAAGCTCTTTCAAATTTTCCGGATTTGTAACAAGTCCATGCCAAACGATTTTTTACTTCGTTAAGCTGAGCTTCCGTTTCGGCTTCTTTGAGCGCGTCTTCATAACGTAAAACGGCTTTTTCATAATTTTTCTTATTATAAAAAATATTTCCGGCAATCATCAATTTATCGAAAACAAATTCCGGAGTTTCGGGCAAAAGTTTCAAAGCTTCCGAAGCTGCCTCGTAATTTCCCAGAGCAGAGTTTAAAGAAGCAATTCTTTTTCTGATCAACCCTTTATCCGATTTTCCTTTTACGGCTTTTTCATAGCACCTCAAAGCCTTTTCAGGCAAGTTTCTCATTCTGTAAACTTCTCCGAGATAAAAATAAGCCAAAGCGTTTTTTTCGGAATCCGGACAAGTTTCGACATAATCGTTAAGTTTCGCTCCGGCAACAACAAAATCTTTTTTCAGATAGTAAAATAACGCAATTTTAAATTTTGCTTCATCAGAAAATTCTCCGTCGGGAAACAGAGATAGATAAAGATCAAACTGTTTTTTCGCCTCATCGTAAGATTCTTTTCCGAAAAGAATTTCTCCCGAAAGATAAGTCGCTTTTTCTTTGTACTCTTTTTTCAAATCGTAATTTAACGCTTCTTTGACATAAAATGCCGCCGAGTCAGGTTTTCCGATCTCAAAATAATTAAATCCCAATAAACAAAAAGCGGTTCCTTTATAATTATCATTTTCGTTAATCTCGATAAATTCGGATAATCTCTTGTTTGCTTCTTCTTTTTCGGTAAGAGAAATAATGTTAATCAGATGAAAAAAACTTTCCGCGCTTATGTCTTCATCTTTGCTTTCATGCTCCAATCGAGAAAAAACTTCTGCCGCTTTTTCTGTTTCGTCTTTTTCCAAATACGACAAAGCGGCTATATAAGAAACTTCGTCCGACGGATTCTTTGATTTTTCAAATAAATCTATACACATGTCGATTCGATTCAGTTTAAAGTTTGCTTTTGAAATTAAAGTCAAATATTGATTGTAATATTGAGAAGAAGGGGTAACCGTTACCGGCAGATTTTCCGTCATTTTTTCATACATTTTGTTTTTATGCATATAATTGAGGTAAAGAACAATCGCTTTTGCCTGAAATTCATAATAAAAATTTTTCAATTTCATATATTCGATTAAATTTTTTGCCTCTTCTTCATTTCCCGAATTAAGATTAACGGATATTAAACCCAAATTTATTTCCGCATTATCTTTCTTTGATTTAGCCAAAGTAAAATCATCATAGGCAGTGTTGTATTTTTTCTTGTAAAGATTGATTTTTCCGGAAAAATATACTGCTTTCCAAAATTCCGGGTGAAGAGGATAACGAGATCGGAATTTTCTCGCATCTTCCAAAGCAGCATCATAATTTTCAAGCTGATAAGCAGTTTCAATCTTACAAAGAAGATACTCGGGAGCAAAAGAAGATTCCGACATGTTTTTTTCATCGCTTTCCAATATTTTAGAAGCTTTCTTAAATTTATTTTCTTTCAAATAAACGGCAGCAAGCATAAATTTCATGGAGACCGACTGTTCGCTTTCAGGATAATTTTTAATAAAATCTTCCAATTCGCGTTCGACAATATCATACATGCCGTCTTTGTATAATCCGTTTATAAATTGAATATCCTCTCTTTCTCCCGCCTGCAATAACATCGCCAAAACGGTTAACGCCGTCAAAATTATTTTTTTCATTTTACCTCAATTTCGTTAAAATTTCATTTAAACATTTTTCGTTGTTTTCTTTAAATTTTTTATAAATATCCGTTAAATAAATCGTTTTAATTCTAAAATATTTCAGAATTTTTTCAAATTCAGGATCATCCGTAAAACATAAATCGCACATACTCGCAAAAATTATTTTATCAGTTAAAGATTTTGCTTTTATTTTACGAGAAGAACCGGTATTTCCGGCATCGGCGCAATTCATAAAATAAAGATTGGCGTAAAATTTTTCAGTCAAAGCGCCAAAAAACTTTCTTTTGCTCGGCGTAAGCCAAAAGTTTCCGTGCGACACAGTCAAATGAGGATGCGAATTTGCAAACATTCCGGAAACATATTGATTTTTTTTTATTTCAAACTCCGTCTCTGATTTTTTATAATTAACTTTCCAAAAACGATAAAAACTTTCAATCGGTTTATCGGGAATTGAATCATTAATGTAAAAGTTAGTATTTTTCCCGTTTCCGAAAACAATATTGCCGGGATTTTCGCTTATAAATTTTTTTGCCGATTTATCCTGATCTAAAGCAAAAATAATCTCATTTTCGTACTTTGCAATATGTTTTCCGTACGGTTTTATTTCCAATCCGTCATGACCTTTAAAAAAACCGAATAATTCCGTTTGTTCATAAGGTATAAAGAAAATAACTTGTTTGAAAATTTCGGTTAATCCGATTATATCTTCTATCAGTTCAATATTTTTTAAAACTTTTTTCCCGCCTGTAACCAGCAAAAATCCGGGATTATTCAGAATTTTTCCGAAATTAATCATACTGCTCCGAAGAATCCTTGTTCTCTCTGACCGGAATTGCCGCAAAAACAGATGTTCCTTCTCCTTTTTCGGAGCGTATCCACATTTTTCCGTAATGCAATTCCGCTATTCTTTTAGAAACCGAAAGTCCTATCCCCAAACCGTTTGACTTGTATTCAACAATACCTGATTTATGAGAATAAATATCCGTTACTTCAAAATATTCATCCCAAACATTATCCAAGTAACATTTTTCAATTCCCGTTCCGTTGTCTTGAACATATATAACGACACTGTCCGAGTCATTTACTTTTTCGGCAGGAAAAGCTGATTTTCTCACGCCTACCGTTATAATTCCGTAATCTCTGGAAAAACGAATAGCGTTTAAAACCAGATTATAAATCATCAAATAAAAAGCTTCCCAATTGATATTCAATTCCGGAATATCATTTTCCGATTCAAGTTTAATTTTCATCTTGCGCTTAGCGGAAATAATCATTCCTTCATCAACAATACTTTCCATAATATCTCTGATATCCATTGGGGCTAAATGCAAAGAATCAATTAACTTATATTTATTCATATTCATAATGTCCCGGGTTGAAGAAATAAGACGTTTAACTCCAGAAGTTATTTCATTAAATATTTTGTTTCGTTCGTTTTCGTCTGAAAAACGTTTTTTGTAAGCTCGGCTTATATTTCCCTGAAGATTTACAAGCGGAGTATTAAGTTCATGAGCGACAATTTTTGCAAAATCCGTCTTAATTTTATCAAAAGAGCGAAGTTGTTTGTTTCCTTTAGAGAGGGAATCATACTGCAAAGCGTTTTTTATGGCAATAGAGGTTTGTTCCAAAAGCATATCCATAAATGTCTGATTAATTTCGACTTTTCTTATTACAGGAGATTTATCCGATAACATTCCCATAAAATTTTTAGATTCTTTTACTTCTGCAAGAAGATTATCAAGGTAAAGAATGCCGTAAATATCATCGTACACTTTAAGAGGAGCGCAATAGACCGTCTCAGAAGAGTCTGAGCCGTTAAAATCAGAGGATCTTCTTTCCTCAACATCATTTTCCGAGTGATAAGTTTTGCCGTATTCTTGAACTTCTCCGATAATATCTTTATCCAAATCGGTGTAACCGGTTATATTATTTCCTTTGTAATCAACCGATACTTTTATATCGTTATCGTATCTTCCGGTTCTTATGAAAAAACCTCGTTTCAAACGGGTAAATTCCAAAGCATAAGACACAAGCTGATTTTCAAGAACATCAATATCAACGGTTGAAAATAAATTTCTGCTTACTTTCATCAATTGATCCATGAGAGAAACACTTTTTTGCAAGGAAGAAAATTTATTGATTCTGATAAAAAGAGCGCTCAAGTGCAATCTCATATTTTCAATAATCATAAGCTCGGTTTCGCTGTAATCCAATTCGAGAGAATCTGCAAGCACAAGACAACCGAAGTAATTTTTCTTTATTCTCAAAGGGATAAACAGTTTATTTATTTTTCCGGATTTTCGATTAATAACGACATTATTTTCCAGAGATTTCTTTGCATTGGCATAAAAATCATCGTCTCTTATCTTGAAATCAGTGTCATTGCTGCATAAGAAAGAATTGTGTCTTTTATCGAAATCATCTTCCTGAACAACCGTAAAAGATTCGGGAGCCAAATATTTATGCACGGTTCTTTTTAAGAAAAATTTAATCCTTTCGGCATCGATTAATTTAAGAAGATCGTACATTTCCTCCTGCCATGACTCACGGTCGAATATTTTGCGGTCGGCTATAAATACAGAATTAAGCTCGCTTGCCGAAGTAATATTGTTAATTTTCATTTTGATATATTTCTTTTTGAATTTTTGCGGAATTCCTTCGCAGGCATTATGAACGGATTCGACATACTTATTAAAATATTTTTCAGCCGATTTTTTATTTCCGGCAAAGTAATAAATTTGAGTAATAATCTCGTAATATTTCACCTCGAGAATAAATAATTTATTTTCCTTTATCTTATCTTCGAGAGAAATTATTTCACGCAAAATTTGACGAACGGGAATTTCCGGCAATTGAAGTCTGTATTCTGTTTCCAATAAAGACAAAACTATGCTCCAATAAGAGAAATTGCCGTATTCGGCAATACTTACGGCTTTTGCAAGCATATTTTTAATTTCGTCTAATTCACCGAGATTAAGATAACATCTGATTATCTGTATCATCAAAATACATTGAGCGTACCGACTTTGTATTTGCTCAGCTGATTTTAAAGCCCTGTAAAAAAAGTTCAGAGCTTCCCGGTGATCTCCTTCCAGGCAACATTCCAGACCTCTCATTTGATAACCAAAATCTTCTTCGTGAAGCTTAATGAAGTCTATATCGGGATTAGCGTATAAAATATCTTTTATTTCATCCGTATTTCCGGTATTGACCAATAAATAAAAATAAGCTTTTATCGCCGGATCAAATTTTTTTATTTCTCTTTTCATGAGTTCCGGATACTCTTTTTCCAAATAAGAATACAGGTTGCCCCAGTTTTTTATTTTGCTTTTTGCCAAAGCAAAATTGCTGTATATACCGTCCATAAATTCTTTCGAACCTATTGACGACAAAATATTCTGAGACTCGGAAAGAAATTCTTCCGCTTTAAAAAACTTACCCTGTTTAATGTAAGCTTCCGCAAAATTAAGCAACGCCAAAGCCTGTCCCGGTTTCTGTCCCAATTCTCGATTTAAATCGCAAGCTCTTTGAAAATATTCTAATGAAGAATCGGTATTTCCCTCACGCAAAGCCATGTCTCCCAAGTTATTATAGATAACTCCGAGACTTTTCTTAAAATTAATTTTTTCCCATAAAATTCTGGTTTGTTTATAATATTTTCTGGCATCTTCATAGTTTTTCAATTCGCCGTGAACGAAAGCCAAGTTATTGTAAAGACTTCCCATGCGTTGACTGAAAGAAGTTTCTTCCATAACGAAAGAAAGCGAATTAATAAATTCTTCGTTATTGATAAAATCTTCGGCGTAAGAAAGGGCTTCCGAAGATTTTTTAACGGCATTCAGCCAAATTGTTTTTCTGTCGGCAAACAATATTTCCAGTTCCGGAGTTTTATTTTCATGTTCTATTTCTGCCAGAATTTTTCCCATTTCATTAATTTTTCCGGTTCGCAAATAATTCCAGGATATTTTTATATAAAGCATAACTTTTTGTTTGCCGGTAATAATATATTTTTTTGCTTTTTCAAAATTTTCGTTTGCCGAATTAAAATCTTCCGCGTTCAAATAAAAAGAACCTAAAATATAATACTTCAGAAAACCGCCGGACAATTTATTAAATCCTGAAATTATTTTTCGAGCCGGCTCGATTGAGCCCGCGAGTTCTGTTTTTTCCTGAAAAATCGTAAGGTCTCTCATCAGAGAAACTTGATTAATATCTTTTATTAATTCAAAATCTATTTCAATAACTTTGCAAATCTCTTCAAAAGCTTTTTCCTGCTCAAATTTATTTCCGTAAATTTCGACCAGTTTTAACCGATAAGAACGTTCTTTAATCTTATTTTCGGCAAGTTTGCAATTCTCGATAATTCCTTTGACAACATCAGCTTTTTCGATTGATTTTCCGTTAAAATATTCCAAAATTTTGCATGATATTTCTTTTTTGGTTTCTTCGGAACATTCCGACAGCAAACGATCCTTGGCTTCCCTGTAAGCAAAACGGTAAGATTCTTCTTCTTCAAATAAAATTTCGTTGTTTCGACAATCGTTTATCAAGTCAAAAAGCTCTTTTTTGGAAAAAGACAAAATATATTGAATCAATTCGTTGCTCAATTCCGTTTGGCAGACAGCCAATTTTTGCAGTTTTTCATAACTTTCGACAGAGAAACGACTCAGTCTCCGATAAATCGAGTCCAACAAATCGCCGGGAAGCTTATAATTGTCGGAGTCAAAATCAAAATTAAAATTACCGTCATTCCAAATGATTTTTTCGGCAGTCAAATCAAGCAAAATATCACGAATAAAAGCAGGATTTCCGGCAGATCTGTTAAATATTTTTCTCGCAAAATTATCTGGAATGCGAACATGAAGAATCTTTTCCATATAATCTTTCGCTTCATTGAAATCAAAGGGTTCGATCTTTATTTTAATATTGTTTCGCAGTTTTTCTATGCGTCCGGGATCGCTTACGCTTATAATGATCAAAATCGGGAGATTTTTTATTTCTTTTGACCAATTATTCAAGAAACACACGGTTTCTTCAGTTAAATATTCGCCGCCCTGAATAATAAAGATCAAAGGCTTTATATCAGATAAATCCTTAATAAATTCCTCGGCGGATTTCATATCCAGATCAATGTCTTTTTTATCTTCTTCGCAATCGCTTAACTCTTTGTCATCAAATAAATATTTCCTGAATTTTTCGGAAATTTGACTCAAATCCTTTTCCAGCTTTTCGCTTTGACTGACATAATTATAAAATTCTTTTATCAATCCGAAAAAAGGATCTCTGCGACCCGGACCGCATCTGTAATCAAAAACCAAATACTTATCGCTTAAAAGATGATAACGGAAAAGAGTAAGCATGTCGGATTTTCCGAGTCCGTCGCCTCCGATAAGGCATACCAGTTTGCCGTTATTTCCCTCAACCATGGGTATATAATCCAAAAACTTTTTGGCGTAATAATCTCGAACAAAATATTCGGAGAATTTTATTGATGTTTCCAAAGTTTTACGTTGAGAAAAAGGTCCTTTTTTCTTCATTTCTTCACCGATTCCGGGCGTTAAGCTGCGCACAGACGGTTTTACGGTAAAGGAAGGTTTCAGGCTTTCGATATCCGGTTTGCGTTTATAAGGATTCTGCTCCAAAAGCTTCAAAATGAATTTTTCAAGGACAACCGGAACTTTTTTGTTCAGTTGATGAGGATCCTTTGCCAAGAATTTGTGTTTTTTTCCGGATCCCATCTTTTGAATCTGATCTATGGAAAAAGGATAGATATTGGTTGTTAATTTATATAAAATAACTCCGAGAGAATAATAATCGCTTTCGCCGGTAAGCGGTTTTCCCATAAAAAATTCGGGAGCAATATAAGGCAAAATATCGCTTATTTTTCTTTTGCTTTTTATGTAATCCATATTAATAAAACCGAAATCAAGAATTTTCACATCCAATTTTGAATCGGCGTATTTGAACATTATATTATCGGATTTAAGATTTTTATGAATAATTCCCTGAGCGTGAAGAGCCTGCAAAGCATAAAAAACTTTAACGGTAAGTTCATATAATATTTTTATGTTGGAAGGCTTTAAT
The DNA here is from genome assembly GCA_002742885.1 of Candidatus Cloacimonadota bacterium. GTDB lineage: Bacteria > Cloacimonadota > Cloacimonadia > Cloacimonadales. The sequence goes on from PDOO01000002.1 coordinate 40,348, forward strand.
TTGAATTTTGAAAGAGGTTGACCGTCATAAAATTCGCTGAGACAGTAAATATTGTTTCCCATATTTCCGAATTTCAAAACATTTATAAGATTAGGATGATAAATACTCGTAATATGGTGCATGTCTTTGGGAGAAAAATGCTCCAGAAGATTTTCGGCATTGATTCTGTCGAACAGCTTGAGAGCATATATCTTATTGTTTCGCAGATTCTTAACTTTATAAATCGTTGCCCATGTTCCTTTGCCGATTTTTCTGATTACTTCATATCTTGAATCTATTATGTTACCGGAGACGAAAGCCATTTTTCCTCCAAATTAATTTATATTTTATTTCTTTGTCTTTTGATTTTATGCCGACAAAATATCTTTGCCGTTTTTCTTTTTCTTCAACTCAAAAAATATTCCGATAAGCAACAATGCAACAGCGGTAACCGTTGCCGATTCGCCGATTAAGTGAGTGGAAATCAATGTTTTCGGAACCATTTTAAACTTAACCGTATGTTCGCCGGCAGGAACGATTACAGATCTCAAAACATGATCCGTTTTGTAAAACGGAGTTTCTTTTCCGTCCGTAAAAGCTTTCCAGCCTTTGGGATAATAAATCTCCGAAACAACCAGTAAAGATTGATTTTCGTTTTCCGTTTTAAATTCAACTTCGTTGGGATTCAACTTTGTAAGGATTACCTTTGCGTTTTGCGGAGATTTAATTTCTTGCGGCAATTCAGTTTCCAAAATCGCCTTTTTATGAACGTCGAATTTATCGCTTTTCAAAAGGTCGAAACGCTCTTTTCTCGTCTTTTTTATCTCATAATCACCGACAAACCAGGCTCGTCCGCAAGCTTTTTTATTTTGATAGACGATTTTATCGTTTCCCCGAAAAACTTCTTCCAGATTATCGAAAGGATAAGATCCGGGCAAAGGTCTGTCGGCAAGATAATATTCGGCATTCAGCATATCAAGGATGTTGCGAGCAAAAATTCCCGTCTTTTCCATTCTTCCGAAATCCATTAAATCCTGAACAATTCTAAGTTTGGCGGGACTGTATCCGCCTATTGACTGATGGAAATAAGAATAATCGTTGGAATTCCAGATATTCGGCATGAGAGGATAAATTCTGAAAGATTCAAATTCAAGATTCTTTTCTTTGCGGGAATCCAAAAATTCATCGTATTTTTTCTTTTTAAAGTAATTTTTAACCATATTTCCCTGATACGATAAATTAGTGTATTTTCCGTTTACCTTCTCTATCAAATAACGTCCCTGAATTTGATAAAAATCAATAAACATCAAAACGCATAAAACAAGCGCGATCGAAAAAGGATGCTTAAAAAATATTTTTTTCGCAAATAAAAACGCCAATACCGAGACCAAAAGAGAGAACATTAAAAGGCGTTGCGCATCGTGAACCAAAAATTCCCGTCTCACAGCCTTTATCATCTCCAATACGTTTCCTTTATACTGAGCTAAATCACGACCTCTCGAATAATCCAATCCGGAAGAAAGGGCAAAAGCCAAAAGAGAAACCGCAATCAAAAAACCGCCCGCAATTAAGATGTATTTACTCAAGTTTTTCTTTTCTTCGTCAGTTTCGGAAGCAAAAAAAGCTTGAATCCCGTAACCGGCAAAAACCGTCGCAATAAAATAATTTACAACCAAAGCCATAGCGGGAACTCTGAATTTATTGAAAAACGGAACCGCCGAGAAAAAAACGTTGTAAAGCGGAAGAAAATGTCGTCCGAAAGAAAGAACGTAAGTCAAACATCCCAGAGCAAACATCGCTTGAACAAAGCTGTTTTTCCTGTTTGCAATCAATCCGATGAGAGCAAAAAAGATAATAATTATGCCCGTATATTCGGTCGTTTCCGTAAAAGGCATATGTCCCCAATAACCCGGCATTTTTTTGCCGGCAAGATGCGGAAATTGAGGATTATTTATATTGTAAGTTTCACCGCTTGTTCCTCCGAAGAAACGGGGAATTAAAAAGTTGAAAGATTCCATCGGATGAAAAGACCAGCCCGTGGCATAATTTATATCCAAACCTTTGGAATTTTCTTCCCCCGTACCGCCTCGAATGGAAAAAGGCGTAAACTCTTTGGCAAGCAGGAAAGGCTGAAGAACCAAAGCAAACACGAGAACAGCCGAAAATAAAAGAAAAATTAATGATTTTCCGACAGGTTTCTTATTTTTTAAAGCTCCGGCAAAGTACCGAATTCCGATAAAAAGAAGAATTAACAAAGCGTAAAAAGTAATCTGATAGTGTTTCATCCTGATTAAAAAAGCAAAGGAAAGAGAGAATAAAGCCAAATTCAAAATACCTGGTTTCTTCAAAATTCGCAAAGCCGTTACGGTCAAAAGAGGAAAAAGCATAATCGGTCTGAACTTCATAAAGTGTCCGATCTGAATAAGAGAAGCCCAATGGGGAATCAAAACAAAGCCCAGAGCAACCGTAAAAGAAGCGAAAGGCGGAAACTTTAAGTGTCGCCCCAAAAACATCATTCCCGCAAAACCGAGCAAATAAAAAACAAAGCACTGACCGCCTCTTCCCCCGAAAATTCTTCCGATAAAATAAAAAAAACTGTCTATTGATTTTACCGTATCGGTCTTCCAGTAAACGGGCATCCCGGAAAATAAAACAGGATTCCAATAAGCTGTTTCCCCGGTCTTTTCCGACCAATCGGAAACTTGATTCATTTTACCTCTGCCGGCAATAATGTCGGTTCCTCCCGGCTGCAGATTTTGAAAAACCATGGGATAAAAAACCGAGGCAATAATTATTATCCCCAATATACTTAAAATTGTTGTCCGATAACGTGAAATTTTATCAAAAAAAGATAAAGCGGTATTTTTTTCGTTCCTGTTTTTCATTCTATCCTCTCGTAAATATTGATTTATATTTTAATCTTCTGGAAAAAGCATCAAGCAGCATTTTAATTTTCGCCAAAGAAAAATAAGGCTCGTTGTTATAATTTTCCCATTTCAAATAATATGTTTTAAAAATTTCTTTTCCGGTAATTTGATAAAGTATCTTCAATTGCGGAACGTGAACTCCGTTATGATATTTATAATCGCATATATAACTGTATTTTCCGTCATAAAAACTCCAATATCCGGCATCGTATTCATCTAAACTTTCGGCAACGGTTTTTACGCCCGCTTCAAAAAGTTTTTTCGCTTCGGGATCGGAACTTACCCGCCAAAAATCATACAAACCCAAACAGGCGTTTATATGTCCGTTCAAAACCGAATTGGCGGGAACTGAGGGATATTCTTCAAACCGAATGTTACCGTTTTCGTCAAAAGAAGCCGTTCCCCCGTTTTTAACTTCGACTTTAAGGTTATTAATTAATTTTTCAGTCAAAATCTTTATTTCTTCACTCGGTTCCAATTGATACAATCTCGCCAAAGCCGATAATTGGTTGCCGATTGCCCATGCTCCCGTCCAACCTGTTTCCAGACCGTATTTATTAAATCCTGCCGGTTGTCTCCAAAATGCCAGACTGTCTTTAAAGACAACATTCTCAAGCAGCCATTTCTTCATAATTTCAATATCGGCAAGATATGCCGGGTCAGATGAAATTTTAAATTGATTAAAATCAAGAATAATTTGCGCGCTCATGTCAGTCGGCATGTAAAGAGTGTCTTTATCCGAATCAAAAACATATTTTTTTGGATCAAAATTTTTCTTCAAGCGATAAAAAATACCGTTCTTATCTCTTTCAATATTCAATGTTTTCGAGTTTTTGTCAAAAATAAAATAATACTCTATATTTCCGATATCGCCGTCGGCATTCCATAAATTCAAATCCAAATTTCTTTTTTCAAATTTTTTTACGGAAGGTTCTATATAAGAAAATCCGAGCAAATAAAATAAAAGCAAAAGCAAAAAAACAATAATTATCGCCCCGAAAATATTTTTTATTTTATTCATAATATTTTTTGGTGAAACCTTCGGCGATTTTTCCCTTTCTGCTTTTAAAAAGTCCCCAAAACAATCCGAAACCGTAAGCAAAAACCTGAATAAACAAAGTTAAAACGGATAAAAACGAAACTTTCGGAGATTTGTATTTTTTTAAAGATTCCAACCAGGCAAAACAGGCGACTCCGACTCCCGCCGATAAAGTCAACTTAAATAATTTTCCAAAAATTTTGCCGAAAGGCGCAAGCAGAACACTGAGAAACGTCCACAAAACAACAACAGCCGGAGCAAAATGAACCGGTTTAAGCATTTCTTTGTCGTCTTTTCCCAAATTGATTCTGGCAACTCCCCAATTGAAAATCTGTTTAAAAAATTTCTTCAAGGAAGTCCTTCTTTTGTGGTAAACAAAAGCATCGGGAATCAAGTCAACCTTAAACCCCGCCCGATAAATTCTTCCGGAAAATTCCATATCCTGACCGTGTCTCAAATTTCCCATTCCGCCCGCGGTTTCGTAAACCCGGCGACTTATTCCCATGTTAAAGCTTCTCGGATAAAATTTGGTTACCGATTTTTTCGATCCCCGTGTTCCCCCCGTTCCGATAAAAGATGTCATGGAATAATTTATGGCTTTAAGAAGAGGCGGAAAATCGGGATGACAGGTATCGGGACCTCCGAAAGCGTCCGGTTTATGTTCTTCAACGTGATTATCGATTTTTTCCAACCAATCGGGCGGAAAAAGACAATCGGAATCGACATAAATAAAATATTCTCCGTCCGCATTCTCCATGCCGTGATTTCGAGCCGCTCCGGGACCTTTGTTTTCCTGATAAATCGAACTAATATTCAGTCCGGATAACGATTTGTAATTTTCGATATATTCTCGGAATCCGTCCGTTGAACCGTCGTCCGAAAAAAGAATTTCAAATTTATTGCGAGGAAATTGCAGCTTCTCGGCGGACTCAAGCAATTCCCCGACTTCATTCAATCTGTTGTAAACAGCAATTATAACAGAATATTTAAAACCCATTTAGATCCGTCCTGTCTTTTTTAAGGCTTTATATTTATAAAAATACATTTTAATTACATTAAAAAAGGAAATCTGTTTTTTGAATATGCCGGCATACTTTTTAAAAACACTCTCGCCTGTCAATTTATACAAAAAATTCATTTGAGTAATGTGCAAATGCTGATAAGCAATCGTTGCCGGATCAAACTCAGGGTAAAAGTCCGCTTCGCATAAATTGTATTTTGTCCAAAATTTCAGATCATATTCGGGAATAATTTTTCGCAAAGTGCAAATTCCGGCATCATAAAGTTTTTGAGCCAATCTGTTTTCCGGGCAAACCCTGATAAAATCATGCAAACCGCACATCGCAAAAATCATCCCGTTTAAAACCAAAACAGGAAATTCCGCCGTATATTCTTCGTAAAACGGTCCGAAGGGCGTAAAAGAAGTTACTCCCCCGTCTTTGACTCCGACAGTATAAGGCAGCAAAGCTTGTTCGGCAAGTTCAAGCCATTTTTTATTCCCGGTAAGCTGATAACCGCGCAACAAAACGGAAATCGCTCTGGATTGTACGAAAGCGGATTGCCAAGATCCCGGATTTTTATACTGCGGCAAAGAAACATCCGTCCGCCATATTGCTCCGAGTTCTTCGGAAATCTCGGCATTATCGGCAAACCACCGGGGAAACTTCAAAAAACGTTCTTTGTCTTCCTCCGATTTTGTTTGCAGATAAGTATGAAAAACCGCCAATCCCACTTGCCCTATCGTAATCGGGAAATAAACGTAATCCTTGTCTTTAACGTCTATATAAGTAGGATTCATCGGAATACCGTTTTCGTCCGAAACTATGCTTTTCTGTCCGCCTTTTTGATTGACTACCGTGTCTTCCCGAAAAAGAAAATAATACTCTTTAAGTTCCGAATCCGTCATATCCTCGGCAAGATCCCAAACGGTGGGGTTAAAAATATCTTTTCGGATTCGTAAAAGAAAGAACAAATATTTATTTTTTATTTTCATTAATCGCTTCCTCTAAAATTACCGCTAATCTCTCGGTCAAAAACCGTCTGTGATAAGCAGAAATTTTTTCATGATTAAATTTCATCGGAGATTTTCCCTCTTCCAGAGCTTTCATTATCCCGGTCAATAATCTTTCGGTTTCTTCTTTGTTTTCAACAGGTATTCTTACGCCCGATCCGGTTTCCGCAATGATTTTTTCCGTTTCCGAATTTTCCGGCAAACACGCCAAAATCGGTTTCATGTATCCGAGATATTCACAGGTTTTCCCGGCGACAATGTCTTTCGCCTCAGGCAAATCGTCCATAACAATCCAAAGAGCGGAAGCGGATTTCAATTTTTCGGTTAAAATATTGTGAGGAACGTAAGATTCAAAAGAAAGCATGTCGCAAGGAAAATTTTTGCGGAAAGAAGCTTTCGATTCTTCATCTATTCGCCCGATAAAACAAAGACGCAAATTGTCTCTTATGAAAGAATTTTCTTTTATTATTTCTTTCAAAATTTCCGTAAAGCGAGCCGGATAACGTCTGGTATAAAAAGAACCTGCGTAAACAAGATCAAATTTGTTCGATTCGGGTTTGACGTAAGCCCGGGGCAAGTCAAAATCAAAACCGTTCGGAATCCAAACATCTTTATCTCCCGAGCAGGGGAAAGATTTTTTTATTCCTTTCCAGGCAAGAGTTTGTTTGAAGCAAACAGAAGAACAGAAGTTCTTTAAAAAATCATCAAATTTATCGGCAAACCGGATTCTCATTTTCTTGTTTTGATAAGATCCCCAAGGATCGCGACAATCAAAAATCCAAGGGATTCCCGTAAAAAAACTTACTCCGGAAGCTATCACGCCGGCGGAATAAGGAGGAGACGTGGAAATAACGGCTGAACATTTTTCTTTTTTAACGATTCTTATCCCTTTTAAAATTCCTCCCGGAATCCAAAAACTTTTGGCATCCGGAACAAAAATATTCGCTCTGATAAAATCAACAATTTTATGTTTAAAACTCTTTTTGCGTCCGCCGAAAACCGTACCCTTATCAAACCCTGATTTTTGATCTATTCCCATAAATTTTTTGTACAAGGAATAAGGTTCGGGAATAAACATTTTGTAAATTTTCAATACGGACGGTATTTCCGAAAACAATTCGCCGTCTTTTACCGGATAATCTCCGTTTTTGACGGTAAGAATAACCGGTTCAAATCCGAAATCACGCAAATATTTCACAAATTTCAAAATACGCTGTATTCCGGGACCGCCCGCCGGCGGCCAATAATAAGTTACCACAAGGACTTTTTTCACATTATTTCCTGCTTATTTTGTTTTATACTTTATAATAAAATGATGATGCGCGCCAAATGTCAAGACGTATTTTATTATCTTTCTCACACCATGATTAAATTATCTTCTGACCCGGATGTTTCACATATTATTTATATTTTATATGTTGCCGTAATTAAAACAGGTTAAAATTCCCGTCCTCCGAAGATCTGCAAGCAAATCTTACAATAAACTCCCTTCATTGCTCCGGCAACACCTGCAGGGACTGCTTCCTGTCTGCCTTTTATCTCCCTCGCCCTCCGGGAGAGGGTTGGGGTGAGGGTTTTAAATCACCTCAAAAACAGCGAAGTCTCGGAAGTATTTACGACCGCCCCGTCAATACTGCGTATTGCCGCCCCTCCGCTGAGGGGAATGTAAAAATGAAGAAGGTT
>PDOO01000053.1 GCA_002742885.1 Candidatus Cloacimonadota bacterium
ATTTGGCAATTATGCAGAAAAACGGGATATTATCAGGAAGCCGTGAGCGGATACGAGTATATGGCGGAAAATTCCGAAAATTCAGTTGACTCTCTTTACAGAGAACTTGATATTGTCTATACATGGCTTGAAGCGGAAGAAGATAACGGGCGTTCCGCAAACGTTGTTTTTAAAAACAGCGAAAGAAATTTAAGTTCAAGAAGGCAAGCGGAAAAAAGAGAAAGTGAGTTGCTTGCTTTATTGAATAAAGGTTTAAAAGAAGACGGAATTTATTCTCCTCAAACAAATGAATTGAAAATTGAGAATTACCCGAATCCTTTTAACCCCGTTACCACCGTAAGATTCGGTTTACCTGAAGACGACCATGTTAATCTTGCCATCTATAACGTAAAAGGACAAAAAGTGAAAACTTTGCTAAACGATGACTTCCCCAAAGGTTTTCACTCCGTAGAATGGCAAGGTGTTGACTATAACGGCAAAAAAGTCGGAAGCGGTGTTTATTTTTATGTTATCAAAACCGATAAATATCCGGCTTTAATCAAAAAATGTTTAATTTTAAAATAATTTAAGGAGTATATTATGTTTAAGAAAACATTTACGGCAACGGCATTATTCTTGCTTTTACTGGTTTCCGTTTATGCGCAAGATACCTGGGTTACCAATGTTGACAAAGAACTTCTCGGAGGAAATTATTACGATTACCCTTCCTCTGAATTTACCAACGTAATTCCGGCTCCCGACGGAGGATATATCATTTCTGCTTATGTTTATCCGGTTGATTTCGAGTTTTCGTTTGAGTATATCGGCTTCTTTAAAATAAACTCGGCGGGCGAACCAGAAGAACCTATAGAAATTTGTCCGGCATACTCCTTTAGTGCACGAGTAAGAAACCTTATTTTTGACGGAACGGATCGTTATTATGCACTTGTTTCAAGAAATTCTGCTGCTGACTTAATGGTTTTAAATGAAAATCTGGAATTATTGGAAACAATCAGTATAAAAAGTTGGGCAACAATCCCTATAACGGAGCATTACGATTATTTTCACGACATGAAACTTACCGATGACGGTATCATAATTGTAAGCGGCGATCTTCACTGGAGCAACCCGTATAATTATTTTTTTAAAACCAATTATGAAGGCAATATTATTTGGAGTCATGAAACTCCTGATTACGAATTAAGGTCTTTGGCGGAAAGCGAAGATGATAA
>PDOO01000042.1 GCA_002742885.1 Candidatus Cloacimonadota bacterium
AGACACTTTAAAAAGGCACGAAGATATACCTCTTACAAAAAAATATTTTGGCAACGAAACTAAATATCCCAAATATGATAATTACAATGGAATTAATGTTAATAAAACAAAAGATATTCCCTTAGATTATAGCGGATTTATGGGGGTTCCCATAACATTTTTACATAAATTTAATCCTGACCAATTTGAAATAATAAAATTTAGAAAAGGGAATAATGAAAAAGATTTATCAATAAACGGAAAATGTCCCTATTTTAGAATTTTAATAAGAAATAAACGGATAGGTATAACGGAAGTATCAGATAGAATGCCAGCAAACAATATTAAACAAAAAGGAATGTCTGCTCCAGCGTAAAATTAAAGCATTTTAATTATTGCTTATAAACGTTGATATCTTCAGATAACATTTTATTGCATTTAACAAAAACAAAGTTTGCAAAATAAATAAAAAGTTATAAACTTACTGAAATAATTTATTAAAGTAAATAAAAAATAAAACTGCGTAAATATTTAAAGGAGAAAATTATGGCAGAAACCCCTAAAGGTTGTAATCGCCCCGTAACAAAAATGGAAACAAATTCCGAAAAAAAAGAAAAAAATATTATCCATCAGGAGGAATTAATGGAAATTGCAAGAATAGGAAATAAAGCTCCCGACTTTGAAGCAGCAGCTTATTATAAAGGCGGTTTTACTACAGTTAAATTATCAGATTTTATAGGAAAATGGGTAGTATTATGCTTCTATCCCGGCGACTTTACATTTGTCTGAGCGACTGAAGTGTCAGCGGTCGCTGCAAACTATGAAAAATTTCAAGAACTCGATACAGAAGTTATTGCCGTCAGTGTTGACAGCCAATTTGTTCACAAGGTATGGAATGATCAGGAATTGAATAAAATGGCAGGCAAAGACGTTCCTTTCCGCATGGCTTCAGACGGAGCAGGTCACATCGGAAAAGCTTACGGTGTTTACAATGAAGCCGCAGGCGTTGACTTCAGAGGTCGTTTTATCATTGATCCCGACGGCGTAATTCAAGCAATGGAAATCCTCACTCCTCCGGTAGGACGTAAACTCGGCGAAACTCTTCGCCAAATCAAAGCTTTCCAACATGTAAGAAAAACCGGAGGCGGAGAAGTTTGCCCGGCAGGTTGGGACGAAGGTAAAAAAGTCCTTAAACCGGGACCGGCTTTAGTTGCCAACGTTTGGAAAGAATGGAATCCGAAAGAGGACCTTTAAAACTAAATTTATGCAGTTTTTACGGCGGGTTTATCCCGCCTTTTTTTAATTTTAATCCCCATAATAAAAACCGGACGGTAATAATGAGCATAAAAAATAAATATTCATATTTGGAAAACCCGAAGATTCAAGAAGAAAATGCCTTGCCTTTGCATAATTTTTTCTTCTCTTACGAATCGGTTGAGAAAGCTTTTAAATACAATAAAAAAAATTCGGAAAGATACATAAATTTAGCGGGAACGTGGAAATTCAAATACTTTGAAAATTATGAATCAGCTTGCAAATTCGGTGAACCGGAAAAAGAATCAGATAAAGATTGGGATGAAATAAACGTTCCGTCCAATTGGGAAGTTGAGGGATTCGGTATTCCGATTTATACCAACGAAGTTTATCCTTTCGAGACAAATCCGCCTTTCATTGATAAAAAAATGAACCCGACGGGTTGGTATTCAAGAAATTTCCAATTAAAAGAAAAAAAGGAAAATCAACTCTATATTCTCAGGTTTGACAGTGTTCGTTCCGCTTTTTTCGTATGGATAAACGGCGAATACGCAGGATTCGGGAAAGGAAGTAAACATCCTTTTGAATTTGACGTTACGGAAAAAATAAAACAGGGAAGAAACAATATTCGAGTCGAAGCTTTTCGTTACAGCGACGCTTCCTATTTGGAAGGACAGGATTATTGGAAAATAAGCGGAATAGAACGGGAAGTTTATATTTATTCTCAACCGAAAAATTGCTTAACGTCATTTGATTTGAAAACCGACTTCGATAATGAAACGGGAACAGGCTTTTTGGAATACAAAGCAACTGCCCGTAACTGTAAAAATCATTCATTATGTTTGGAAGTCGTTGACAATAATAATTACGTGATTGACAAACAAAAAATTTCAGATTCGGAATCCGGTTTTTCTTATAAATTTTCCGGTCGGGTCAACCCATGGACGGCAGAAACGCCCGTTCTTTACAAAATAATAGTTTTTCATCATGACGAAAACGGAAATTTAGCGGAAGTTATCCCGTTCAGATTCGGCTTCAGGAGAGTTGAAATATCCGAAGGTTTGCTTAAAATAAACGGAAAAGCAATAACCGTAAAAGGCGTAAATCATCATGAAATAAATTCCGACGGCGGACGATTTCTCAGTGAAAAAATGATGCGAAAAGACTTGGAATTGATGAAAAAAGCCAATATAAATTTTGTCCGAAACAGCCATTATCCTCATAATCATCGCTGGTATGAATTATGCGAAGAATACGGACTTTTCATGGTTGACGAAGCCAATATTGAATCTCACGGAATGCAATACGCAGGAAGAAAAAACGAATTGGCTGAATCCGACGAATGGACAGAAGCGCATCTTTTACGTTGCAAACGCATGGTTACAAGTCATAAAAATTATACGGCTATCGCGATTTGGTCTTTGGGAAACGAAGCAGGCTACGGAAAAAATTTTGAAAAATGCCATGATTGGATAAAAAGCATTGATAACCGACCGGTTCAATACGAACAGGATTACGACGGAATAAAAACGGAAATTCTTTGCCCGATGTACTGGTCTCCCGACGCAATTCGAAAATACGGAGAGGAAAAACAAAAAAAGCCGCTTATTTTGTGCGAATACGGACATACGATGGGCAATGCTTTGGGAAATTTCAGAGAGTATAGCGAAATTATAAATCGATATGAAAATCTTCAGGGCGGATTTATTTGGGAATGGTGCGACCATGCTTTGAGAAAGAAACATGACGACGGCAGACTGTTTTGGGCTTACGGCGGAGATTTCGGACCGGAAAATACGCCTTCGGACGGAAATTTCTGCATTGACGGAATGATTGCTCCCGACAGATCTCCTTGGTCTCACTATTACGAAGTTCAAAAAGTTTATGCTCCCTGCGAAGTAAAAATATCAGGCGATAATTCCGATATTGCCGTTGAAATAAAAAACAGATACGATTTTAAATGTATTGAAAAACTGCAAATTAAGACAAATTTCTCAGCTGACAGAAAAATCGTTTATTCTTCCGAAGAAATTATCGAAAATTTTGCGCCCGGCAATGAATTTACCTTTAAACCTGATCTTCCCCGATCAGAAAATACAGGTGAGATTGTTTTGTCTGTCGAAGTTAAAGATACGACAAAAAAAGGAGAAGTTAAAGGTTACGGAGAAAAAGTTGTCGCAAAATCTTCAACCGTTCCCCCGGAAACAAATAAATGTAAAACAAAGATTGAATCATATTTAAAAAATGATTTTTATGAAATTAAAAATTCTTCCGGAAACTTTAAAGTTTCTTTGCAATCGGGATTATTGACAAGTTGGAAATCAGCAAATGAAGAATTGTTGCAACAGCCTTTTGAACCTGATTTTTGGCGACCGCCCACCGATAATGATTTCGGCTTTAATTCTCCGGCGAAACTCGGTATTTGGAAAGATATTCATAAACGGGCGGAACTCTTAAAATGCGATATTATTTCCGGAAAAGAAGATGAAACTGTTATCATTGCTTCCGAATTTTACGTCTCTGATGCCGATTTAAATTATACAATTTATTATAATTTCGATAATTCATGCGATTTGAAAATTAAAGTTGATTTTAATCCGAAAAATCTTGAGCTTCCTATGCTTCCGAGAGTCGGTATAAGAGGAATCCTGAATGAAAAGTTCAAGAACGTAAAATGGTACGGTCTCGGTCCGGGAGAAAGCTATCCAGACAGAACGGCAGCTCTTAAAACAGGCATATGGAACTCTGCAGTTAAAGACACTTCCGTAAATTATACCAGACCTCAGGAAAACGGTCTTCGTTGGAATACCCGATATTGTACTTTAAGCTCGGAAAACGGCATTAATATTTTTATTGATTCTTGCGAAAACTTCGGCTTTTCCGTACGAAATCATCTAAGGGAAGATTTGGATTCGGGAGAAAAAAAATGTCAGCGCCATTCTATTGACGTTCCGGAAAGAAATCTTACCGAACTTTGTCTTGATTATAAGCACATGGGATTGGGAGGAATTAATTCTTGGGGCGGTTTGCCGCTTGAACAATATCAGATTCCTTGCAAACCTTATTCCTTTGAGTTTAGATTCAAGGTTGATAAATAAACGTTAAATTTTTCCCGGTATTCGCGCCGGGATTTTTTTATTCTTATATTGTGCGCAATAAAATAATTGACAAATATTGTGTTTTGTATATTATGCCATGAATAACTTATTTATTTTAAATATGTTAACTAAAATAACACGTAAACAAAGTTTACAAAAAAGGAGAAAGGAAATGAAAAAAATTTATGTTGCAATATTATTTGCTCTTATTTTTAGTTCTGTTTTTGCCGACAATGTTTGGATTTTTAAAAACACTGATTTTAACGGAATTGAAGATGAACTGGGTAACACCGATCCTTGTTTTACGGATATCGACGGAGACGGTCTGCTTGATTTAATAATAGGTTATTATTATAATCCTCTCGGACATTTTGAACAGACAGCTCCGGGTTCAAGCGAATTTGAGCAGGTTCCTGTCAATGAACGTATTTACTTGCATCCTTCCGAAATTAACGGTTATGATTATGACTGGAACGAACATCCTGATTATCAGGCTAGTCCCGTTTTTGAAGACATTGACCATGACGGTTTGCTGGATTTGCTGATAGGAACTTATGATACTAAAATTCTCCATTTTGAGCAAAAGGCAGTTAATTCCAGAGAATTTATACTCAGAACAAGATTTTTTAACGATATCCGACTTACAAGATCCATACCTGAATTTACGGATATCGACGGAGACGGTTTGCTGGATTTGCTGGTAGGAGCTCAAAATCAAAAAATTCATCATTATGAACAGACTCACAGGGATTCCGCTCGCTTTATCTTGCGTTCAAATAATTTCAGCAATATTCAGGGAGCAGATTTAGATCCTGTTTGTGAAGATATTGACGGTGACGGTTTGCTGGATTTGCTTGCCGGAGACTCAGACGGTACAATTCATCATTATGAACAGGCAACGCCGGCAGATACATTATTTAATTTAGTAACGGAAAATTTTTGGGGAATAGATGTAGGAAGATATTCAAAACCGACTCTTGCTGATTTTAACAATGACGGGTTATTTGACTTGGTTACAGGCGGAGGAAAAAACAATCAATATGATATTCTGTATCATTACAGTCAAGAAGAAAACAATAACCAATTTTTTGAATACTTTACTGAGGATATTCCGAATGATTGGACGATTATTAATGCCGATAATGACAATAGATTTTTTAAGGGAACAGGTTACGTTAATGAAGTAAGCAATCTATTTGCATACGGATACCGCTTACAAAATGATTATTTGATTACGCCGCGTCTGAAAGTAACGGACGACTTTGATAAATTTACTTTTTGCGTTGCGGTAAGAAGCAGTTCGCATCCTTTAAATTTTAAGGTTATGATTTCTGAAACAGGAAAAGAAATAAATGATTTTAATTTAATTCCCGGACAAAATTATCCTGACTACAACATTTCTAAATGGAGATCAAGCATGCACACCGTCAATCTTGAAGACTACACAGGAAAAAATATTTATATTGCTTTCCATGCGGAAAATGCTGACGGTTCATTCGGTATTGATAATATTTCCGGTCTTAAACGAGGAGATGAGCAAGAATTGCCCGTTGAATTTTCAACTTTCAGCCTTACTCAATCGGGAGACGACGTAAACGTAAAATGGATTACGCAAACCGAAAGCGATCTGAGAGGATTTTATGTTCTAAGAAGCGAAACGGAAGATTTGGCTTCGGCAAATAAGATT
>PDOO01000029.1 GCA_002742885.1 Candidatus Cloacimonadota bacterium
CGGCAAGGTTATTGCTTCTATAATCAAATCTGAATTTCCGGTGTTGGCAAAAGTAAGATTTAAGCTTGCTTCCGTTCCGATTTCCAACATTCCGAATTCGACAAGATTGGGAGTTACGCTTAAAGCCGGTGAAGAAGTGTCTTGAATCAAATCATCGTCTCTGCGAGGTTCTATTTTGAAATTGCCGAAAGAATATTGAACTGCTCCGGTTACGGAATCAAGCATATCTCCGGTTTGAGGAACGTAAGAATAATCGCCTTCATCGTTTACTCGGCAAGTTCCTGAATTATCGTCTATTTCCCATTCTCCGTAACCGAGAGAATCATTGGTTACCGTAACATTTTCAACTTTAATAAGCACGCTTTCGTATTGCTCGCTTGCAACTTCTCCGGTTGTAATCACGGCGGGAGAAATCACAGTATAAACTGCACTGACTGTAACATTGGACAATGTTTGCAAAGTTGTTCTTCCGTAAACTTCGCCGACCGTAGCATCGCATTCCACAAGATCGCTTTCCGCAACTTCAATATCGGATTGAACCGCAATGCCTTTCCATGCTCCTCCTTCCGGCATGGACATAAAGAAAAATCCGTCAAATACGGCATAAACGATACCGCTTGTGTGAACTCGGTTTCCCGCTTCCGGAGAATCTCCGCTTTCGTCTTCTGTATATTGAATTTCGTAAATTGTTTTATTTTCTGCTTCGGGAGCGGAAGAATTAGGCATTCCCGGGGTTCCGTTTTCGGTAAAAGAAGCTTGCCAATTGTCGGGATTAGCATTATCTGATGAAGGATCAATTAATTCCAAAGAAGGACCTTGTCCGTCCGCTTCTTCCGGCCATGAACCTCCGTCTGCGTAAGTAACGTTATCTTGCTCATTGCCTGAGGCATCCGAAAGAATAACGGTTTCTCCGGAATTGTTCAGACCGCCTTCAAATGAGCCGGAAATATTGGTTATTCCGTAATAGGCAGCTAAAGAATCGGCATTTTTTGCGACAACAGCGTAAGAATCTGCGTCTAAAACACTTCCTTCCGGAAATGTAAAATCAACCGCTTGAGAAATTGTCCAACCGGACATATCAACGGCATCGGAAGAATTATTGTAAAATTCCAAAAATTCAAAGTAATTGTCATTTCCTACACTGTTGGGAGGATTATAAGCTATTTCGTTGATAACGATTGCGTTATCTGGAACCGGCGGATTTTCGCCGTCTGAGTCTTTAATCAAAACATTATCTGTTTCCCAGGTTCCTGCATTTGAATCGGGACAAATATATTTGAATGCAACATAAATATTGCCGGAATATTCCGATAAATCAATATCGCCGGATGCAACGAATGTCCAGGAGTGAGAAGTCGGAAAAGTTGCTTGAGCGGTGATATCCGTCCAGTTTGCGGTTTCAATGTTTCCGTCGAAATCGGATGATATTAATATGTTCAAAACAGTATTTTCATCGCCGTAATTATTTGCGGTTTCAAATGAGAGCTTAGGATTACCCGCATTTGTTAAGTCAACGGCAGGGGTAATGAGCCAGTCTTCGTTGGCATAGGCGTTGCCGCCTGAATATCCGGACATTTTCATAAATCCGTTGCCGCCGTAAGTTTGGTGAGTCCATTCTTGATCTCCGATTACGGATATTTTAGTCCAATTAGCTGGCTCTTCGGTAAAGTCATCTTCAAAAATTATTGTATCTGCAAACAATATTCCCAAAGACAAAAGAGTTGCCAAAAGTATAAGTTTACTTGAAAATTTCATTTTTTCCTCTCTTTTTGTTATTTGTTGATTATTTCTTGATTACACCGATTTTTATATTATTTAAACGGTAATTTTGAGCATAAATATATTCTTTTGTATTTGTGTCGATAAATTATTTTTATTTTATTGAAATATGAGCAAAAATATTGAATGCGTATTTTTTACTCATTGCTGTTTTTTATTTTTAAAAATTTTCCTGCTATGAATTCTTATATTTGTATCTTGATATAAAATAAAAAGATATGAGGATATATGAAGGTCAACGGTTAAGAAGATGTTTGATGTTGAAGCAGGGTATTTTCCGAAAAAATAATTCGATTTAACTTTATTAACGGATATCTCTGCAACATAAAATCTCTCGCTCGAATTTTATTTGACGAGCGAGAGATATTTGAGGAGTTTATGTTATTGATTTGAAATTTTATGAAAACAGAAATTCTTTATCGTAATCAACTTTGATTTCTGATTTTCCTTCCAATTCTCCCGACAGCAATTTGATTGCCAGTTTGTTTTCAATTTCCTTTTGAATAACTCGTTTCAGAGGTCTTGCGCCGAATTGCGGATCAAATCCGTACTCGGCTATCTTATCAGAGGCTTTTTCCGAAAATGCCAATGAAAGACCTTTTTCTTTCAGCTTTCTGTTCATGTTTGCCAATTGAATTTGCGCAATTTGTTTTATTTCCGATTTTTTTAATCTGCTGAAGAGAACAATTTCATCCAAACGATTCAAAAATTCGGGTTTGAAATAATTTTGCAAAGAATTCATTATTTGCGGTTTTATTTGTTCCGGATCTTCGGCTTGATAAATCTCTGAGGAAGCGAGATTGGAAGTCATTATAATTATTGTATTCTTGAAATCTACAGTTCTTCCTTTGCCGTCCGTAAGGCGACCGTCATCCATTATTTGCAATAAAATATTGAAAATATCGTGATGAGCTTTTTCTATTTCATCCAATAAAATTACCGAATAAGGACGACGGCGAACGGCTTCGGTTAAATATCCGCCTTCTTCGTATCCTACATATCCGGGAGGAGCTCCTATTAATCTCGAAACGGC
Source organism: Candidatus Cloacimonadota bacterium (assembly GCA_002742885.1). Taxonomy (GTDB): domain Bacteria; phylum Cloacimonadota; class Cloacimonadia; order Cloacimonadales. Next base: position 2,813 of record PDOO01000029.1, read on the forward strand.
ATGTTTTTCCATAAACTCGGACATGTCGATTCGGATTATCGATTTTTCTGTATCAAACAAATAAACCGCCAAAGCTTTTGCCAGTTCTGTTTTACCTACGCCGGTGGGACCGAGAAAGAGGAAAGAACCTATCGGTTTGCTTATATCCGACAAACCGCTTCTTGATCGTCTCAACGCATTGCTTATTACGGAAATACCTTCTTCCTGACCGACTACTCTTTTATGTAAAATATCTTCTATTTTCAGAAGTTTTGCTCTTTCGCTTTCCATCAATTTACTGATCGGAATGCCTGTTTGGCGAGAAACCACGCGAGCTATTGTTTCTTCGTCAATGTCTTCTCTCAGCATTTGTTCTTCTTTTGGAATTGCTTCCAGTTCAGCTCTTTTTTCTGCTGATTTTTGTTTTAATTCCGATAATTTTCCGTATTTAAGCTCGGCTGCTTTATCCAGTTGACCGTTCCTTTCGGCAATTTCGGTTTGAGATTTTACATTGTCTGTCTCTTCTTTCAATTTTCTGATCTCGGTAATGAGATTTTTCTCGTATTCCCATTTTCCTCGCAAAACCGAACGTTTTTCTTTAAGTTCTTCAAGCTCTTTGGTTATTGCTTTGTAATTCTCCGACTTATCCTTTTTCATTGATATTTTTTCAATTTCCAACCGTCGAATATCTCTTTCTGTTTCATCCAGTTCTATAGGAAGAGAATCTATTTGCATTCTTATGTAAGAACATGCTTCATCAAGCAAATCAATGGCTTTATCAGGTAAAAATCTGTCGGTTACGTAGCGGTCGGAAAGTACGGCTGCGGCAATCAGCGATTCGTCTTTTATATGAACTCCGTGATGAACTTCATATTTGTCTTTTATGCCGCGCAATATTGATATAGTCGAATTTACGCTCGGCTCAGCTACCGCAACTTTTTGAAAACGTCTTTCCAGAGCTGCATCTTTTTCGATATATTTTCTGTATTCGTCCAGAGTTGTTGCTCCGATACAGTGAAGGCTTCCTCTTGCCAAAGCCGGTTTAAGCATATTTGATGCGTCCATTGCTCCCTGAGTTGCTCCGGCTCCGACCACAATATGGATCTCGTCTATAAAAAGAATTATTTTCCCGTCTGATTTTTCTATTTCATGCAAAACAGCTTTCAGGCGTTCTTCAAATTCTCCTCTGAATTTTGCTCCGGCAACTAATCCCGCCATGTCCAATTCTCGCAGTTCTTTGTTTTTTAAGTTCTCGGGCACGTCTTGTTCTATAATGCGATGAGCCAAGCCTTCTGCGATTGCCGTTTTGCCTGTTCCCGGTTCGCCTATTAATACCGGGTTGTTTTTTCTTCTGCGCGATAAAATTTGGATAACTCTTCTGATTTCTTCGTCTCTTCCGATAACCGGGTCAAGCTTCCCTTTGCTTGCCAATTCAGTGAGGTTTCTGGTGTATTTATCCAAAACCTGATATTTATTTTCCGGATTTTGATCCGTTACGCGTTGATTTCCTCTCAGTTCTTTCAAGACTTTTAATACTAAGTTATAGGACAATCCGTGATTTTTTAAAATTCTTCCGCCTTGATTCTCTTGACTTAATAATGCCAGAATAATATGTTCGACGCTTACGAATTCGTCCTGCATTTTTTCTGCTTCTTTACTTGCTTTAAGCAGAACTTTTTGTAATTCTCGAGAAACGGTCGGATTGTTTGTTCCTTGAATACGGGGAATGTTTCGGATTTGCGATTTTATATCGGAAATTAAACTTTCCAACGATAAACCGCTTTTTTTGAATATCATCTTCAGGATAGAATCTTCTTGTCCCGCAAAAGCTTTTAATATATGCAGCGGACTGATTTCGGGATTGCCGTTTGCTTCCGCTTCTCTGAAAGAAGATTCGATTGCTTCTTGAGACTTGATTGTGAATTTTTCAAAATTCATTATGCCCTCCAATGTTTTTTTGTTAAACAGTATAAGAAAAAACGGAGATATGCAAAGAATTATTTTTAGCAATTAAAAAAAAAGAGCGCCGGAAATAAATTCATGAATGATTCTTACTCTCTTTAATTTATTATTATGAAATTAGTTATGATTCTTTATCCGTCTTTTTTTCTATGAAATGGAATAATTCGCAAAAAAAATGCTTATAATTTATTATCTTGTTTTATTATAGTCAAATATGCACTTTTTTTATGATTTTTGTTCTTTAATTTGATTTTATTTCTTGACAAGAAATAATAGGAAAACGATTCTGACGCCGTTATTCGGATGTGCGCCCGTAGCTCAACTGGATAGAGCATCTGGCTACGGACCAGAAGGTTTGGGGTTCGAATCCCTCCGGGCGTGCCATTTTTAATTCTTTTCTACATTATTAAGTTTATTGAAACTCTTTTTTTTAAGCCTCGTTTTTCGAGGCTTTTTTTATTTGAAAATTATTTTTTTATTTCAATATGTTGTTTAGCGTCTGAGATTTATGCAAAATAAAATTCTTTAAATATAAATAACTTCCTTATAAATAAAGATTTCCTTGCAAAGTTCTGATTTTTTTAACGGATATTTTAAAAAATATTTGCCGATTTGCTTCAATTTAAAATATTGTCCGATTCAAATTAAAGTTCCGGAGGAAAATATGTATAATCCCGTTGAATTGATTATAAAGAAACGTAACGGAAAACAATTGTCCAAAGAAGAAACGACCTTTTTGGCTGAAGGCTATATCAACGGAAAGATCCCGGATTATCAAATGTCGGCTCTTTTGATGAGCATATATTTTAGAGATATGACGGATTCCGAAATAGAGACATTAACGGGCGTATATATTAACTCTGGAAAAAGAATAACATTTCCTGAAAAATTCGGAACGGTTGACAAGCACTCAACCGGAGGAGTAGGCGATAAAATCACAATTGTTTTGGCTCCGATAGTTGCTGCTTGCGGAGCAAAAATTCCTATGATTTCCGGAAGAGGTTTAGGACATACCGGAGGAACTTTAGATAAGCTTGAGTCGATACCGGGATTTTCGACTGCTTTCGGTGAAAAAGATTTTAAAAGAATTATTGATAAATGCGGTTTTTCCATAATCAGTCAGAGCGATGAATTGGTGCCTGCCGACAAAATGATTTATGCTTTGCGAGACGTAACCGGAACAGTGGAATCTTTACCTTTGATTACGGCAAGCATTATGAGCAAGAAAATTGCCGAAGGCGCTCAGAATCTGGCAATTGATCTGAAAGTCGGAACGGGAGCATTTATAAAGTCTTTGGATCAGGCGAGAAAGCTTGGACGTTTACTGAAATTAACAGGCAATGCTTTCGGACAAAAAGTTTCCGTCATTTACACAAATATGAATTCTCCTTTGGGATTTAAAGTCGGAAATGCTTTGGAAATTATCGAATCAATAGAATATTTGAAAGGCAATAAAATTCCCGATATACATGAGATAACCAAAGCTTTGGCGGTTGAGATGTTGCTTATGTCCGGCATTTATGCTGATGCTGAAATTGCCGGAAAAGCAATCGAAGAAGTTATAGCCAACGGTAAGGCATTAGATAAATTTAAGGAGTTTACTGCTTTGCAAGGCGGTAACCCGGAAGTTTGCGATAATTACGATTTGTTGCCCGGCGCAAAATTTAAAATACCGATTTATGCCGATAAATACGGATTTGTAAAATCAATTGATTCTCAGGGAATCGGATATGCTCTCATAAACGTTAATGCCGGAAGAAAAACTTTGGACTCGGTTTTGGATTACGGAGCGGGAGCTCATTTGGATTTAAAAGTCGGATCAGAAATTCCTAAAAACAGATTAATAGGTTATATTTACGCTGACGACAAAGAAAAAGGAATAGAAGCTTCGGAGAAAGTTGCAAAATGTTACGTTATTTCCGAATCAGAGATTAAATCTGAAAAAGTTATAATTGATATTGACACAAATTAACTTTAATTGTTGTTATCATCCGCTTAAAAATTTAATTCTGAGGAAAATCTATGGTAACGATTCTAAATCTTTATAATATTTCCGACACTTATTGCTCGATAATATTTTATTTATTGATTACGTCTCTCTTATTATTGATCTCCTTATTGCTTTATTTGAAAAAACGCTTGCTTGAAAAAACTCTTGAAAATGAAGAAAATCTTAAAAAATCGGAATCCCATAAAAATTTTAATGAAGAGCTGATAAAAAATATCCCGGGCGGATTTCTTTTGATAAGCGAGGATTACGTTATTACCAAAGTAAATCAGCGGACTTGCGATATAACGGGATTTTCCGAAAAAGAGTTATTGGGAAATAAATGCGATGTACTTTGTCCTAAAGGTCAAAAATCCAAAGAATGTCCTATCTGGATAAAAGGTCTTACCCGATTTAACGGCATGGATACTTACATAAACAGGAAAAATAAAGTTAAATGTCCTATCTTAAAAAATGCTCAAATTTTGGAGATAGAAGGCAAAAAATATATCTTGGAAAGTTTTAACGATATAACTGATTTGAAAGAAGCAGAAGAAAAACTGGAAGAATCAAATAAAAGACTTTATTCTTTATTTACCGCCATGGAAGATTTGGTTTTGGAATTGGACAGAGACGGGCGTTGTCTTTATGTTGCTCCTACATCTCCCAAAGTGTTATCCGTTCCGAAGGAGGAACTTTTGAACAAAACGCTGTATGACGTTTTGGAGCCTGATTTGGCAAATTCCATTCAGGAAAAACTGGACTTGACTTTTAAAAGAGGCGTGGTCAGCGAAATGTCTTATTCCTTTATTATTGACGGTAAAGAGCATTGGTTTGAATCTATAGTAAGTCCTAAATCCGAAAACTCAGTTATTCTCTTCGTCCGAGATATAACCGAAAGAAAAAAATCTGAGTTGGAATTGCAAAAGTTGGAACAACTGCAAAGTTTGGGAACTTTGGCAGGCGGAATAGCTCACGATTTCAATAATATTTTAACAGGTATTTACGGAAACTTTTCTCTGGCAAAATTTAAGATGTCGCAAAGCGATCCGGCTTACGAATTTCTGGATTGCGCCGAAAAGTCCATGCATCGGGCAACAAAACTTACAAGACAATTATTGACTTTTTCCAAAGGCGGATCGCCGGTTAAAGACCATGTTTGTTTATTTGATTTAATTGCCGAGGTAGTAAAATTCGATCTTACGGGAAGTAACGTAAAACCTAAATTTGATTATCAGGAAAATCTTTGGGAAGTTGATGTTGACAAAGGTCAAATAGAACAAGTTTTTTCTAATCTCACAATTAATGCAAATCAGGCAATGCCGAACGGAGGTTGTCTGTACTTCAGTATGTTTAATATTATTGCTGAAGAAGGATATAATTCTCTTTTGCAGCCCGGATACTATGTGAAAGTAACTGTGAAAGACGAAGGTAACGGCATTGACGTAAAAGATCTGCCTCATATTTTCGAGCCTTATTTTACAACCAAGGAAACCGGCAACGGCATCGGCTTGGCAACGGTTTATTCCATTATCAGAAAGCATAACGGTATGATTGATGTGCATTCTGAATTGAATGTCGGAACCGCTTTTGATATTTATCTTCCGGCTTCAGGAAAAAGTGTTTCTTGCGGAGAAAAATCAAACATTATATCGGAAAACTTGAAAATAAAAAAGAATAATTTACATGTTTTGGTCATGGATGACGAAGAAATAATTCGCGGAACAGCTCGTAATATTTTTACCCTTTTGGGACATACGGCGGATACTGCCGAAGACGGTAAACGAGCCGTTGAAATGTATAAAGAAGCTTTTAAAAAAAATCCTTACGACTTGGTTATAATGGATTTGACGGTGCCGGGAGGAATGGGCGGAATGGAAGCGGTAAGACAAATTTTGGATTTTGATAAAAATGCTTTTGTTTTTGTCTCAAGCGGATATTCAGATTCCGAGGTAATTGCCAAGTATGAAAAATACGGATTCAAAAATGTTATAGAAAAGCCCTATACTATAGAAAAAATGCAAGAAACTTTAAATAAATATGCTTAACCCGAAAACAGAACATTTATTTTTAAGGGAACCGATATTGATATAATTTAACCGGTTTCCTTAATTTTTTATAATACTGCTTATAACCGGAATGAACCGTAGAAAAAGGATGATCAATGAATAAAATAAAAATGACTTTAAAATTATTTAAACCTTCAAAACTTGAGAAAGGATTTTTTTCGCTGTTTTTATTAATGACGATTTTTTTGACTGTTTATCGTCTGCTTTTTTTTATAAAATACAAACCTGAATTTGCCGGAGTTGAACTTAATGTAATTTTGAAAGCTTTTTTTCTGGGGCTGAGATTTGATGTTTCGATTCTGGGATTTATTCTGGCTCCTGTTGTTTTATTCGGTTCCATGCCTTGGATCGGTCTTGAATTTCATAGATTTTCCCGTCGCTTTTGGGCGACTTTTTCCGCTTTATTTTTCGGAGCAGTTACAATCGGACATATCGTTAATCTTGAATTTTTCAAAGAATACAATTCTCATCTTAACTTTACGGCAATTGAATACGCAAATAACGGCGGACTTATTGTTTATACGATATGGAGAGAATCTCCGGTTATCCGTTACATTTTGCTTGCGGCTGCTTTTATTTTTATTTTTACTTTTTTGCAAAATAAGATTTTTAAAAGCATTAAGTTTGATTCTTGGCGTATTCCCGGACGAATATTTTATTTTATTTTAACAGGCGGATTATTGTTCTTGGGGATTAGGGGAAGAACCAAAGAAGGCGTTATGAATTGGGGATTGGCTTTTTTCAGTTCCGATAATATGGTTAATCAATTAACTCTGAATCCTATTTATAATCTTTCCAAAGATATTTATTATACCCAAAAAAATAAACGACATGACATTAAAAATAAATTGCAGTATTTTAAATCCAACCGGGAAGCGATTGATTTTACGGTAAAAGAAATTGTTGCTCCGACCGATTCTCTTATTGATCCCGAATATCCTTTTTACAGGATGACTGATTTCGGTGAAGAGAAACAATATAATGTTGTTGTTTTGCTTATGGAAACAATGTCTGCCGAGTTGACCGGTATTTTGGGAGGAAAACATAATCTTACTCCCAATTTTGATCGTTTGTCTAAAGAAGGTATTTTATTTAATAATTTTTATACTAACGGACAACGTTCCAATCGCGCCGTCAGCTCTTCAATGTGTTCTTATCCTGTTTTGGCGGGGAAATCTATTTTGTTGCAAATAGAAGGTCAGCAACCTATGCCTTCTGTTCCGGGAATTTTAAAAAAACGCGGTTATTCGACAACTTTTCTTTACGGAGGAGATATTTCTTTTGACAACATGAAAGGATTTTTACGTTCCAAAGGAGTTGATAATTTTATTTCGGAAGAGGACTTCCCTCATAAATACAAATTAAATAAGTGGGGAGTTCCGGATCATCTCGTTTTTGACAGATTACTGGAAGTTATGGATAACAGTATCGGAAAACCGTTTTTTGCCATGCTTTTTTCTCTTACCAATCATGAACCTTTCGATGTCCCGGATAATATTGACTTTGGACACATTGATACGGGAGAACCGCTTAATAAGCACTATAATACTTTTAAATATACGGACTGGGCAATAGGACGTTTTTTTGAGGAAGTAAAGAAAAGAGATTATTTCAAAAATACGATTTTCGTAATTTTCGGGGATCACGGCAAAAGTTATCATCATGATTTGGCTTTTGATTATCGGATCAGCCATGTTCCCTGCCTTTGGTACGCTCCGGAAATTATCGGATCATCTCCCGTAAATGAAAGATTGTCTTCGCAAATTGATATTGCTCCTTCTCTGTTTTCTCTTTTGGGCGGTAAATTCCCGCATTCTTTCTTCGGACGAAATATGTTAAAAGAGCCTGCTGAACCGGTTGTCATAACAAAATATTCGCAGATGGGAATAATAGAAGACTCTCTTTACTACTATGCAAAAATAGGAGAACCGGGGAAATTAGCGAAATACAATAAATTTCCTGCGGAAGATATATCTTTATTGCATAAAGAAAAGTTAAAAGAGATGAGAAAATATCTCTACGGAATATCGCAAGCGGCTTATGATGTTTACAAATCCAAGAAAATTGCACCGAGACAATGATCTGAAAAATATTATTGATTGCGGCAGTAATTTAAATATTTAAATACTGCAAGATTTTTGTGTTATTGAGTAAAAAACAGCCATAAAAGCTGAATGCATCCGATCATAAAGCCTATTATACCGCCGAAAACAGTAATGTAGTGTAATTCTTTTTTGGCAACATTTCTAACAATTTCTTCCAGTTTTTGCAATGAAAAAGAAGAAACTTTTGTTTGGACTATTTCCCTGAAATTTACTGTTTTAATTATTTCGGGAAGCTTTTCTTTTAAGGTTTTATTTAACGTAAGCAAAGATTTTTCTTCTATATAAAGTTTCAGATTGCGAGGAACAAGCTTGCCCGGAGTTCCTATTTTTACCTTAGTCAAGCGAAGTAATATTTTAACGGTAAATTTCTTTGCTTCAAGCTTCAATTTATCCGATTTACAAAAAGTTTTTAAATTCCCGGCAAGTTGATGAAAGTCTGCTTTTTGAAAAGATTCTTCGGCAACCGAAAATAAATAATTTTGAATATTTTCTCTGTTATATAAAGTTAATTGATATAATTTATTGCCGAGTTCGGATGCAATATCCGCTTTTTTCATAAATTTTGCAATATCGGCAAGTTTTACCTTACTGAGATCCGATAAAATTTTTTCGCTTTGGTGTTCCAAAACATTCTCGGGAATGTTATCCGCAATATATCCGACCCAGCTTTCGCCGTTGCTTTGAATAACTTTCAAAATTACGCTTTTGATAAAATCCGGACTCAGAAAAGCCGACATCATGGAAAGTTCGGGCATTTCGGTAAGCGAAACCGAGATTTTATCTGCAATGCTTTCGCATAAATGTTGATTTTCAAAAATTGATCCCATTCCTGATGATAATTTTCTTAAAAATCCTGTCAGTTCCGTCTTTAAAATTTCAACTGCGCGATCATTAAGAAGAATTTCAAGAGTGTAATCAGATGAATCAAGATAATCGATAATTCCTTCTGTAAAACTTATCAGGAAGTCTGAAGAAAGAACATTGTTTGCCGTTTCTCCGACATATTTTTTTATGACCGAATTATCGGATTTAAAATCGTCTGCAATTATTTTTTCCAAAAAAGATATTGTTTCGGAAAGGATTTGCCGATGGTTCTCGGAAGATAAATTTTCAAGAACTGAATCTACGACTTTTTCGCTTAAATGCAACAGCATAACACTGAAATTTTCTTGCAGTTCAGGAGGTAGCATTTCCGATATTGAGGGAATTTCCGAGTTAAGCCGATTTTCCAAAGTTGCATGAATAGTATTTCTTAACATGCCTTGTACTTTTTCTGAATCAATTTTGGCGATAATATCTTCCGCATTCAAAAGATCGTTATGAACCGTTTCACCGATTTTTTCCGCTAAACGAAATTGATTTTTGGGGATAACGCCTTTGGGGATTAATTTCAAACCGCCTATTTTTTTGTCTTTATACGGTCTGAAAAGCATTATAACTGCTAAATAATTGGTGAATAAGCCGATAAATCCCCCTATAAAGGGCATGGCAAACATACTAGGATTAAGCATTAAAAAAACTCCGTGATCAAAAATTTTATAATTTATCGAGGGTTGAAGTTAATTTGGCTCTTATGTCGTCAATATCATCGAAAATAATTTCGGTAATGCAAGAGATAAGAGGTATGGACAAATTGAATTTTGCCAGTTTTTGAATCGTTTTAGCCATGGAAACTCCTTCTACGACCATTCCTACTTCCGCCAATGCTTCATCTCTGCTCATCCCTTGAGCAAGGTACCTTCCGAAAGATCTGTTACGGCTGTTTTCAGATAAACAGGTGGTGATTAAATCTCCCATTCCGGCAATTCCGTAAACCGTATCTGTGGATACGCCCAAAAAATTCATTACAATATTAAATTCTCGCAAACCGTAAGTCATAATCAAACCGAAAATATTTGTTTTATAACCGAGTCCGTCTGCCAAGCCCACGGCAATGGCAATCAACCCTTTTAAAGAAGCGCAAAGTTCTATGCCGTCCACATCCCGGCTGAATTCAAATTTGAGTAAACTGTTTTGAAGATGTTCCTGAAGATAAAATAAAAGAGAGACGTCAGAAGAAGCAATTATGGCTTTTGCGGGCAATCCTTCGGCAATTTCCCTGGCAATGGTGGGACCGCTCAAATTGGCAAAACGAGCCTCCGGCAAAACTTCTCTGATTATTTCGTGAATGGTTTTCAGAGAAGAATGTTTTACGCCTTTGGAGACATTGACCAGAATATTATTTTTTACGCCTTTTTCTTTAAGCTCCAAAGCAACATTTTCTATCTTTCGGGACGGAACCGCCAAAATAATAATATCGTCTTCTTCAATGGGAGAAGCATATTTTTCTTCAGCCGTAATTGAAGCAGGTAAATTTATTCCCGGCAAAAATGTTTCGTTCATGCCTGCCTTGTTTATTTTATCGGCTTCTTCTTTATTTATTGTCCAAAGTCTGACATTTTTTCTTTCCGAAAAACAGATTGCCAAAGCAGTTCCCCAATTGCCTGCTCCCAAAATAATTATCTTCATAAATCTTCCTTTTTATAAATGAATCGTAAAATTATTGCTTATTTCCTGAGTATCGGCATTGTCATGCAGCGACAACCGCCTCCGCCTCTTGCCAATTCAGAACCTTCTATGGTTACGACACAACGTTTATAATCGTCAACATTTACTTTGTCGCTAATAACGTCAACCGCTTTGATTATTTCGAAACCGGCTCGGTTCATTGCCTCCATAGTGTAAACATTGCGTCCGTAACCGAGAACTTTTCCGGGAGCAAAAGCAAAGAAATTGGCTCCGCTGTGCCATTGTTCGCGTTCTTGTATTCTTAAATCTTTCGATCCTCCGCAATAAACAGGCTCAAGATCCATGCCTAAATTTTTCAAAGCCGACAATAAATTATTTTCATCTTTGATCGAAACTGCTTTTCCGTTATCCGCAGTTATATGAATCGTGCGATATTGGTTTGGAGTAAGAATAAGAGGAGCGTAAACCATGCAATGAGTTTTGTCCAATAAAGTGAAAACCATATCCAGATGAATAAAAGATTCCGGGGTTTTAGGCAATTGTTGAATAATTATATGTCGTTTTTCTCGACTTTCCTTAATTTTTTTCAAAACATAATCAACGCCGCTCGTATTTGTTCTGTCTCCTACGCCGATAAGATAAATATCTTCCCTCGCAACCAGAAAATCGCCGCCCTCAACGGTTGCATTTTTAAATTCGGGATCATAAGCCGGATTCAAGGTTTCGGAAGAAAAGTATGAGTTATAATTGAAAATTGCTTCCATGATCATGGATTCTCCTGCTCGAACCGGACTCTTCATTTTACCTATTAACACATGATTGCCGACAGACATTGAAGCGTCTCTGGTGAAGAAGAAGTTATGAAGAGGACGCAAAGCATAAACATCTTCGCTCATATATTTGGTCAGGGTATTTTTTTTCATAAGAACGCCTTGCATCAATTGAGAAGCGAGCAATCCGGCATTCATGGAAACCAAATCTTCATAAATTTCCGTTTGGTTTTCTTTTTCGCAAATATTTTTCAGTAATTTTTCTTTTGCCGTCTTGTTTTCTAAAACATTTTCCAATAAATCCGTAACTTCAAAAGTTTTTGTAAGTTTTGACAAGACGCCTTTCATTTGAGCATATTCGGGAGTTGCGACGGATAAATTAAGAATATCGCTGTACAATGCTTTTTCCGCATTTTGCGGGGTCATATTTTCTATTTCCTGACCGGGAGTGTGTAAAATTACTGCTTGGAGTTCTCCCGTTTCCGATTTTACTTCCGTCTTAAATTTATGTTCCATTTTTATCTCCGTTTGATTATGTTTGGGTAAAAGTATTTTTATTAATTAATTGCAATACCTAAATTTTTAAGTTCTTTCTCCGGTCAATATTTTTATCCTCGGCTGATTCTGTAACGTTTGTTTGAAAAACTTATCTCGGTCGCCGATTCGGATTAAAGCATTGTTCTTTTGCAGTTTTTTTAACAATTGCTCATAATGGATATTTTTTTTTACAAAGCCAGGAGTTCCGGTAAGAATAACATAATCTTTTGCCCTTGAAAGCATTACGTTTAATTTTCTGTCAACTTTTCCGTTACTGTTGACAGCCGTTATTGATTCGGGATCCGAATTTTTATTTAATCCGAAGGAAAAAATAATCAAATTGCGTTCGGCTCCCTGAAAACGTTCTACGGTATCGACTGTTATTTGTTCAGAACCTGGAATTTTTCTGATTTCGTTTCCGATTAATCCGATTTGAGATCTGAAAGGAGTAATAATGCCGAGATATTCCGCCGGATTTTCCGGAAGATTCAGATTTCGCAAAATAACGGAGATTAATTTTGCTTCTTCGTAATGACAATTCGTAAAATTAAATTCAGGCTTTGATTCAATGAAAATTACTCTTTTCCTGTATAAAATTTTTTCCAGAGGAGTCATATCTTCGGATATTTTTATCTCATATTTTTGTTTTTCCGATGCGGGTTTTAATTTCCCGTCGTAGAAAGGATTTATCAAATCGGCAATTTTAGCGTGCATTCTGAAATGTTCGCGCAAAACAACTGCGCTTTCGTCCCATTCGTTTTCTCTGCATCTAAAGAATAATCTTTCAAACAGAGAATTTCCCGACCAGGTAAAATGAATTCTTCGAAGATTTTCGGAATGGATTTGCATTTTTTTCGGGTTCTGAGTAACTACAGCCGGCAATTGATTTTGGTCTCCTATCAAGATCATTTTGTCAAACTCGGAAGCGATCCCGATAATGTCTGATTCTAAGAGTTGAGCAGCTTCATCAACTATTAACACATCAAAACTTTTCAGATTTTTTATTTGACAGGACATATTTTTAAAAGAGGCGACCGTACCGGTAAAAATACGACATTCCCTGATCTTTATTTTCAATTCCTCGAAAGAATATTTATGAATAAGATTATAAATATCTTCCTCGTTGCCGGAATTTCCGAAGCGGATGAAATTTAAATCTGCTTTTCTCAATTTATCTGAAATTTCTTCTATGCTGCGATTGGTAAATCCCAAAAGAAAAATATTTTCAAAATCGGTTTTTGCCAAAAGAGATTTTACGATATTCAGCAGGATATAAGATGTTTTTCCCGTGCCGGGAGGTCCCTGAATCAAAAAATAATCTTCGGTTTGAACGGCCTTGGTTACGATTTCTTTTTGAAGCGCTGTCAATTCATCGGATAATTCGGGAATGCAGTCATCGTACTCGGGTTTTCTTAATCCAAGCAATAACATTCTTTTATCTTTGTCTGCCGACGCAAAGCGAGTCATCTGATTAATTACGGAATAATAGCCGCGATCCATCATGTCATGTTCAATTTGCCAAATTTGGTCTCTGTCAAAAAAATCATCATTAAAATAATGATTCCGGAATTTAACGTAAATTTTATCGGCGGTTCGGGATTGCAAAACACCTTTGTAAATTTGATTTTCTATCGGTGAAAATGAATTTACGGGGTAAATAACGATTATGTCATTCAAGCGGAAATTATCGATTTTGGAGTTTTGCTTTTCAAAACAAATAATCTTTTCCGATTTATTGAATGAATGAAATCGTAGTTCTGAAATAATTTGATCGCTTTCTTTTTTTTCCTCTTGAGAAAGTAACCAAAGAGATGAAAAGCCCGGGCGTAAACCGTTGCCTGATTTTGCTTCGATAAGTTCTCGGAATACAAAGGAAACGCATTCGTTGACATAATCTGTTTCAATCGGAGAAAGGCTGTTTATTTTTTTATTGATGTCATAAACAAAATCATGTTTAAACGGCGGTATTATCGTTTTTTGGGATTCAATAATCAGATCCGTAAATTTTTTCTTTTCGGAAGCAAGATCGATTATTAAAGAAACCGTAAAGTTTCTCAACATTACAAAGCGTTGAGCATCGTTTTTGCATTCTTTTACTTCCCGGATAAAATTATTTTTAACTTTAGGGTAGAAAACAGCCGAATCTCCCGTTATTCTCTTTTTTATGTCATTCAGCAAAAGACGATAACCGATTACCTGCATTCTGTGATTCAGCCAAACGCCTTTTCCGTTCGGCGGATTGCCGCTTTTTAATTCGTAAATATCTTGTATTGCTTCCGATATTTTACTTTGCGCCAACACGTCCAAACGTCCCTGTAAACCGAATTTTGCTGAATAAAAAGACGGTTCGACCAAAATTTCTGAATCTCCCGTAATTGAAGAAAATTCAATTAATGCAGTTTGGTAAATATTTTTTATCTCCGAAAAAATTTCGGATAATTCCGAATTATCAAAATTCAGGGCTTGCAAGACATAAGCCTGTAATCTCTTGCCGAAAAAATCTTTTCCGTCGTTAAGTCCTCGAAAAAGAATCTCATCCAAAAAATCATTTACGATCATTCCTTTTATCATCGCCAATGATGGTTTTACGGATTCTGCATATTTCAGGAAAAAAAGATAAGGATTGGCTGTTTCGCGTTTATTTTTTTTATCCCAAACGAAAGTTTCCGCTGCTGAGCTTACATCAATTTGAAAATCAGGCATAAAAGCAATAATCGAATCTTCCGAAACCGTAAAAATCTTTTCTTTAATCCAAATTATATTATCAAGGTAAAGTTTTTGATACTTACGCAAAACCTTATGAAGAAGATGGAATTTTTTCCCCGAAGTTTCGGGTTTCCCTAAAGTTGACAAATCTTTTAAAATAAGTTCAAATTTTCCCGTATCTTCTGAATAAGCCTTAATTTTTTTTACCCCGGAATCTTCTGTAAGATCAATAATAACGCAGAAAAAGCTCAATTTTTCTTTCCCGAAGACGCAATTTCTTTTTATTGTGTTTTTAAAGTCTGTATTTTTAAAGAGGTTATGCGGAGACGGAAAGGAAGAAAAATAATAAATAAGAAATTCAAAAGCAGCTGAGTATTCTTTCAGTAAATCAGGTTGAAAATTTTTCCCCTTGGTTTCTCTCAACAAAAACCAAAAGCATTTGCGAGGAAAATCTTCTACTTTTAAATATTCAAAAATAAATATTGCCGCAGGTTCTAAACCTGAAAAAATACTTTTGGATTCCGTATTGAAAGAATAGATGAAGGTTCTTAAAAGGTTATGGATTTTTAAACCTGCGTTTTTTTTCTCAAAAAAAATTTTACGCAGATTTTCATAATAATAAAATGCTTTTTCTTTAGCAAGAACATTAAGGGCAGAAATGTTTTCCGGCATCATATCTCCGGCAATGATTATATTTTATAAAATGTTACAGAGAAGACGGTAAGCCGAATTTTGTCCTTTACCTAAGAAGTAAAGTAATGTCTATTTATCTCAGTCGTACATTGCTGTTTCTCAAAAGGAACCTTTTAAGGACGACTTAAGCTGCCCACCCGAAAGTCTCAGGATCGGGCAGATCCTCTTTGCCGAAGCAAACGACTTTCCTATTTGGCATTGCACCGGATAAGGTTTACCTTGCATTTCGACTCACATCGAAACCGGTAGTCTCTTACACTGCCTTTTCACCCTTACCCGAAATAATTCGGGCGGTATAATTTCTGCGGCACTTTCTCCGCATCGCTGCGACTTTCCGTTAGAAAGTATCCTGCCCTGCGGTGTTCGGACTTTCCTCTTCGCCTCAAGACGAAGCAGACATTTCGTCTTCTCTGTTTTAACTGAAATTAAAATAAAGGCGTTAAATTTATTGCTGTTGCGATTCTTCGAGGGATGTCGGTATAAATATTCTTCCGCATGATTCGCATTGAATTATTTTCGATTGGCTGACATCAATCTGGTTTTGCGGAGTCATGGCGTTTCCGCAACCCGAGCAGGCATTTTTTTTGTTATAAGCAAGAGCTCTTCTGTCAAAATGTCTTTCAATTAAACGACGATATTTGTATATAATGTTTTTCGGAAGATTTATTGCCAAAGCATTTCGTTTTTCTTTGAATCCGCTTATTTCCTGATCGGTAACTTTAATCTCTTCTTCTATTTTTGATTCGTTTTCCTGAAGTTCTTTTTCCGCTTTTTCGAATTTACTTTCAGCTTCCGTCAACACTTCTTTCAGATTATTTTCTTTTTCCATTAATTTAACGGTTTCTTCGTCAATTTTTTGATTTTTTTCTTTAAGGTGATTGATTTCGCTGTTTAAGGCTTTATATTCTTTATTTGTTTTAATAGAAGTTAATTGTTCAGAATATTTTGTAATAGTATCTTTGTGTGAACCTATTTTCAGTTCGTTTGATTTTTGAGATTTAATATTTTCTTCAAGTTTTTTCTTGGCGGCGGACATTTCTTTTTCGGCTTCTTCCAAATTGGATTTTAAACCCGAAAGTTTCTCCGGCAATTCCTTTTTCTTTTGATTAAGTTTGGTTATTTCATCTTCAAATACCTGCATTTTGACAAGTATTTCCAAGTTCTCTTTTGTTTTTTTATTCATTATTTACTCCTTAAATAATAATGATATGTCCATTGATTTACATGAATGCGTTAACGCTCCGCTGGATATGTAATCAACCCCTGTTTCGGCAATTTCTCTTATTTTTTCGAGAGTAACGTTGCCGGATGCTTCCAATTCAACGATACCTCCGTATTTTTCGACTGCTTTTTTCATCTCTTGAATTGACATGTTATCAAGCATAACTCTGTCAACTTTTGCTCTGACAGCTTCATCAAGTTCTTCTGAGTTTGTTACTTCCGCTTCAATTTTATACGTTGTGTTATTTTTTTTGATCAGTTCCGTCGCTTTGGTGATTGAGCCGGCTGCTCTGATATGGTTTTCTTTGAGCATTATCATGTCAAAAAGACCGAAACGATGGTTAAATCCGCCTCCCGTTTTTACAGAATATTTTTCAAGAAAACGCAAGCCCGGGGTTGTTTTTCTGGTATCCAGAATCTTTGCTTTTGTACCGGAAACGGCTTTTACCAGACGATTGGTTGCGGAAGCTATTCCGCTCATTCTTTGCAGAAAATTAAGGGCAACTCTTTCGCCTTTGAGAATAGACGAAGCATTACCTTTTATTTTGATGATTTCTTCGCCTTTTTTTACTGCATCGCCGTCTTTGCAATAGGCGATAATGTTGATTTGCGGATCAACTTGCCTGAAGACTTCTCGCACTGTTTCCAAACCGGCAATTATTCCGTCTTCTTTTGCAATCAAAAATGCCGAAACCTGCTTGACTCCGAGTTCGAGATATTCTGTTGAAATGTCTCCGTGTCCGAGATCTTCTTTCAATCCTAATGCCACAATTTCAGATATGTTCATATAACTTCCCGAATAAAAATATTTATGTTTCCGATATATAAGCTTTTGATTAAAGAAACAATATCTTTGCATGAAAAAAGCATTTATCCCTAAATCAGGAATAAATGCTTAATGAGTTTCAATCTTCTGTCGTAAAATTTTCTTATCTTTAATCATAAGTTATAATCTCCTTACGGATTACAAAAAAATAGGTAAAATACTTATGTCAATTAAAAAAATAAATTTTAGCCGAATGTCTTTTACGGCGTAAATTAAGTTAAGTTAATTTTTATTTTCAAAGCATATTTAAACATATTTGATATTTTTCGGAAACGTTATCTCAGTTAATTTTTATGCCTGATAAATCGTTGTTTTGCGTAAGGGTGAAAATGAATTTATTTGTTTGATTGAAGAAAATTACAAGTCCAAAAGACTTTGCATTTCCGAAATTCTGTCCCTAAGCTCGGCGGCTTTTTCAAATTCCAGTTTTTCGGCGGCTTTATTCATTTCTTTTTCCAGCAGAGCAATTACTTTTTCAGGATTATCAAGATGCAGATATTCTTCGAAATTATCTTTTCCTGATTCTGATTTTGACTTTGTATTTTTGGCATTGTAGGGAGCATAGCCCTCAGCAACTCTTGTGGAACTCATGATTTGTTCTGTTGTCTTAAAAATAGTTTCAGGCGTAATATTATGTATTTTATTGTATTCTGTTTGTTTTTTCCTTCTTCTGTTTGTTTCTTCTATGGTTTCTCTTATGGAATCTGTAATTTTATCGGCATAAAAAATAACTCTTCCGTTCGCATTGCGAGCAGCGCGTCCGGCGGTTTGAATTAAGGATCGGGAAGAACGCAAGAATCCTGTTTTATCGGCATCCAGAATGGCAACCAAAGAGACTTCCGGCATATCAAGACCCTCTCTAAGCAGGTTTACGCCGATCAAAACATCAAATTCCCCGAGTCTGAAATCTCGAATAACTCCCGAACGCTCGATTGCCGACAATTCGCTGTGCAGATATCTTGCTTTTATTCCTGCATCGGTCATATATTTGCTTAAATCTTCCGACATTCTTTTTGTTAAAGCAGTAACCAGAATTTTTTCGCCTTTTTCGTAAGTTAAACGGCATTCCTCAAGTAAATCGTCAACTTGTGAAGCAACGGGTTTTATAATAATTTCCGGATCGAGAAGTCCCGTCGGACGTATTACCTGTTCGACAAAAACGCCTTCCGTTTTTTCCAATTCGTAGTTGCCGGGAGTGGCAGAAACAAAAATAACTTGATTTATATGATCTTCAAATTCATTAAATTTTAAAGGACGATTGTCGAAAGCGGACGGCAGACGAAATCCGTATTCCACCAAACTTTTTTTACGGCTGTAATCTCCGCTGTACATAGCGTGAAACTGAGGAAGAGTAACGTGAGATTCGTCTATTACAAGAAGATAATCTTTCGGGAAGTAATCAATCAGACAAAAAGGAGGTTCTCCCTTTTGGGCGCCGGTTAAGTGGCGCGAATAATTTTCAATTCCTGAACAATACCCCAATTCTTTCAACATTTCCGCATCAAATTTTGTTCTTTGTTCCAATCGTTGCGCTTCAACGAATTTTCCTGCGTCCAAAAAATTCGCTACGCATTCGTTAAGTTCTTTTTGAATGGATAAAACCGCTTTTTCAAGCATTTCTTTGGATGTAATAAAATGGTTGGCAGGATAAACGGCATATTCGTCCACTTCCTCTAAAATATGATTATCAATGGGGTTTATTCTGGAAATTCTTTCTATTTCGTCACCGAAAAATTCAACTCTTATCGAATGCTCCATATAGGCGGGATAAATATCTACAACATCTCCCGTTACTCGAAACGCTCCTCTCTGAAAGGCAACGTCATTTCTGGAATAATGAATATTTATCAATTTTTTGAGTAATTCGTTTCTTTCGATTGTTTCGCCGACTTTTATGGGAATTTGAGCCTGGCGGTATTCTTCCGGAATCCCCAATCCGTAGATACAGGAAACGCTTGCCACTATGATAACGTCTCTGCGTTCCGTCAGGGACATGGTTGCGTGAAGTCGCAATTTTTCTATTTCGTCGTTTATGTCCGAATCTTTTTCAATATAAACGTCTTTTCCCGGTATATAAGCTTCAGGCTGATAGTAATCGTAATAACTTATGAAAAATTCAACTGCATTTTCGGGAAACAATTGTTTAAATTCGCCGTAAAGCTGGGCTGCTAATGTTTTATTGTGAGAAATGACGAGAGTCGGTTTATTCACTTTTTCGATTGTATTGGCAACAGTAAACGTTTTGCCTGAACCGGTTACGCCGAGCAAAGTTTGAAATTTCTCTCCTCGCAATACGCCTTCGGTGAGTTCCCGAATCGCCTGAATTTGATCTCCCTCAGGTTTATATTTTGAAAATAATTTAAACTTGTTCATTGAGTTTTTTTAACGATATATTTTAAAATTAAAAAAGTTGCTTTTTTTATTGAGCGGAATTTTTAAATTAATGAAATTACCTGTTTCCGTTGCTTTTTTTATATTTGTCGAAATAATTAAGTAATCGGTAAGATTTACTTTGTATAAGTCTTTATAAATATATTTATTGTAAAAATCTATCGGCAAATAATCCATTGTTGCGTCAAAAGAACTCCAATCGGCAAGAAAAGGATATTCCATAAGAATGTTAAGCATAATCTCGTTTTTGCATAAAAGACCGCGGTTATTTCTTCCGGTCGGATTGGTAAGAAAAATGCTGAGAGGCTCCTTCGCAGGATAATTTCTGAAAAATTGAACCTTAATTCTGTTTTTTTTCGGAATAAATACAGGAGTGTAAGAGAGCTTTTGCAACAAAGAGTCTTCATCCAAGGCAAGGCATGAACAAATAAAAAAAATAAATATTGCAAAACTAATAGTGAGACGGATCATTTTCCAAAAGTTTTCCTAAGATTACAGATGCAAAATTTACGGCTGCGGTTTCTGCTCTGAGAATATGATTGCCGAGTGTTATTTGAGAAATATTTTCTCTTGTAAAAAATTCTCTTTCTTCCGGAGAAAATCCGCCTTCAGGTCCTATTGCGAAACAAAGATTTTCCTTCTTGTCCCAACAATCGGCAAGAGTATTTTCCGGTTGAAGTTCTGAGGCTGTTATTATTTTATATTGTTTTGATTTAATAAATTTAATCTGTTCCGTAAGTTTCCGAGGTTCATAGATTTTCGGAAGATAAGCGTTATCGCATTGCTTGATGGCGGAAATTGCTGTTTTTGTCATTTTCTCCGCCGTATTTGAATTGGGTTTTCTTACTGTAAATTGTGAGATAAAAGGATAAAATTCAGATATTCCGAGTTCTGTTAATTTTTCTATGATCATAAAATCATGCTTTGATCTCAATAACGAAAAAGCGCAAGCGATTATCGGTTTTGATTTTAATTTTTTTTCCGATTTCAGTATTTTGCAAATTACTTCTTTTTTATTTGTTGCAATTATCTGAGCCGAAATGAGAAGACCTTTTCCGTTTGTAACCTGAACAGTGTCTCCGTTTTTTTTTCGGAATACATTCAGGATATGATGCGCTTCTTCTCCTTTAATATTTACTGTTCCGGATGTTAAATCCGTATATTCGCTGTAAAATCCCGACATAAATAAAAAAGGCGGGTTAAAGAACCCGCTCTTAACAATTATTTTGCAGCTTCAGCTATTTGATCTTTGAAATCTTTAGAAAATTTAATAGACGGAACGGTTCTTTCTTCTACTTTAACCGTTTCCCCGGTTTTGGGGTTTCTTGCTTCGCGAGCATTGCGTTTCTTGGTTTTGAAAGTAGCAAAGCCGCGAATTTCAATATGATTTCCTTCTTTTAAGGAATTAACTATCGTTTCCAATAATGAATCAACAATAATGGCTACATCTTTACGGATGATTCCTGTCTCAGCCGAAACACTTTTTACTAAATCCGCTTTGGTCATGTTTTTCTCCTGTTTATATTTTAATCTTATTATATAACTGAACTCTCTAAAAAGAGATACATTATCCGATCTTTAAATTTTCGGACGTTTTTTATGTCAATAAATAAATAACTTTAAGGCTTATCGCATAAGTTCTGACAATATATTTTCTTTATTTTAAATGCTTTCTAAACTTTTTTATGCCTTGCTGAAGAGCTTTGACCTGAAAAATTTGCTCGGCAGTTAAATAAATCGAATCTTGCCTTAAATTAATTCACCGGGTAAAAAAGAACAAATTTTTAAATTGAGCAGTTTTATTTTCCGTTAAATTGACAGATATGTTTTTTTAAGTTAAAAAAATTATTTCATTTAATTTTCTGATTAAGCTTAACAATAATATGTTTTGTCTGTTTTTTTATTTTTCGGGTTAAATATTTTTTGTTAAAATTTACTTATTGATTAGGTTAGTATAATATTTTTGGAGGTATCATGATAAAAAAATTAATTTTGCTTGCTTCTTTTTTTATATTGGGGGCAGGTTTAAATGCTCAAAGCGTATTTTTATGGCTAAATGAAAATCCGTCTTTTCATTTTGATGATCCCGAAACCGGCGAATACGCTTCATCGGAAGACAGGATTACGGGATTTCTGGATGAAATGAACATAAATTACGACTCTGATTACGAGTTGCCTGAAGACTTATTGCAATATGATGCCGTACTCGTCTTTCTGGGCGGGTTCTGCGTTTCCTGAGATTGGTGGCCGCCCGGCGCCGTGAGCGTCGAACAACAAAACGTTTTGGTCAATTATCTTAATGCGGGAAAAGCTCTTTATGTTGAAGGAACCAATATCGGTATTGATTTTGCCGGCACGGAGTTTCTTGCCATGCTGGGCATAGCTTCCGGCATTCAAGGAGAAGATGAAGAAATAACAGGCGGAATTCGCGGTATTGACGATACTTTTACCGCCGGAAAGAATTACGATTATCGGGATGAAAATCCCGGGCAAACGCCTTCTTATTGCATAGGAAGAATGAATCGTTTAACAGCAGGAACAGGAACGGCAATATTGAACTCCGTAAACGGAGATTACGTAAGAGCTGTTGCCAATAAAGGCGAAAATTACAGGGCGATAGGTTCAACCGTTATAACCGGAGCGCTCTTTGACGGAGAAAGCGACAACACCAAAAAGAATTTGTTTCAATTGTATTTATCTTTTCTGTTTGGGCAAACGGAACCGGAATGTTATTCTTCCGAAGATGAAATATCTTTTGGAAATATTGATCCGGGAGAAACGCCGGAAATTAATTTTTTCCTTCAAAATCAGGGAGAAAATGATTTGAATATTACTGACGTAATTCTTGATTCCGATGATTTTGTTTTAACCGGAGCCGAATCTGCTTCTCTTGTTTTCGGAGAATCAATTCCTTATTCTGTTCAGCTTAATCCGAACGAAACAGGAATTTTCAGCGTTAATATAGAGATTCATTCCAATGATCCGGAAGAGCCCGTTAAAATAATTCCCGTAAGCGCGACTGTTCAATATCCGCCTCAACTGAGTATTCCTGCAGAAGAGGTTGCGGATATTAAATTCGGGGAAACTAATTATCTGAATTTTAACTTGGAAAATACCGGCGAAGCGGATCTCAGTTATTGGACGAGAATAATCGGATTGTCTGTTAATGCTTCGGGTGATCCCGATAATTACGGATACAATTGGTGGAAAGCGTCTGATTATCCTGGAGAGCTTTCCGAATGGAACGATATTTCGGAAATAGGCGATTTACATCCGATGAACGGTTCAAATACTTTTTATAATCTTGAATTGCCTTTTTTATTCCCGTTTTACGGTAAGCTTAAAACAAACGTAAAAGTTTCGTCCAACGGTTATCTTACTTTCGGACGAGACGGGATTGATTATTCCAATGACGAAATTCCCAATTCAATAAAACCCAATGATATGATTGCGCCGTTTTGGGACGACTTGAAATCAAATTCCGGAGATTTATACTCTTATTTTGATGAGGACGGCAAGAAGATTATTATACAATATACGAATTGGGTATTTTATAATGAAACGGGAAATCTCAATTTTCAGGTGATATTGCATCAAAACGGAGATATTGAATTTTTATACGGAAATATGGACGGAGAGCTTAACGAAGCGACCGTAGGTATTGAAAATGCCGATGCTGACGACGGTTTACAGATTGCTTATAATCAAGATTTTGTCGAGAGCAACACTTCCGTTTTTATTTCGCCGAACGCATCATTTATAAAATTGGATGATCCTCAGGCAATTGTTGAAGCGGGAGTTCCTTTTACCGTAAATTATGCGGTTGACGGAAATCAATTGGCTTTGAACCAGTCTTACAATGCTGAAATTGAATTTTACTCAAATGATCCTGATGATTCTCTTAAAACTTTGCCTTTGACGTTAAATGTTATTCAGGTTGCCAACGATAATGATATTGCTGAATATAAATCGGAAGCAAATATTTATCCTAATCCTTTTATTGCAACCGGAAGCAGAGCAAATATTACAATATCTTTTTCTCTTCCTGAAGACTCGCCTGTCGAGATCGGAGTTTATAATATTAAAGGTCAGAAAGTTTACGAGCAAAAGATTCCTGAAATAAAATCCGGAAAACATATTCTCGAATTAAAATCCGAATTTTCCGAACGTAGTGTCAGCGGAATTTACTTCGTTAATCTGAAAACTCAAACAAACCGGTTAAATAAAAAAATATTGCTTGTGAAGTAATTTCGGTTACGCGCAAAATAACTTATTTCCCTCGCTTTTTTATGATTGCGAGAGATTTTTTTTGTTTATCTCTATGTTTTACTTCATGCTTCATATTAAAAATGTATGATTGCATAAATAATTATTGTTAATGTGTTTATTTTGATATTTAAGGATATTTTTCATTCCGGGGTTTCGTAAATTACAGCTTAAGTAAAACGGCTGAACCGGGCGACGGGAAAAAGTGCGGATTATCTGTCTGAGATAAGCATAACTTATAAGATTAAAAAATCTTGCAAAATGAAACACGGATATTTTTATTAATTAATTATCCCTATTATTCGGAACCGAGTGTTTATTTATTATTTTTTTTGTTTTTATTTTAAAAATTAACTATTATAAGAGAACAATTATTTGACAATAAAACGAATATTTGTTTTTGATCCGAAAAAATAAAAAAATTATTGTTTTTTATACGCAGAATAATATTTTAAATGTTGTAATCTTTTTTATTAAAATGAAATAAGTGATTGCCATCCGAGATAAATTTATTTTCTTTAAGATAAACCGGATTATATTTTAATGCAAAGTAAAGCATAAAAATAAGGGAGATTATCGGAATGTTAAAAAAAATAATAAAGTACGCATTGCTTTCGGCTGTTGTTTTATTGCTCGGCTGTGAAGCGGATTCTCAATCGGTAAACAGTTCCGATCTTTTGATAAGAACAATTTTGGATAAAATAACAACTGATTTCAATAACAGCAATTACGAAGAAATTATGAGTTACTATGCCGATGATTTTTTGCATAACGGTAAAACCAAAGATCATGTTTTCAGCGAGTGGCAAAGTTATTATGTCAATTTTGACTATATGGAGACGGAAAATATAGAAATTGATATTGATTACGATGAAGCTGTTGTCTCATTCAGAATCGAATTCAGCTCTAGTGATGAAACTCAGGTTTTTACTGAACCTTACGACAACGGATTTATGTCTTACTTCAAGAAAATAAACGGAGAATGGATGATTTACGGTAACAGGGAGTCGGGAAATTCTATAGTCGGGTTTCCTTTTAAAATTGCCAGTAATCCTCCGGGAGCTCAAATTTATTTTGACAATAATCGAATTTTTCAACAAACTCCGGTTATGTTGCAGGATATTCCTTCCGGCGATCATAAGATAAGACTTTTTTTACCGGGTTACAACGAAACTGAAGTCAGCGTAAATGTTCCCGGTCAATTATCTGTTGATCTTAATCTCAGTCATCCGAATTATCCTTATGCCGAATTTTATGATTTTTCTCCCGGCGAAGATCAGGTTGTAGAGCATAATTTTTATGTTATAACGGGTTTGCTGCGTTTGAAAAAATCAGATAATCATACGGATTTATTTCCCGGCGGAGAGATTATTCTTAACTTAAACGGTCAGGAAACCTCTCATTCTTTGCTAAACGGTCAATTCAGAGCAGAAGTAAATTTACGGGCAGGAACAAATCGTTATTTTTTGAGATGTTCGGATCCTGAAGGAAATACCGGAATGTCTGAGGTTATTTCTTTTGAAGCTGAATTTTAGTTAAATATCAGCGTTTTATGGAAAAAATATAGAAATAAGGAGAGTTTTATTGGGACAAAACAATGATGTTTTTGATTTAAACAATAAGAAAAAAATAATTATTATTGATGATAATGATATGGTTCGTTCTGTTATCAGGTCAATGCTTGAAAGTTTGCATTACGATTGCATTACTGCCGAAAACGGTTTAACAGGTTTGGAATTGATTAAAAAAGAAAAGGTTGATCTTGCTTTTATTGATTTGGATATGCCCGTAATGGACGGATTTGAACTTTTAAATATTTTGAATAAAGAATATCCTACTTTGCCTGTTTTGATTGTTTCCGGGAGCAGCGATATCGAAAGCGCCATAAGAGCAATTAAAAAAGGAGCTTGGGACTTTATAGTAAAACCGGTTTTCAATTTGGATCTTGTTGATGCCAATATAAAGCAGGCATTTGAAAAATCTGATCTTATGAAAAAAAACATTCGTTACGAACAAGAACTTGAGGAAATGGTAATAAAAAGAACCGCAAAACTTAAAGAGCAGGCCCTTGCATTAGAGAAATCTTACGTTGAATTATCAAAAGAGATAAAGCAAAGAATGATTGCAGAAGAAAAATTATCGGACTTAAATCGCAAGCTTGAATTGAAAGTGAAAGAAAGAACCGGACAATTGGAAAAATTGAATAAAAAATTGCAAGCATCCGTTACCGAACTTCGGGAAGATGAAATTGCCGGACGTAAAATTCAATTTGAGCTTTTACCGGAAAAAAACAAAAAGATTTCCGGATATGAATTAAACCATTATTTGATTCCGTCCGATTATTTGAGCGGAGATTTCATTGATTATTTTAACGTCGGAGAGAATCATTTGGTCTTTTATTTGGCAGATGTTTCGGGACACGGCGTTCCGGCAGCGTTCATTACTGTTTTTCTTAAAAATTTTGTCCGTAAGTATCTTGATTTATTTAATTGGGAGTTTAACGACATTGTATTGCAACCGCATGAAATTTGTCGTCTTTTGAATTGTGAAATGCTTGATTTTGTCTCCGATAAGTTTATAACGCTTTTTTACGGAGTAATAGATTTGCGTAAAAATACTTTATCCTGCATAAATTGCGGTCAATATCCTCAACCTGTTATTTATAAAAACGGAAAAGCCGAATATATAAATTTGAAAGGATCGCCTTTGGGCATAATTGATAATATATCGGCAGAATCAACAGAAATAGATTTTAACGTAAACGATAAAATTGTTTGTCTTTCGGACGGAATTCTGGAAATTCTTCCGCAATACCCTTCTCTCAAAGACAGGCATGACATAATACTGACTCTTTTTGATGAACATGATGTTGAAGGAGTTATTAATAATCATAAATTAAACAGTAACCGCATTCCGGATGACGTAACCCTTCTGACAATAGAGAGAAAGGAATAAAATTAAAGGCATGGTTCATCTTTATACGGGAAACGGAAAAGGCAAAACTACTTCAGCTTTCGGATTGGCTCTGAGAGCGGTCGGAGCAGGGAAAAAAGTTTTTATCGGACAATTTATAAAGGGAATGACTTATTCCGAAGTTAAATTGTGCAACGATAAACTGCCGGATATAAAAACAGATCTTTTCGGAAATGAATGTTTTCTTGACAGAACTCCGGATGAGAAAGATATCAGTAATGCCAAAGACGGTTTAATAAAGATCAGGGACGTTTTGCGTTCAGGCAAATATCAACTCGTTATTTTAGACGAAGTTACTATTGCCGTTTATTATAATTTGTTTTCATCTCAGGAGTTGCTGAGAATTTTGCATGAAAAAAATCCGGAAACCGAAGTTGTTTTAACGGGACGTTACGCTTCTCCTGATTTAATAGAATTTGCCGACTTGGTAACAGAAATGAGAGAAATAAAACATTATTATGCCAAAGGAGTTCTTTCCCGTAAAGGTATAGAGTTCTAAAAATTATATATTATTTGAAAAGCATATTCTTTTTGGTCTTTTTTGTCTAAACAGTCTCTGAAATAAATTTCCGATTTTAAATTTCTTCTGATATTTTGTTTCAGCAACAAAACCAAGGCGGAACCTGAACCGTTATGAATACGATTCAATAAAACTCCCGTTAAATTATTTTCATGTTCATATAAGCTTATTTTAGTGTCCCAAGCCGTTAACCTTACATAAAAATTGTACAGTTTTTTGTGCATTTCCAATTGAGCATAGACCAGAAATCCGCTTTTGTATTTATTTTCCGATTTTTCTTCTTTGAATTGAATATTCTGAGTTATTTTTAATGATTTTGACGGCATGATATGATGTTTCAGGCGATAAGTTCTTGTTCTTAAACTAAACCTTGAATTTGATATTCCCGTTTTCTTTTGTTTTACGGATAATGCGAAAATTTTTGACTTAACGGTTATCTTTTGGTTGAAGCGAGATTTTTTAAAAGGAAATTCAGACGATTTTTTACGAGTATAACCTGTATTTAACATGTACTCTAATTTTATTTTATTGAAAAGCTTAGTTTCCGTTTTCCATAATATGCCTTTTTCTTCCGTATGCAAAGCTTGCGAAAATCTTATGGCATTTTGGTGAAAAGAATGATATTTTGCCGGGAAATGTCTGTAAGAAAGGACAGATTTTAAACTGTCTGTCATAAATCCCGTCCCTATATGAAAAGCCGAAATCTTATTTGAGTTTGCCAGCTCTCCGAAGCAGGATAAATTATCGTATTTTAGAGTTCCGATAAGAGATACGAGATTATTGTTTTTGCTGAGATAAGGGTTGTTAAATGAATGTGAAAAATTGTCTGTTGCAGCCGAAATTCCGATATCCGCATAAGTTGATTGAAAGAATAAATCGACTCCTGCGATGTTTTCTTTAACTTCCGGAGTCTCGTTTTCAGCATGAATCCCGTCATCGCTTAAAGAAGTAATTTTTCCGTTTTCCAGCCGATAATATTTACCTGTATGAGACATGAATGCGTTTACGGTTACATTTTCGTAATTGTACCCCGCGCTTACTCCCGAAAGATAACCTGACTCGAAGGATGATTTATGCAATGATATTTTATTGGTCGGATTTATCATTTTCTTAACTGAGGAAAAATCAGGCTTTCCCAAAGGTTTTGCAAAAACAAGTCCGTATCCCCAGTTTATAATGTAATTTCCGGCGTTTATTTTAAATTTATCTTTTTTTAATTCTCCGTAATATGAAGTAAATTCGTATATTTCTTTTTCTGATTTATCTTTTTCCAAAACTAAACCGGCGCTGATTGATTTAGACGAAACCGAATATTTTTGTAAAAGAGGAAGACTTGATTTCGTTTTTTTGTTTTCGCTTTTATAACTTGTTCTGCATAAAAAATTGAAATTATATTTTTTATTTTTTTCCAAAGTATAATAATTTTTCAAGAAAATAACAGTTTCCGGGCTGACTCCGATTTTTTTCAGTTTATTCCAGTTTTCAGGATAGCGATATTTGAGGTAATCCGAAATTATCTTTGCTTCTTTGTCTGTTACTTCTTCATGAGCAGACAATTCTTTTGACGAAACAAAATAAATGGATTTTAAAGTTGTTTGATGCTCGGCGTCTTCGTAATCTTCTCCGGAAAAATCATCTTCCGCAAATAAAAGGAAGCAAGATAATGACAAGATGACAAATTTAGATTTTAAATTCCAAAGAAACATGATGGGTCAGAGGCAGGATTGTATGAGTTAAAATACTCCAGGTTAAATTTATTTTGCGAAAAGAAATAATTGCTCCTGCTCCCAGTCTTTCCGGATTTTGCTGGTAACTGACGATTAAACCTAATTCTTTGAAAGGACGAACCGCAATTCCGCTTTTGATAATCGGTTCAAAGTCGGTTTGTTTTTCCAGTCCCAATGATATTTTGGCAAACGAAGTCAGTTGAAATGCTGTTTCCGTAATTATATGAGTCGGTAACTTTTCGCCGGAAACAGATGCTCGCATTATGTTTTTTACGGAAGCATGAATATCGTATCTTTTATATTTAAAATGAAACCCTGCGTCAAACAGAGAGGAATAATCATGGTCATAATTTCTTACATTACAATAGATTAAGCGATAATTAAGCCCTGCTTCAAAAAATTTGAATTTATATGAAAATCCCAGAAGAGAGTTACTTTCCGAGTAAAGGTTATTGTCCAAAAAGTATTCATGGAAGAAAAAGTTTATTTTTTGTTTTTGAACCGAGACTCCCGAATAATATGCTGTAATTTCGTTTAAATTGTATAGATTGGAACAGGCAAATTCAATACCCTGAGAATTAACGGACGGATTGATAAATGAGCCGGAACAAGTCGGTTCCAAAAGAAGAAGATTGTTGCCGGCGCTCGCAGTTGCCGAGGGATTTAAGAGAAGATCCGCCGCATAAGAAAAAGAGCCGATCAAAAATATGACCAGCCCGATTGAAAATTTTTTCATCTTCTCCTCTTTTTAGGGTTATTGCAATCAATAAAGACAAATCTCCGTTTCTGAATCGAAAAAGTGAGCTTTTTTCATATCTAAAGCAGCAACGAATTTTTTATCGGGTTCCGGCATTCTTTTGGGATCTATTCTTGCCGTAAGTTTGTTTTTACCGGCAAGAAGATAAAGAATAAATTCATTTCCCATCGGTTCAACAACTTCGCAAACCGTTTCCAAGGCGCGAGGTTCCTCGGCAAGGGAACTGAAATCTTTGTCGTAAATATCTTCCGGACGGATTCCGAGGATAATTTCTTTTCCTGTATAATCGGAAAGCATATCTTTTTGATCTTCAGTGAGAGTTATTTTTATGTCTTCGGAAATAAAAGCTACCTGATTATTTTCTTTTGTCAGTTTTCCTGAAATACGATTAATGGAAGGACTGCCTATAAATCCGGCAACAAAGAGATTTTTGGGATTATTATAAACGTTAAGGGGAGAATCTATTTGTTGGATAACTCCGTCTTTCATTACAACGATTTTATCGCCCATGGTCATTGCTTCGACTTGGTCATGAGTTACGTAAATCATTGTAGTGGAGAGTCTTCTGTGTAACTTTATTATCTCGGCGCGCATTTGCACTCTGAGTTTGGCATCCAGGTTTGACAACGGTTCGTCAAAAAGAAAAACTCTCGGTTTTCGTACGATTGCTCGGCCCAAAGCTACGCGCTGACGCTGACCGCCCGATAACTCTTTCGGCTTTCTGTCAAGTAAGTGCTCAATGTCGAGCATTTTGGCAGCTTCTCTTACTTTTGCGTCAATTTCATCTTTAGGAGTTTTGCGAAGTTTTAAGGCAAAAGACATGTTTTGATAAACCGTCATATGCGGATAGAGAGCGTAATTCTGAAAAACCATGGCAATATCGCGGTCTTTCGGAGCAATATTATTTACAATTTTATCGCCTATTTTTATTTCTCCGTCACTTATGTCTTCCAAGCCGGCTATCATTCTTAAAGTTGTGGTTTTGCCGCAACCGGACGGACCGACTAAAATTACAAATTCCTTATCTTCTGCAATAAAATTTGCATTTTTTACGGCATGAAATTTATTATCGTAAAATTTATTAACATTCTTGACCTGTACCTGAGCCATTTAAATCCTCACTTGGTTAACTTTTTTTTATTGTTTAAATTATAATATTTTTTTATCTGATCAGATTTTTACTCTTCATTAAATTCGCCGGATAAATCCAACATCAATTGATTGTCCGAATAATTGGTATATTCGGCAGAATCTATGTTTTTCAATTTATTCAGAATACTTTGTATTCTATTTATCGCATTGAAAGATTTATCCAAATATTTTTTTTCTTTTTCGTTTAGATTATCTCCGATTCGATGGACAAGCAAATCCAAATTTCCCTGTAAAATCATTAGCGGCTGATTAATTTCGTGATTAGCGGTAACGCCCGTTGCCAAAACTGCGTTTTTCTTTTCCGATTGCAGTAATTTGTTTTGTGTTGTTCTCAAAGAATCGTTGCTTTCTTTTAATTTTTCTATTAATAACTCGTTATCTTGAATTTTTTGATCCAGTAATTTCAAAGATTTTATCCTTTCCAAATGATTATGTAAACGAGCAACCAATTCTTCTTTCAGGAAAGGTTTGGTAATATAATCGGTAATTCCGTGAGTGAAGAAATTAAGTATTTCTTCGTTGCTGCTGTCCGGCGAAGTTATGATTACCGGTATTTTTTTATTTCCCAGATTATGTCTTATGAAAAATGTAAGCTCAATACCGTTTATATCCGGAAGGTTATACTCCAAGAAGACTAAATCCAAATCCTGAATATTTTCGGATAAAAATTTCCTCGCATCTTTGGAATTATTGATTACGGTAACTTTTGCTCCTTCATTTTCCAAAGATTTTTTTATAATGCGTTGCGATATTTTGCAATCGTCCACTACCAGAATATTGGTATCGGAAAAGATAGTTGTCTGAAATAAAATTTCTTCCGCCATCTTATATAATTGTCCGTTTTCGAAAGGTTTTACCAAAAAGTTAATTGCTCCGAGTTCAAATCCTTTAAAGCGGTCTCTTACGCTGTCTGAGGATGTAACGAAAATTACGGGAACTGCTTCTCTTTTTTTTATCTCCTGAAGATGGCGTATTTTTTCCAATGTTTCAAAACCTGAAAATCCTTCCATGTTAAGGTCAAGCGTAATCAATGATATATCGTCATGCATTACAAAATATCGAATTGCTTCTTCTCCTGAGCTTACTTCCGCAAATTCGACATCAAGTCCTTCAAGTTCTTTTTTTATAATCGTTCTTATAATTTTATTGTCATCTACTATCAATATTTTCATGCTCAATTCCGTTAATTTTTATTTTTGAATTTAAGAATTTGATTTATGACTTCAGACAGATTCAAATACAGAAAAAATAATACCGTCGTCAAGAGAAATGAATAAAAATATTATTTTAAGAAATATTCATCTTTCATAAAATTGTATTTTCGTCCGAACAGTTTTTTTCGTTCATAAAAATAATATGTGTTAAACCCGCTTCTTTTCGGGTAATCTCAAATGTTTCCGAAAAATCTTTTAATTTTTCTTTCTTTGAATATTCTGCAACGACACGTCCGCCGGGTTTAAGTATATCAAACTCAATTATTTTTTCTATTGTGGGATTTATCAAACCTTTGTTGTAGGGAGGATCAAGGAAAATAAGATCATATTTTTTTTCGCATTTACCTAAAAAAGATAAAACTTTTTTCCGATTTATCCGAGTTTGTTTTTTACAGTTCAATTTCTCTATGTTTTTCCCGATTACGCTTACCGATTTTTGAGAACCGTCAACAAATTCCGCATATCCTGCTCCGCGACTGAGAGCTTCCAAACCCAAAGAACCTGAGCCTGCATAGAGATCCAGGACATCTGAGTCTTTGCAGTCGAAGAGGGTTGAAAAAATCATTTCTTTAACCGCATCGGAAGTCGGTCTGGTTGTATTTCCCGGCACAGAGAAAAGATTTGCTTTTTTAAATTTTCCTGAAATTATTCTCATAAATTTTCCTTTTTAGGGAATTTTTGTATTTTTGTTTGCATATTATAAAAAAGATAAAAGGGCGTAAAAACGCCCTGAAATTATTGCCGTATTTTTATTTCATAAGCAACATTTTGCCGACGACGTTTTTATTGCCGTTGACGAGCCGGTAATAATAAATACCGCTTGCTGCCGCATTATTGTTTTTGTCTTTTCCGTTCCATCTTATTTCGTAACGCCCTTTCTCCATATTTTGATCAACCAAGGTACAAACTTTTTGACCTTTTACATTGAATATTGAAAGATTGACTTTTCCCGATGAGGAAACATTATAAACAATTGATGTTTCCGGGTTTAAAGGATTGGGATAATTGCTTAATTCATTCGGAGTGATTGCTTCAAATGAGTCTTCTTCGTTATCGGTTGTCAAACCCGTAAATGTTATGTAATCGATTTTTAAGGCGAATCCGTTATTCCCTGCCGGCATATCATGTTGTATCGCCACTCTTATATCTTCTCCGGAATAAGATGAAAGCGAGTAAGTATATTTTTCGTAATTGAAACCGGTTGTGTCTCTTCCGATTATTTGATAAGCCGCCAAGTTATTCGGGTCTTCTTGGGCAGAAACCGATACATTAAAACATTCTTGATTGTAATATTGATCCTGACCCGAAGCGTAAAAACTTATTGATGCTTCTTCTTCAACATGAACTCTCGGAGAGATCAGCCAATTGTTTACGGCAAAAGCAATTTGATTTACGTTGTCGTAAGAATATGAAACGGCGCAACGATTTCCGTCATAAGCGTCCATTCCGGCAGTGGATAAAGTCCAGTTAAAATCGTTTTGAGCAACATTTATTCTGAGCCAATTATAAAATCCCAATTCAAAACTCATGCCGTCTCTCGGAATAATGCTGATAGGATCCGTGTAATCGGAAACCTCGTCTCCGTAAATTTGAGCAACTTTATAAGAGTAAGTTGTTTCAATCGTTACGTTTGAATCCATATAATAAAGTCCGGCATAATTATCTGCAATGATTTCCTCGTTGCGTTGAATGACAAATTCTTCCGATTCTCTGTAATCGTAATTTATTTCCGGAATTTCATTTCGCATTTGATTTTCATTGCTTGTCGCATTTTCGGAATCAATGTAAGGCCTTGCCGCAAGCAGACGTTCTCCCGGCGTTTCAACAACCAAGGTGATGAGAAAATCTCCTTTATCGACAGGATCGTTTATTGAATAGTCGTTGTTTAAAATATAAGAACTTCCGTCATAATCTTGATCAATTGCGATAACCGGTTTAGCATCGGTGTTTATTCCTGATTCAGGTCTTATGAAAACACCGAGCACTCCTGAAGCCGGAGTGGCTTCCGCCGGCACTTCAATTTGGTATTCCCAATTATTTGAGGTTGTTGTTTTGTAATTTTCCAGTATGTAAACAGGTTGATGAGATGCCCAGTCAAGAAAAACGATGTCGCATGAATCTCCGGGATTGCTCCAGGAAGTGAAAAATTCCACAGAATAAACATTTGCTGACGGCATGGATGTCAAATCAAAGAGAGAACCGTAAAGTTTTTGTTTATTTTGATAGTATCCGTCATCCGGTATTCCGTCATGCAATTTAATTTCTTGAGTTCCTTCCGGTATGGCAGGTCCCCAATTTAAGTGGCAGGAACCTTGATCGGAAACAACCGAAAAGTGGCGGGGAGAGTTTAATGCCGATAAGATGCAAACAGTCGACATTAAAAATACAGATAAAAATTTTTTCATTATATTCCTCCGAAGTTATCGCTTTTTTATACCAAAAGAAAAATTCAATCGAAATGTCAATTGAAGATTAAGAAAATAAAAAAAGCATTAACGAGATTATGATTTATAAATAAATGAGAGGGGATTTTTACCTGATATTTATTTGTTTTCCCGCTTATGCCAAATAAACGAAAAAACAATCGGAATCAGCGTAAAAATAACGATAAAAACCGATAAAGCCGTATTGACAACAGGATTGAAATTTTTCCCGAAAGACATTAATATCATTAGGATTCCCGATGCGAAAAAATTTATTCCTCCCAAGCGATGAGTTTTGCGCCAAACCGTTTCCGATGATAAAGTCCACGGAGTACGAATCCCCAAAAAGAAATTTGACGGTACTTTGGGAAGCAAGTTACCGATAAACATAAAAAGAAATCCTGTCAGCATAAAAATCGGATTGATTTCGGAATTTATTCTTCCTGTTGCAATTAACAGCATAAATATGTGTATCATCGCAAAGAAAATTATCATAATCAAATTAAAATCAGGCAATAGTTTTGCAAAACGATCTTCCGATTTTTTATAGCGAACCGAGTAAAGCGGCATAAAAAACATCATCGCCGAAATAAGCAAATTTATTGCCGGGAACAAAAATATTCCTAATTGTTTTCCTGCGTAACCGTCAACCTCGCCTTTAAAATTCCAATGTATCGGGATTTTACCGTCCGCCGGGATTTGCGATGCAATCGCTAAACTTATTATTACTTCAATGATGATGATAACGAGTGCTGCCGTAAATTTCTTATTTTTCATTTTTTCCCTCCTTGTTATCTCCGAAAAGTTCCCAAACGGAACTTATAAATCCTTCTATTACGGAAGTATTTAAAAAATAATTAACGTATTGTCCTTTTTTCTCGGATCCGATCAAATCGGCATTTTTCAGAATTTTAAGATGTTCGCTGATTGAAGGCTTGGAAATGGAAAAATGTTCCGCAATTTTTCCTGCCGTCATATCATTTTCTTTCAGCAATTGCAGAATTTTTCTTCGATTTTTATCTGCCAATGCTTTAAAAACCTTATCATTTATAAACAAGCGCTCTCCGTTAGATATTTAGTTAAACGACTAAATATATGAGCAAATGTTTTTGTCAAATAAAAAAATCCTCCCGGCAACTTTAAAGATTACCGAAAGGATTTTGCTTAAACATTAAAATTAAAGATCAATTTCCGGTTACGACTCCTGATTTTCGTCTTTGGACCGGATTTGCTTTATCTCAATTTTTACAAGCGAATAAAGAGCAAAGACTTCCAAAAGAACTCCGATTGCGATTGCTTTACCCAATTTGTAATAAAGGATTGTATTGCCCGCGCAAAGTACCAGAAATGCCAAAAAGCTGAGCAATTTGTATAATCTCTTTTTGCTTTTCATAACAAAACCTCCGTTAAAATTTTATTGAGGTTAAAATTAGCACTAAAGTTCATGAGGTACTAAAAGTAGACTTAGAGTAAGAGCTAAGGTGCCACCCCAACAAATTGTAAGCATATGAATAATTGCACTTATTAAAAAATTAACTGCATACCATCCCATCTCTCTACTATTTTTATGAAACATTTTATATGCTTCCATAGTTATTATGCCAATAATGGATGGGTTTGCAGCTGCAATTCATGGAAAATATATTTTTTATTGAAAACACAATATAATATATAAGTGTTCATTAGGTTACACTACCAAATATATTAATAAAATTCTTTATATCGTTTTTTTTGTGTTCAGAAGTTACGGTTACTCTCAGAATCGCTTTTTTCAGGGGAACCGAGGGATAACGGGATGCAAGCGCATGGAATCCTTTTTCGAACAGTCGGTTTGATATTTGAACCGCTTTTTTTTCTTCGCCGATAAAAATCGGAACTATATGGGAGTTTCCGCCGTAATTTATCTTATTTTTTTGCAGGAGATTTTTAAAAAATTCGGTATTTTCGCGAAGCCGTTTTCTTTTGTCGTCCGCATCGGCGATGATGTCCAGAATTTCTCCGGCTGTTACGATTACCGCTTCCGGCAACATGGTGGTATAAATAATTTCCCGGCATTTGTTCAATAAATATTCTTTGATTATTTCAGGAAGCAGTATAAAAGCTCCGAATAATCCGAAAGCTTTTCCCATTGTTCCGACGACAATATCGCCTTTGTTTATGCCTTTCCCGGCTTCTCCGTAAGCTCCGACGGAATGAGCTTCGTCAACAACGGTAAAGATATTATTCTTTTTTGCCGTCTCAAAAAAATTATCGTCGAGAAAATCTCCGTCCATGCTGTAAAGAGCTTCCGCAACGGCAACGGAAATATGTGCATTTGCTTTGATTCTTCTTTCCATATGGCTGATTTTATTGTGATTAAAACCGATTGATTTGGCGCCTGAAGCTTTTATGCCGGTAACAATGCTGGCGTGGATGCGCTTATCGTACAAAACCGTGTCATCTTCGGAAAACAGGCTGGAAAACAAGCCGGAATTTGCCTGAAAACCGGAATTAAAAAAAAGACAATCCTCAAAACCGAAATGTCGGGCAAACTTCATCTCAACATCTTTTACCGATTGCCGACCGGCGGAAACCAGCCGAGAAGAAGATGCTGATGAGCCGTATTTTAAAATATTGTTTGCCAAAATTTCTTTTACCTGATTTGATCCGGCAATTCCCAGAATGTCATTGGATGAAAAATTTATGATTTTTTTGTTTTTCCTAAAAAGAAATATGCCCTCGGCTTTATCGAAAATTCTCGGTTCCCGAAAAAGGTTTTCTTCTTTTAATAATCTGATGCGTTCCGCTGTTTTTTTTGTAAGCACTCAAATACCTTTTTATAATATTTTTGATTTATTTTATTGATTTTATCGGATGAAGCGATTTTCAGAAGACCCGTTATTTCTTTTCCGTTTAAAGAGGTCATAACTTTATAAACGCCGACCGATTCCGATTGATTCAGCAATTCTGCTTTTACTGTATAATTTCGGTTTTCGGGCAATTCCTCATCAAAATTAAAACTGTCGATGCTGAGCAAAAAATGATGTTTTTCGAAATTATGAAGTCGGCGTTGATGATAAGTTGCGGTTTGAGCAAATGTTTCCAACAAAAGAAAGTGTTCCGGTTTATCCTGAAAATATTTTTCGGTAATCAGAAATTTATCCGAAAACAAGGAAATTTTATCCGGCATCAAGTAGTCTTTCAGACCTGTATTGACAACTAATATTTTTTTATTATCAAAGCGCAATTTTGTCCTCCGAAACCGAAATTTTCCAATAAAATACGGTTTAAAGCCGCTTTTCGGGATTTTTTTGCAAAATCAATTTCCTCATCGAGAGAATGAACAAGATTGCGGACGGCAGGAATTTTACAATTATTCATAAAGTCAATCATAACGGCTGTTTCCATTGCTCCGCAGGCTGCCGAAAGATGCCCCGTCCAAGATTTCAACGCCGTAACGGGCGGTGAGGATTTACCGAATATTTGCTTGATTACTTTTGCTTCCGTTTCATCGTTTTTCAAAGTTCCCGTGCCGTGAGCATGGATTAAATCTATTTCCTCCGGTTTTAAATCTGCTTCCATCAAAGCATTTTTAACGGCTTCGGCGGCAAATTTTCCGTCCGGTCTCGGGTCGGTCATGCTGTATCCGTCCGCCGTGAATCCGCAACCGACAATTTCTGCTAAAATTTTTGCGTTTCGTTTTTTTGCCGATTCCAATTCTTCCAACAATAAAAATCCTCCTCCTTCGCCCGGAATAAATCCGAATCTTTGATTTGAAAAAGAAGCATAATTTTTATCGGGATTTTCGCCTTTAAAGAGAGCGGATGCTTTGTTGTAAGCCGTTATTCCGCCGAGATTTAATCTGGAATCTCCGCCGCCCGTTAAAATTATGTCCGCTCCGTTATTTTTGATTTCCCGATAAGCCGAAGCAACCGCATGAAGCGAAGCGGCGCAAGCGGAAGTTACGGTTCTGTTTTCTCCGTGCAAATCAAATTGTTTGGCAATACAGGCTCCCAAAGTATTGGGTAAAAATTTCAGAATCCAAAGAGCCTGCAAACCGTCCGTTCCGAAAACGGCATTGTTTATTTCGGGAAAGGATTCCGTAATATCGAGATTGGGACCGGCTCCGATAAAGACCGCGCAATTGTCGGGTAATTCGGTAAAACCGCTTTTTTTGATACATTCGGCAGCGGCGGCAAATCCGAGCTTTGCTCCCCGATTCAAATAACGGGCATCTTTGCATCGTTTAACGTAATCTTTAAGATTAAAATTTTCTATCGGTAAAATCGGAGTGTCTTTAAACGTTTTAAATTGATAATCGTTCTTTTCGATATTTTCCGAAAATTCGGTGAAATTATTTCCCAAAGCCGTGATATAAGCGTTTGAGGTTATCGCTACTCGTCTTTTTTTCATATTGTCATCTTAAAATTTGCAAAATTCTTCGACCGGCAGTCTGTGAAGAGGCTCCGGTTTTTCGTCCGGATAACCTATGGCGATAAAACCTTTCAGGTTAAAGTCAAAATCCGTATTTTTATATTCCCTCAAAAAAAA
This sequence comes from Candidatus Cloacimonadota bacterium, assembly GCA_002742885.1. Classification (GTDB taxonomy): domain Bacteria; phylum Cloacimonadota; class Cloacimonadia; order Cloacimonadales. Next base: position 42,129 of record PDOO01000029.1, read on the forward strand.
CATCGGAGCGGTATAAATGCAAAGTCCCAAATCTTCTTCGACGCAAAGCAAAGAAAAATTTTGCAGAGCGATTCCCAAACCGATGTCAACCGGTGTTTCCGTATCCTTGAAAAGCCCTTTTGAGGCGAGTAATTGCCCCAGACTTTTTCTGTCCGCCGTGCCGAAAGCCAAAGAAAGGGGAGCATCGGCAAAAGCTTTTCCGAAGCGGTAATAAGTTTTTATTTTATAAATGTCTCTTTCCGATAAATCCGGGCAGGTAAGAATGTCTTCTTTTTCCTTTTCCATGTGAGAAAGCAACTCTTTTTTATCGTCCTCGGTCAAGACCGTAAATCGGCAGGATTGGCAATTTGACGGAGAAGCGTAAAATCTGGCGGCATCGGCTATTTTTCGTAAAATTTCTTCGGGAACGGATTCATTTTTAAATTTTCGGCAGCTTCGTCTTTTTTTTATCAGTGAATATAAATCTTTCATGATTTTTCCTTTTCATATTCGGCGTAAGCAATAACATCTTTTATTTTGATGACGGGAGCGTTCGGCAAATCTTCGATAATTTCTTTGATTCTTTCACTTGAAAGATGAGGGTAAGATTCGCTTAAAACTTCTTCCGGATTTTTATTTTCATTTTCAGCTTCTTTCATAATCAATCTCAAATCACGCAAAAAAAGTTTGCTGTCGCTTACATGTATTCCGAATTCCGCATTCAGAGAAATTCCGATTTCCAGCAGGTCAATTGATTCAGCTTCCAAATCTCTGACGAGATAATCTTCTTCCGATATATTTTCCGCTTCCAAATCAAGCAATTCGGCGGTAATTTCTTTAATTTTTTTATTCATGGTTCCTCACTTGGCAATATTCATTCCGCCGTCAATTGTTATGACCGAGCCGTTAAACGAAGCGGAATTTTCATTTATTATCATATTGATTGTGTTGACGATACTTTCGGCGGAAACGGGATTTTTGTCCGGTATTTTATTTAAGGCTTCCGGATTTTCGGCAAGATAATCTTTTCCTCTGCCGAGATTTAAATAACCGGGACGAATTACGGTACAGGATATTCCTTTGCGGGCAAGCTCAATGCCGACCGCTTTGTAAATCTGCTCACAGGCAAGTTTGGCGGAAGAATAAAAACCCTGACCGGGATTAATTTTACTTGCGGCGCTTGAAGAAATATAAATCATTTTACCGTGTTTTTGTCTCAACATTTTCCCGGCGATAAGTTTAATAAGAGCAATGCGGTTGATTACATTTGTTTTGTAAAAATCCGATATTTTGTCATAATCGGCGGCAGCAACCAGAGATTCGTAATTTCCCTGAGCAAAATCCGCAACCGCATCAATTTGTTTTACGGAAGCCAATATTTCGGTAAACGATTCGGGAGCGGAAAAATCCGTTTTTATCGGTATGAGTTTAGGATTTTTGATATTTTCAAGTCGCATAAGACTTTCTTTGCTTCGGTAACCTGCCCAAAAATTGTAATCCGCCGATCCGATAAAACTCAAACCGAGTTCGCAACCTGCCCCGAGAACCAAAATATTTTTATTTTGCATAGAATACTCCGCTTACCGCTTTTTTATCGAATTGTTCCAGAATAATTTTTATTTTTTTGCCTTCGCAAACCCATTTTAAAAGGCATTTATCCGGTTTTACGAAAACTCCGAAGCGAAATTTTTCCGCTTTCGAGATGCGACAATTTTCCTCTTTTTCGATTATTTCTTTGCATTTGCCGATAATCAAAGCTCCGGGAACAACCGGGTTTCCGGGAAAGTGGAAATCATATATTTTATCTGATTTATCGAAAATCAAATCGATTTTTTTGTAACTTTGCATATCGCATTTACGGTTACGTTCAACAACGTCTCAAGTTCCCGTTCGTTGATAACCAAAGGCGGCATTAAAATAATGACGTTGCCGAGAGGACGAATTATTGCGCCGTTTTTACGCGCTTCCAAGGTAACTTGATGTCCGATTCTCAAAGCCGGTTCAAATTCTTCTTTTGATGCTTTGTCTTTTACGAGTTCTGCTCCGACCATCATTCCGCATTGTCTTATATCTCCGACATTGGGGTGATCAGCTAATTTCTTCATGGCTTTTGCAATTTGTTCGGCGCGTAATTTTACATTTTCCAAAACGTTATTTTTTCGGAATAATTCCAGGTTGGCGAGAGCTGCCGCGCAAGCGACCGGATTTCCGGTGAAAGTGTGTCCGTGAAAAAAAGTTCGGAAATCTTCGTATTTTCCCAAGAAACCCCGATAAATTTTTTCCGTAACAAAGGTGGCGGCAAGCGGAAGATAACCTGCCGAAATTCCTTTGGCAACCGCCATTAAATCGGGTTTTACGTTTTCCTGTTCGCAGGCAAATAATGTTCCCGTTTTCCCGAATCCGACCGCAACTTCGTCGCAAATCATCAAAATATCGTATTTTGAGCAAAGTTCTCTTACTTTGGCAAGGAATCCTTTCGGATGAACGATTAATCCGCCGGCTCCCTGCACAAGCGGTTCTATGACGAGAGCTCCGATTTCTTCGGCTCCGTTTTTCATTATTTCTTCCAATTGTTCGGAACAAAATTTAAGCGTTTCCTCTTCCGACATTCCGCCGTTAAGACGATAGGAAAAAGGAGAATCCGCCTTGACGGTCTCAAAAATCAAACCTCCGTAAACTTTGTGAAAAAGATCAATTCCGCCTGCGCTTACGGAACCTATCGTGTCGCCGTGATAAGCGTTTTTGAAAGAGATAAATTTTTTCTTTTCGGGTTTCCCGTTTTGTTGATTGTATTGATAAGCAATTTTTAAAGCAATTTCAACGGCTTCGGAACCGCTGTCGGAATAAAAAACTTTGGTCAGATTTTCCGGCGTAATTTCAATTAATTTTTCAGCCAATTCTATTGCCGGAACGTTTCCGACTCCCAACATGGTGGTGTGGGATATTTTATCGATTTGCTCTTTCATGGCTTTATTTAATTCAGGATGATTGTGTCCGTGAACGTTGGTCCAGATGGAAGCAACGCCGTCTATATATTTTTTCCCGTTTACGTCTGTCAAAAATACGCCTTCGCCTGATTCTATAACAGGATATTCTTCTTCGACGAAACCCTGCATTTGCGAAAACGGATACCAAAGATTTTTATCGGATTTTTCTTTAAGCAATTTATATCTTTTCATAATTAAGCTCCAGTTTTTTTATCATTTTATTGTCGTTTGATATTGCTCTGCCGCTTGTGGTCAAATAGTTTCCGATCATGATGCCGTTTGCTCCCGCTCTGAATAATTCTTCCTGTTTTTCTCCCAAAATAAGTTCTCTTCCTCCGGCTATGCCGATGGGAGTTTGGGGATTTATGAGTCTGAAAAGAGCAATTGTCTTTAAGGCTTCTTCGGCAGACAGAAGTTTTTGATTTTCCAATCTCGTTCCTTTAATCGGATTAAGAAAGTTAAGAGGAATGGAATCAACTTTCATTTTTTTTAAGGTAAAAGCAAGTTCCGTTCGCTGTTTCCAAGATTCTCCCAAACCGATGATTCCTCCGCAACAAATTTTCATGCCTGCAGCCGAGGCAATTTCAATTGTTTTGTAATCCTCCTCCAAAGTATGCGTAGAGCATATTTCCGAGAAATAACTCGGAGCAGTTTCCAAATTATGATGAAAACGTTCCACGCCCGCTTCAACCAGCATTTTCGCTTTTTCTTCCGTCAACATTCCCAATGATCCGCAGAGGGCAAGATCGGTTTTTTCTTTTAAAGCGCGAGCAGCTTTGCAAATAATTTCCAGTTCCTTTTCCGTAACCGAATGTCCGGCGGTAACAAAAGAATATTGAGTTGCGTTTTGTTCGGCGTTTCGTAATCCGCTTTCAACTAATTTATCATAAGACACTAAAGGATAAATTTTTACTCCCGTTTCATGATGAACGGATTGAGCGCAAAAAGCGCAGTTTTCGGGACAGTGTCCGGATTTTGCATTTAAAATACTGCAAGTAAATATTTTGTCTGAATGGAACTTTTCCCGTAAAAAATTCGTTGCAGGAGCCAAATCAGCCCAAGTTATTTTATCGTCTTCGGCAATTTTTATCGCCGTTTCTTCGGAAATATTGCCGTTTTCAATTAAATCATCTTCTTCCGCATAAGGAATATTAAATTTCATTTCAACCTCTGTAATTTAATTACGAAGATTACAAATTTCAAGCAGTCCGTAAGCTGTCAAATACAATACCGATAAACTTAGCTCGCGATGATCTGAATCAGGCAGCAGAATAAATTATCGTTAAAATTTTATTCTCTGAAAAGCCGTAAATTCAATTCTGAGGGGCGCAACTTATGTTGCTCGGTAAATTTTAGTTTCTCGAAGCAAATGCCGGAAATATGCGGTTTAATAATTCACTTCCCGGATTTCGTCAACTTTTGTTGTCTTGTTGAAAATCATGTTGCGATTCAGTTAAAATATATGTTTTAAAAAATTATATTCTTATATGCAAATATGTTATAATCTTATTCTTTTTTTATTTTTCGCCTTTGGCATAATTTTTGTTGGAAAGGAAGGGCATTGCGAAATAATATTTCGGAATTTTAAGATGTTTATTTTGCTTGATAAAAAACAGTGATTTTAACCATGTAAGGAGGAATAAATGAAACTGGAAATAGGAAATTTCCAAGTCAAAGATGCAGTCTTCGGCGATAAGACTTCATTTGCAGACGGAATTTTAACCGTAAATAAACAGGAAGCTCTGGATTACGTAAGGGAAGATTCTCATATTACCTTTGCGGACATCGAAATTGCTCGTCCCGGAGAATCGATTCGTATCGTCCCCATAAAAGAAGCTGTCGAACCCAGAGTTAAATTGGACGGAACGCCTCTTTTTCCCGGGGTAACCGGTGATTTGGCAAAATGCGGAAACGGAAAGTCTCATGCTCTTAAAGGTTGCAGCGTTATGGCTGTCGGAAAACATTGGGGAAGCTTCGGAGACGGCTTGCTTGATATGAGCGGAGAAGGAGCAAAATATTCTTATTTCTCCCAATTAATTAATATTTGTCTGGTGGTTGATACCGACGAAGAATTTGAAAGATACGAGCAACAAAAGAAAAACAGAGCCATTCGCTGGGCTGCTCATAAGTTGGCTGAATTCATCGCCGAAAAATCAATCAAAGATTTGGAACCGGAATCGGTTGAAACTTTTGAATTGGAGCCGATTACCAAAAGAGGCGAGAAATTCAATGATCTTCCAAGCGTTGTTTTGGTTATGCAACCTCAATCTCAGATGGAAGAAGCCGGATACAATGATCTTGTTTACGGTTGGGATTTGAATAATTTCGTTCCTACTTTCATGCATCCGAACGAAGTTCTTGACGGAGCTCTTATTTCCGGAAGTTTCATGCCTTGCTCTTCAAAATGGTCAACTTACGACTTCCAGAATTTCCCTACAATTAAAGAATTATACAGCCGTCACGGCAAAGAAATAAATTTCCTCGGCGTTATCATGAGCAATCTTAACGTTGCTCTCGACCAAAAACAGCGTTCGGCTCAATTTGTGGCTCAAATCGCCAAAACGTTAGGAGCCGACGGCGCCATCGTAACCGAAGAAGGTTACGGAAATCCTGATACAGACTACATTGCCTGCATTGCAGCTTTGGAAGATGTCGGAGTAAAAGTTGTCGGGATCAGCAATGAGTGTACCGGACGCGACGGAGCTTCACAGCCATTGGTTGCCTTGGATACAAAAGCCGATGCTTTGGTCTCCACCGGCAATGTTTCGCATCTTATCAAGCTTCCGCCCATGGATAAAGTTATCGGCGAATTGGAAGCTTTGGCTCGCGACGGTCTTTCAGGCGGTTGGGCTGATGATGAAATCTTGGGTTCTTCCGTAAAAGAAGACGGATCCGTTATTATGGAAAATAACGCAATGTTCTGCGGAGATCAGATTGCCGGCTGGTCAACCAAAACCATGAAAGAATTTTAGGAAGGTTTGAAATGAAAAAAGCAATATTATACATAAATCAGTTTTTTGCGGGAATAGGCGGAGAAGATAAAGCCGATCATGCTCCGGAAATTCGCGAAGGATTAGTCGGTCCCGCCCTTGCTCTCAATGATGTTCTTGATGCTGAAATTACTCATACCGTAGTTTGCGGCGATAACTTTATGGGTTCAAAAACGGAAGAAGCAATAGATACGATTATCGGATTTCTCGACGGTAAGGACTTTGACATTTTCTTTGCAGGTCCCGCTTTCAGAGCAGGACGTTACGGAGTTGCCTGCGGGCATATTTGCAAAGCTGTTAAGGAAAAATTCAATGTTCCGGTTATTACATCCATGAACGAAGAAAATCCGGGTGTTGAAATGTTCAAAGCTGAAATGCCTGTTTTTAAAGGCGGTAAAAGCGCTGCCAAGATGCGCGCAGACGTCAAAAAAATGGCGAAATACGCCAATAAGATTTTGAATGGCGAAGAAACTCTCGGAGCTGATGCAGAAGGTTATTTCCCTCGCGGCATCAGACAGCAGGTTTGGTTGAAAGGAGAAGAAGCTGTTTCTGCCGCAAAACGCGGCGTTGACATGCTTATCAAAAAAATGAGCGGTCTTCCTTATCAAACCGAATTAGTTATTCCGAAAGTTGATATGGTTCCGATTGCTGCTCCGGTTAAGGATCTTTCCAAAGCCAGAATCGCAATTGTTACCAGCGGCGGTATTGTCCCGGTTGATAATCCTGACAAAATTCAGTCTGCTTCTGCTACTCGCTGGGGAAAATACGATATTTCCATGTTAGACAGATTGCCGGCAGCCGGAGACGATTCTCCCGAATCAAATCCGCATAAAGCTTACAAAACAATTCATGCCGGTTATGATCCGGCGGCGGCAGATACCGATCCCAACAGAGTTGTTCCTTTGGATGCCCTTCGCGCTTATCAAAAAGAAGGAAAAATCGGCTCGGTTGCCAAATATTTCTATTCAACCGTAGGAACCGGAACTACTCAGGCTGAAGCTGCCAGAATGGGAAATGAGATAGTTGAACATCTCCGCGAAGATAATACGGATGCTGTTATAATGACATCTACGTGAGGCACTTGCACACGTTGCGGCGCAACGATGCTTAAAGAAATTGAAAGAGCCGGTTTCCCGATTGTCCAAATGGCAAATCTTATTCCTGTTTCCGTTTCAGTCGGAGCCAATAAAATTGTTCCGACCATTTCCATTCCTTATCCGTTGGGAGACCCGAATACTCCTGCCGAAGATCAATGGAAATTGCGTTATCACAGAGTCGGAGTCGCTCTTGATGCTTTGACTGCCGACATAAAAGAACAAACAATATTTAAAGTTAAAATCTAAATTTTAATCAGGGACTGTTTTTTTATAGAACAGTCCCGCAACATTTTACGGAAAAGTTATGAAGAAACAAAATCAAACGGTATTCTACGTATCATTTATCGTAACCCTTGCGATATCCCTTTGGGGAATGCTTGCTCCCGAGACTTTCGGAAAGCAGGCTCAGACGTTATTCAATTATTTGACGACAAATTTCGGTTGGCTTTATTTAATTACAATGTTTTCCTTTATAGGTTTTTCTCTTTATTTGGCGGGCAGTAAATACGGTTCCGTTAAACTTGGAAAGGATGACTCTGAACCGGAGTACAGTTATATCTCATGGTTTGCCATGCTTTTCAGCGCAGGTATGGGCATCGGATTGGTTTTTTGGGGAATTGCCGAACCTCTAAACCATTACATGTCTCAATGGGGAGCCGAACCCGGAACTGCTCAGGCGGCGGATTTTGCCATAAAAAAATCTTTCTTTCACTGGGGACTTCATCCATGGGCAGGTTACAGCGTTGTAGCTTTGGCTTTGGCTTATATGCAATTCAGAAAGAATAAACCCGGGCTTATTTCGAGTATTTTTATTCCTGTTTTGGGAGATGATGCGCAACATACGCTTGTCGGAAAAATAATAGATATTCTGGCTATTTTTGCTACTGTTGCCGGAGTTGCCACCTCTTTGGGCATGGGAACTCTCCAAATTGAAAGCGGTTTAAATTATTTGTTTGGGGTTCCGATAAATACCGTTACGGAGATTATCATTATAATAGCGGTAACATTCTTGTTTATGCTTTCGGCGATAACCGGTTTGGATAAAGGAATTAAGATACTGTCTAATTGCAATTTAAGCCTTGCCGGTCTTTTGATGATTTTAGGTTTGATTATCGGACCGACCGTAATGATCATAAATGCTTTTACCAATGGTATCGGCATGTATTTTCAAGATATTATTCAAGACAGTTTTAATGTTGAAGCATTCGGCAACAATAGTTTTGTTAACGGCTGGACAATTTTTTATTGGGCATGGTGGATTGCCTGGGCTCCTTTTGTGGGCGTATTTATTGCCAGAATTTCCCGGGGGAGAACTATTCGCGAATTTGTAACAGGAGTTCTTCTTGTTCCCGCATTGGGTTCTTTTCTCTGGTTTGCCATTTTCGGAACTATGGGGATTGCTCAAGGTTCGGAAGTTGCCTCTGAAGCAATTAAATCGACTCCTACCGCTCTTTTTGTGGTAATGGGGCATTATCCCATGGGAGCCGTTATAAGTTTTGTTGCAGTTATTTTGCTTTGTACTTTCTTTGTAACTTCTGCCGATTCAGCCACTTTTGTTTTGGGAATGATGTCGCAAAACGGAAATCTTAATCCGGATACCAAACGTAAAGTCGTTTGGGGAATTATCCAGTCATTGTTGGCTTTGGCGCTGATGTTGACCGGCGGTTTAAAAGCATTGCAGACGGGATCCATCGTTGCTGCTTTTCCGTTCCTTTTTGTAATGATTTTTGCGATGTACTCTTTCTTTAAGGCATTGAAAAGCGACGATAAGTTTAAGAAAAACAAGTAAAAACAAGCGATAAAGGGGGCAACGTTTTTTTTCTTTTCAGAGAATGCAATAATTTTTTTTATCTGTAAAATGGAATCTGACGATAAATTATTTATTGCATTCCTCTGAAATTCAGACAGGCTTTTACGGTTAATTTCGATTAAAATAAAATAAAGTTTGAAAATTTATTTTTTTTATGGACAAAGAATAAGTCTGAAAATCTTTGAAATCCGTTTACTTAAAGAATAAAATAAAAATAAATACAATGTGAGGATATGATGAATGAAATCTATGATCTTATAATAATCGGCGGCGGACCGGGAGGATTATCTGCCGGTGTTTATGCGGCTCGCTCTAAAATGAAGACTTTATGTCTGGAAGAGAAAAGAAGAGTCGGCGGTCAATGCGCAACTACTACGGAAATGGAAAATTATCCGGGTATTCTTGAGTCAACGGGACCGGGTTTGATGGATAATTTCCGAGCTCACTGCGAAAAATTCGGAGTTGAGTTCAGAAGAGGAAAAGTCGATTCTTTGGAGATTGCGGAAGACGGATTCATTAAAACGGTCAATACTCAAAAAGGCGAAAAAATTTACGGTAAATCCATTATCATTTCAACAGGAGCCGAGGCTAGAGTTTTAGGTATTCCGGGCGAAAGAGAATTACGAGGACGCGGTGTTTCTTATTGCGCAACTTGCGATGCCGATTTTTTTGAAGACCTTGATATAATTGTTGTGGGAAGCGGAAATACGGCAGTTGAAGAATCTGTGTTTCTGACTAAATTCGTGAATAAAATAACAATGGTTATCCTTCATGAAGAAGGAAAAATGGATGCCGATAAAACTGCTCAAGAACAATGTCTGGCGAATGAAAAAATCGATTATATCTGGAATTCCACGGTTGAAGAAATAGTCGGAGATGAGCTGGTTACCGGAGTCAGGGTTAAAAATATTAAAACCGGAGAAATCAGTGAAGTCGAATGCGACGGAGTTTTTATGTTTGTGGGAACGGTTCCAAAAACTGATTTTGTAAAAGATTTAATTGAACTCACTCCTCATAAATATATAAAAACAACCGAAAAAATGGAAACAAATATTCCCGGTATTTTTGCCGCAGGAGATGTTCGGGATAAATATCTTCGTCAAGTCGTAACAGCAGCCGGAGACGGCGCAATTGCCGCAGTAGCCGCAGAAAAATACGTTGAAAACGAAGAAATGTGGCAAAAAAATGTTTTGAAAGCCGAGAAACCGGTTGTCGTTGCTTTTTGGAGTCCTGTAAATAAAGAAAGTATGGCTGTTTTGACGAAATTGGAAGTCGCAGAAAGAGATGAATACGATCTTGTAAAAATAGATGCCTACAAAGATTCCATGTTGGCAGATCGATACGGAGTAAAAGAACTTCCCGCAGTTCTCAGATTTGAATCCGGTAAATTGATTAAGAAATACGATCTTGAAAAAGAACTGGACGAAATAATTTGATAAATATTTAACGCATAAAACAATTAATACTTTATAACAAAGGAGTCATAAATGTTAAAAGGAAAAAAAGTCATCGCTATAGGCGACAGAGACGGAATTCCCGGTCCGGCTATTGAAGAATGCGCAAAATCAGCCGGCGCGGAAGTAATATTTGCTTCAACCGAATGCTTTGTCTGAACGGCTGCCGGAGCTATGGATCTGGAGATCCAAAAAAGAGTTAAAGAATTGGCTGAAAAAGAAGGAAAAGAAAACCTGGTAGTATTGCTCGGAGGAGCCGAAGCCGAGGCTTCCGGATTGGCTGCCGAAACAGTTCTTACCGGCGATCCGACTTTTGCGGGACCTCTTTCCGGAGTTGCATTGGGACTTGACGTTTATCACATCACCGAACAGGAAATTAAAGATGAAGTAAATGCCGAAGTTTATGAAGAACAATGCGGAATGATGGAAATGGTTCTTGATGTTGATGAAATTAAAAGCGAAATGGATGAAATACGTAACGCTTAGTCAATGCTTAAAAAATATTTGTAAGGGCATGTCTTTATTGATATGCCCTCTTTTTAAAAATAAATCATCTTTGTCGATTATGCAGAGTTCGACAAAATTAAAGGAGAAATAATGACTTATCCCGTTATAAAGGCTTCAAGTTATGTTTTGGTGCATACCCCGGATGTATTAAAACAAAACGGAGCTACTCAGGTCAGTACAAGATTGCAAGATCCGAATCATGAGTATCTTTTGAATATAGATAAAAGTTTAAGAAATTTTGACGAAGTTGTCAGATATGCGCCTAATCAGGTTTATATCGGCAATGTCAGTACGGAAGATCTTCGAGAAATTGCAAAACCTTGGTTCAAAGAAGAAAATCTTTCGGAAAACAAGCGTTTCGGTAAATTCGGCGAAATTATGCCGCAAGACGAATTTTATCTTTTGGTTCAACACGCAGATTCTTTCGGTTTGGTTTTGTTGACTCCGGAATTTATTGAAAAAACTTCTCCCAAAATAGAAGTTCATCCCGTATTGAGCAAAATGAACATTAAAAATACAGGAACAGATTTAGCCGCAATTAAAGAATTGGTTGATGCTCACGCCGCCGAAGGTCTGTACCAAGACGGAGAACTTATCGGTTGCGTCAAAGAAGCTCATAATACCGATGAAAATCTCAGCGCTCACTTTATGCTTGAAAATCTTATGGTAAAAGCTTCCGGAGCTTTGACTTTAATGAACATGGCGGAAAGAAATAATCTTGATTTGGCTTCGATAGATTATATTATCGAGTGTTCGGAAGAAGCCTGCGGCGATGTAAATCAGCGCGGCGGAGGCAACTTTGCCAAAGCTGTCGGAGAAGTTTGCGGTTGCGTAAATGCCACAGGTTCGGATGTTCGTTCTTTTTGCGCTGCTCCGGCTCATGCCGTTGTTTACGCATCTTCTCTGGTAAAATCAGGTATTTATAAAAATGTTGTCGTGGTTGCCGGCGGAGCTGTTGCCAAACTCGGAATGAACGGTAAAGACCACGTCAAAAAAGAAATGCCGATTTTGGAAGATACTTTGGGCGGATTTGCCGTTTGCGTAAGCGAAAACGACGGCGTTAATCCTATTATCAGAACAGACATTATCGGTCGCCATAAAATAGGAACAGGTTCTTCTCCGCAAGCCGTAATGACTTCTTTGATCGCAGAACCGCTTGAAAGAAACAATCTGAAAATTGTCGATATAGACAAATATTCTCCCGAAATGCAAAATCCGGAAATTACGGTTCCCGCAGGCGCCGGCGACGTTCCTCTTTCCAATTTCAAAATGATAGGAGCCTTAGCCGTTAAACGTAAAGAAATGGACAGAAAAGATATTCAAAACTTCGTAAATGAACACGGTGTAATCGGTTTTGCCGTAACTCAAGGTCATATTCCGTCCGGAGTTCCTTATATCGGACCGGCTCGAGAATTAATGTTGGAAAACAAACTTAATAATGCCATGATCGTCGGTAAAGGTTCTTTGTTCTTGGGAAGAATGACCAATCTTTTTGACGGCGTTTCGTTTGTAATCGAAAAAAATCCTGGAAAAGTCGAAGAAACGGAAGCTTTTGATGAAGCAAAAGTTAAAAGTCTGATTGCCGAATCAATGCGTAAAATGGCAGCAACCCTTTTTGCTGAAGAATAGGAATTGTTATGTCCCGAAATTTAAATAAAAAAATCGCTGAAATATTCACGAATATTGCGGATGCCATAGAGTCAGGAAGTTTTGCCGAGAGAAAAAGAATCGGTCTCACGATTTTGGGCAGCGAACATCCGATTTCAGAATTGGTTCGAGGCGCCGAACTTGCCTCGGAAAAATATTCCGATCTTGAAATTGTTCTGATAGGAGAAGGCGCCGAAACAGATTTGGAAATGTTGCCGGCAAAAGATCTGGATGAATGCCATAAGGTAATGGAAAAAGCATTGGCTGAAGGAGTTATTCACGGTTGCGTAACTTTACATTATAATTTTCCGCTCGGCGTATCTACCGTGGGAAGATTAATTACTCCCGGACGCGGAAAAGAAATGATTCTCGCCACCACGACCGGAACTTCCGATACGGAAAGAGTTGCCGGAATGGTTAAAAATGCAATTTACGGTGTTGCCGTTGCCAAATCTTTGGGCAATAAAAACCCTAAAATCGGTATTCTTAACATAGACGGAGCAAACCCGACGGGAAGAAAATTAAAAGAATTGAAAGAAAACGGTTATGAAATAGATTTTGCCGAATCCGCAAGAAGAGACGGCGGAATCACCATGCGCGGAAACGACCTCTTGGTCGGAACACCCGATGTGATGGTTTGCGATACTTTAACCGGAAATCTTTTGATGAAAATGTTTTCTTCGTTTACGACGGGAGGAAGTTATGAAGCTTCCGGTTACGGTTACGGTCCCGGAATAGGCGAAAATTTCGATTCCGTCATTTCGATTATCTCTCGAGCATCCGGAGCTCCCGTTATTTGCGAAGCTTTGCGTTACAATGCCGATGCGGTAAGCGGTAAGGTTTTCGATATTCTCAAAAAAGAATTTGATTCTGCCCGAAAAGCCGGTTTGGACGAAATTCTTAAACCTGCTGTAAAAGAAGCGGTAACCAAAGAAGTTGTTTGTCCGCCCAAAAAAGTTGTGAGCGAACAAATTCCCGGAATCGATATTCTGGAGATCGAAGAAGCCAAAGAAGAACTTTGGGAAGAAAAAATTTATGCGGAAACTGGTATGGGTTGCACAGGTCCCATTATTATTGTGGCAAAAGAAGATTTGGAAAGTGCCAAAAAAGTCTTGGCTGCCGCAAAATATATCTCTGCATAAAACATAAATATATATTTATTCGAGTCTCGGTTTTGCCGAGACTCTTTTTTTTATGTGAGATAAATGAACGGAGGAATCTTAATAAAAATAATATTTAAAATTGTATTTAAAGTTCTCGGCATCGCAAGATTTATTTTAAAGACAATAATCTGACTATGTTTTTCATTTTTTTGTACCGACAAAAGAACGAAACAAGAAAAACTCCCGACGGTATAAAAACATCTGAAATCTCCGCAATCATGCTGAATTTTTCAAACTCCCGGCGCTCAACCGGCGAAAAATTCTTAACGCCTGATCTTGATATTTCCGAGACGCTGTTTTTATAATGTCGGAAGCAGGAAATTCTTGATCGGGATGTTTTACATATTATTTTTATTTTATATGTTTCCGAAATTAAAACAGGTTAAAATTCCCGTCCTCTGAAGATCTGCAGGCAAATTTATAATAAACTCCCTTCATTGCTTCGGCAACACCTGCAGGGACTGCCTCCTGTCTGCCTTTTATCTCCCTCGCCCTTCGGGAGAGGGTTAGGGGTGAGGGTTTTAAATCATCGCAAGACCGGCATATTTGACGGAACAGGGAAAATAAAAACGCAAAAATTGCAAAAAAACGTATCTTTTATATTCCCCGATTTCTCAAAGACGGTTTCTCCGGAATTTTTTTTAATAAAACCACATATTGTAAATAATATATAAAAATATGTAATATGTTTTAAAACAAGAGATTACCCCCCCCAAATTTCCACGAACACAGAGCAATATTTTAAATTTATAAAAAAATACATGTTATTAATATTTTAATTGACGATATTTTCAATTTGAATTTTTACAATTCTTGAAATCAGGCAATAAAAATACCAAAAAATTTATTGCCCGGAAAACAAAAAAAGGAGATGCAAATGAAAAAATCTTTAATTATCATGATGTTGGTTTATTTTACTTTCGCAGGTGTTTTATTCGCCGGCGAAGGGATTTCTTTTAATAACGGCAAACTGACAAGTAAAAGTGCGACAAGTACAAAAAAAATCAGTAAAACACCCGAGTTCTCACAGGACAGAGGTTCAAAAAAAATTCTTTTTGAACAAACCGCTATAGAACCTGATGAGGTTGATTGGTGGTCAATAGGCGTATCCGACATGGGATACCAAGAAATCGGTGACGGGCTCATACATGCGGACAATTTTTCCGTAGCCGAAGGAATTATTACAAATGTAAAAGTTATCGGTCTTAATCTTTTTAACGGCGATGACTGGTCAGAAGCAGACGAAGATCCCATGAATTTTATCGTTAACTTTTACGAAGATAACAACGGTACTGCAGGAGAACTTGTTTCTCACCAAGAGATTAACGGTATCTCTCGTGTTGCCAACGGAAATGATTATTTAGGTTTTATTGCTTACGAATGGGACATTCCTCTGGAAACTCCAGTAAACATGCAATCCGGCTGGATTGCCGTTGCAGGTAACAATAACGACACTGAAGGTTGGTTCATGTGGGCAAACTCTGCAGAAGGCGACAACGTTGAATATATAAACTATAACGACAGTGACGGCTGGCAGCTGTCAGAAGACGAAGGCAGACCTACGGACAGAGCTTTCACCCTTACGGGGGACTTTGTAAATACCGATGAATTGATTAT
The DNA here is from genome assembly GCA_002742885.1 of Candidatus Cloacimonadota bacterium. Lineage (GTDB taxonomy): Bacteria > Cloacimonadota > Cloacimonadia > Cloacimonadales. The sequence goes on from PDOO01000029.1 coordinate 57,380, forward strand.
CTCCGAAGTAAAAAGCAACGGGGATGCTTCTTATATCGAGTTTTACAATAATACGGATAAAGACCTCGATTTGGAAAGCGTAAAAGTAAAATATTTCAATAACGGTTCCTCCGAAGCTTCGGAAACAAACTTATCCGGCAACCTTGAAACCGGAGAATATTACGTAATTACTCGTAATCAAAATGCTTTTACAATCGCTTATCCCGGCAAAACAGTGAATGCGATATTCTCCGCAATGCTTTTGGACGGCGGTAAAGATGCTCTTGCTTTGGTTTGCAATAATCAAGTTATTGACCGTTTTAATGCCGAAGGAGCGGAAGCCGAGACATGGGATAACGGAGATCATTTTGTAAGAACCGATATTTTGTCTTCGGGAGAATCTTTGGCAAACGATTGGGCAAAAACAAACGAGAACTCCACGCCCGGAGAAACAAATCAAGCCGACAGCGGAAGCGAATCAAACTGGGAGCCGGATACAAATGTTGATTTCGGTTCAAACGGAACAGATCAGCCTGCCGTTGTCTTAAACATGAATAACGGCAATCTGCCCGGAGCAACGACGGTTGAGATAAAAAGAGGCAAGGACGTTCCCAATGCGGGCGAAGAAACCTTTGTAAAACGTTATGCGAAAATTAATTCCGAAAATCAGCCGAGCGACGCTTCCTTGAGAATTTACTACAAAGATTCCGAATTAAACGGATTGGACGAAAATAAATTGATCATTGTCGGTTATTGGGACGGATCATGGCATGAGTTCAATAACGTAAACCGCAATGCAGATGAAAATTGGGTTGAAACAACCGGCATAAATCATTTCTCGAATTGGGCTTTAAGAGAGGGCAAAGACGGAAATCTTCCGGTTCAGCTTTCTTCTTTCGCGGCAATACAAACCTCGGACAACTGCGCCGAAATAGAGTGGGTAACGCAAACCGAAAACGATATGAGAGGATATTACGTTTACAGAGGATATTCGGAAAACATTACGGAAAGCAATAAACTGAATCCGGAAATTATCCCGGCTCACAATTCTCCGACAGCGGTAAAATATTCGTATAAAGACGAAACGGTAAACCCGGGCGAAACATATTGGTTCTGGCTTGAATCCGCCGGAAATGACGGAGTCGTTAAAACTTTCGGTCCTCTGATTTTTACCTTGGAAAACCAAGAAGACGTTAATCCGGCGGATATCCCGGATGTTTCTTACTTAAATAATTCTTACCCCAATCCTTTCAATATTTCCAAAGAAAGAAACGGCGAAGTAAGCATCAGATTCGGCGTAAAAGAAAATGACGAAGCCGACCTTACCGTTTACAATTTGAAAGGACAGCTTGTAAAAGAATTTAAAAGTTACAAGCCGGGAAATCATACCGTAAACTGGAACTTAAAAACCGAAAACGGAAAAAATGCAGAATCAGGCATTTATTTCTATCGCCTGAAAACCAAAACAACAGATATAACGCATAAGATGCTGATCATAAAATAGCACAGGATTAAAAATTCAAATCCTCGGCAAAAGTCGGGGATTTTTTTTATATGTTATTCTAACGATGTTTTTCATTCTTTTGTATCGACAAAAGAACGAAACAAGAAAAACTCCCGACGGCATAAAAACATCTGAAAGCATTCTGAATTTTTCAAACTCGCTGCACTCAACCGGTGAAAAATTCTTAACGTCTGATCTTGATATTTCCGAGACGATATTTTTATAATGTCTGAAGCAGGCAATTCCTGACCGAGATATTTTACATTTTATTCGTATTTTATATGATGACGGTTACAAAAGTTGCCGGGATAATCTCGAAAAATATTTAAAATACCCGATATATAATTTTAAATTTGACTCAAAATTAATTAAAAGATAAATTGTATATCAACAGTGAGGCAAAAAAACACATAGTTCGGGACACTCCCGATTTTTAAATTTCAATAAAGGAAATTAATTATGAAAAATATAAAAAAAATTGTAAAATTACTGAAAGAATTTCCTCTTTCCACTTCTGCTTATCATCTGAATCCTGAATATTTGCTGGATTTGGATGAGTTTTCTGCCTCATGCTCAATTGTTTTTGAATATATCGAGAAAACGAATACTGAAAAATGGTATTATATTCGAGACTTTTCTGAAATTGAAGAAGGTCCCGTAATCTTTTATGATTTACCGACAGCTGACGATTTATTTATTCGTCCCGAAAGTTCCGATTTCTGGATTCCTTCGCGTTTGCTGGATTTTATTGATACAGAAGAAAAAAAAGAACTTCTTGAGCCGGTAACTCTTTGTACTTCCGAATCAGTTCACGGCTGCGTCATAGAAGAAACAAAAGGAGTTGTTTTCGGTATTTCCAGGCATAAAAGTTCTGTTTTCGGAGAAATTATCGGGACGGTAAAAAACTTATTCAAATCAACCTCGGAAGAAGATATTATTATATCGCTCAGTAACCGATTTCGCGCAATTGACCGCATTGTCAAAGCGGCTCGCAGAAAAAATTGTAATGCTGTTATTTCCTTAAGATTCAATCAAGTCTGTCCTGATTTTTCTTCCCGAGAATTTACATTTTACGGCACAGCCGTTCGCATATCCAAAAAATAAAAAGCTTCCGCATCTTTAAAAGAAACGGAAGCCGATAATTATATTCTGCAATAAACCTCAAACAAAATCATTCATTTAAGATATTTTTTTAAGTATTGTCCTGTGTAGGAGTTGGGATTGGAAGCTATTTCTTCAGGAGTTCCGGTACCGATTATCATTCCTCCTTCTTCGCCTCCTTCGGGTCCCAAATCAACAATGTAATCAGCGCATTTTATAACATCCAGATTATGTTCTATCACGATGACGGTGTTGCCCATTTTTACCAAACGTTTCAATACTTTCAATAATTTTTTTATGTCGTCAAAATGAAGTCCGGTAGTCGGTTCATCCAAAATATACATGGTTTTCCCGGTGCCTGTTTTGCTCAATTCTCGAGCCAGTTTTATTCTTTGAGCTTCGCCTCCGGAAAGCGTGGTTGAAGATTGTCCGAGTTTGATGTATTCCAAACCGACATCGGCGAGAGTTTGCAGTTTTTTATTTATTTTAGGTATATTTTCAAAAATCTCAATTGCTTCCTGGACATCCAAATCAAGCACTTCCGCAATATTTTTTCCTTTGTAGCGAACCGATAAGGTTTCCTTTGTGTAGCGTTGTCCTCCGCAAACTTCGCAGGTTACGAATATATCCGGTAAAAAGTGCATTTCAATTTGTTTTACGCCTGCTCCTCGGCAGGATTCGCAACGTCCTCCTTTCACGTTAAAAGAAAAACGTCCTGACTTATAACCTCGTATTTTTGATGCGGGCAATTCGGCAAATATTTCTCTTATCGAATCAAATAATTTTATGTAAGTTGCGGGATTGGAGCGAGGAGTTCTTCCTATAGGCTGCTGATTTATGGCAATAACTTTATCAAAGTGTTCGATTCCTTCCACTCGCAGATGCTTGCCTGGTTTATGGGATGATTTGTTTAAAGCATTGGCTGTTACGGGATATAAAATTTGATTTATCAGCGAGCTTTTCCCCGAACCTGAAACGCCTGTTACGCAATTAAATGTTCCGACCGGAAATTCAACGTCCAAAGATTTTAGATTATTTTGAGAAGCTCCTGTTATTTTTAATTTTCTGCTGTCAGCTTTGATTCGTTCTTTCGGAATCTCTATTTTTAACTCCCCTGACATATATTTTCCCGTTAAGGATTTTTTGTTTTCCATTACTTGTTGCAAGGTTCCTTGAGCGACTGCTTCGCCTCCGTTTACGCCTGCTCCGGGTCCGAAATCTATGATTTGGTCAGCGGTTCTGATCATCTCTTCGTCATGTTCCACTGCCAAAACCGTATTGCCTGCATCTCGCAATTGACACAGCATATTTATCAGTCGCGCATTGTCTCTTTGATGCAATCCGATACTCGGTTCATCTAAAATATACATGACGCCGACGAGAGAATTTCCTATCTGACCGGCTAAACGTATTCTTTGGGCTTCTCCTCCCGACAGCGTCGGGGCTGAGCGATCCAAAGTCAAATAATGCAAACCTACGTTAATCAAAAATCCGAGTCTGGCTTTGATTTCTTTTAAAACGTCTTTGGAAATAATTTCGTCATTTCCCGTTAATTCTATCTCTTCGAAAAATTTATGCAAATCTTTTATTGAATAAGCAGTAAGTTCATCAATTGTCTTATTTTCGACTTTTACCGCCAAACTTTCGGGACGCAGTTTTTTGCCTTTGCATTCGGTACAGGGTTTGTTGGAAAGGAATTGTAAATAATATTTTTTCATGTACTCGGAATTGGTGTCCTGAAATCGTCTGGCAAGAGCGGGAATAATTCCTTCATAACCTGATTTGGGAATTACGTAACGTCCGAATCTGTTCTTTTTTGCCAATTTGAAATTCTTGCCTTTCTTTCCCCAAAGCAAAAAATCCCTCATTTGTTTGGGAATGTCTTTCCAAGCTGAATCTAAGGAAAATCCGAGTTCTTCGGAAATTTTTTTTATTTTTTTAAATCCTTGGCTGTCTTTTTTTTCGCCTATTTTTCCCCATGGAATGACTGCTCCTTCCTGAATACTCAAATCTGAGTCCGGCACAACCAATTCCGGATCGAATTCAAATTTGGAGCCGAGACCGTTGCAGGCGGGACACATTCCCAGAGGACTGTTAAAAGAAAATCTTTGAGGAGATAAATCCGGATAACTTATGCCGCATTTATTACAGGAATTTGACTCGGAGAACATCTTCGTTTCTCCTCTTTCGATAAAATCAACTTTCAAAAATCCCGAGGTTAATTTCAATGCGGTTTCAATTGAATCAGCCAATCTTGCTTCAATTCCCGGTTTTACTATAAGTCTGTCCACAATAATATCAATATTGTGTTTGCTTTTTTTGTCCAAAATTATTTCTTCGGACAGGTCTCTTATTTTTCCGTTTATCGAAACCCTGACGAATCCTTCTCTTCTTGCTTCTTCGAGTTCTTCTTTATGTTCCCCTTTTCTGTTTTGAACAACGGGGGCAAGAATTTGAATTTTTGTTCTTTCCGGATTGTTCATGATTCTTTTAACCATTTGATCAACCGTTTGAGAACCGGCTTCCTCACCGCATTTATAACAATGTTGAATACCGATTCCGGAAAAAAGAATACGCAAATAATCGTAAATTTCGGTTACTGTTCCCACTGTGGAACGGGGATTTTTGCTTGTTGATTTCTGTTCGATGGAAATTGCCGGAGAAAGCCCGTCTACATAATCAACTTTCGGTTTTTCCATTTGTCCCAAAAATTGTCTGGCGTAAGAAGACAAAGATTCGACATATCTTCTTTGTCCCTCTGCATAGAGAGTATCGAAAACAAAAGAGGATTTTCCTGATCCCGAAACTCCCGTACAAACTACGAGTTTATTTCTCGGGATTGTTATGTCTATATTTTTAAGGTTATGCTCGCGCGCTCCTTTAATTCGAATTTCTGTTTTCATTTTACCTCCGCCGGTTTTTTAAATTTTCGTTACGATTTATTTCCGGCTGAAATACGCAATTAAGATGTTTTTGTTTATCTATGCGTCTGATGACAAAAACCTCAAAACTTTTTCCCGTCCGAACAATAAAAATTGTTTTTTTGTTTTTGCCTTCCGGCTTTAATTTTTTTCTCAGATCTTCAACGGTCATGTGAAAACCTCTGGTTTTGACGGTTAAATCTCCGATTTTTTCTTCTTTTAATTTTTTTTTCAGATTTCGCAGGTTATAGGGAAATTGTTCTTCTGTTCTGTACCAGGTTCCCGTCATGTCTTCCCGATAAAAATCTGATGTCAACAGAGCAATATTTTCATTTATGAAATTAAGTTTGTATTTAAAGGCATCCTGTTCAATCAACCCCGCTCTTATAACCGCCGGATCAGGTTCATAAAGATATTTCCCCGGTTCTGATACCGATTTAAAGCCGGGATCGTTTGATCTGAGATAAGAAATATTTCCCTCAGAAGAAATTATTACGGCTTTTTTCCGGGCTTTGTCTTTCAGACTTCCGAGCGTCAAAAGAATTTCTTTCAATTCTCCGCCTGACGAAACAAATTCCAATCCGAATCCGACATCTGTTTTTATAACGGAATAATTCATCGCCGGAGAGAGTTTTATCATTATATTTTTATTATATTTTGATATTTTTAGAAGGTCGTAAAGGTTCGGAGACAAATCTTCCGGTCTTATTTTTCGTTTATTCCCGATGCGTCTGTCCGGATCACAAAAAACGGCATCGACTTTATCCGCAAATTCTTCCGCTTTTTGACATTTAAAAGTTATATTCTTTATATTTCTGACTTTTGCGTTATACTTTGCGATCTCCAAAATTTCGGGATCGAGATCAACCGCCGTAACTTTATTTTTACCGTCGCACATTGCAATAAGATCCATGCCGGCTCCGCAACAAAGGTCAGCTTTTCGAGGATAATCTTTTAATTTCAAAGCATGATATTCGGCTGCCGGTTCAGGAGTTGCCTGTTGAAGAGATTTATCGGTAAAGATGAACTTATCGGCATTCGAAAACTTTTTTTCGGCTCTGAGGCGCAATTTATGAAGAGAAATTAAATCGCCTGCGGGCAGATCCGGATATTTTTTTCTTAATCTTGTGATCTCGTTAATCGAAAAATCTTTTTTCCCTCGAATTTCATCTTGAAAAGAAGAGTCTTTTCCCGACCTTAAAACATCAATCAGCCGGTAAATATCCATTAGCTTTTTTCCAATTTTTTATCCAACGCAATGTTTTGAAATACTTGCTTTGAGCATTCCATAAAAGGTAACCTTTACCTTTTGCGTTTTTTATTGCCGTAATTTGAGCTGCTACATACTCCGGAGTATAATTTACTTTCCAGCTGTTTGCCTGGATATAAGGTATAACTTTGCAGTCTTTTTCGGAGTTTTTATCGGTAAGCGAGACAGCTTTGTACAATATGTCGTAAGGCTCATTTTCCACATTTTCCCTGTATCCGAAGTTTGACGAAAAATGAGATGAATAAACCATGGGATGAATTTTTGACAAATGTTTGGTCATAAAAGAAAATTTTTGTCCTGTATTTTCCACATCAACCCTTCTTTGCCATGAAGAAATAGCAAAAACATCTGCTGTCAAATCAACGTCATACCGATCGCAAATAATTTCCGCTTTTCGGCAAAATTCTTTTATGATATCGTATTTTTTTCGTCTTATATGAGTTGAATCGCGTAAAATTTTTAATGAATCTTCCGTTTGAAAATAAAAAATAGCATCTTTTATTTTTCCCTGAGTGGGAAACCTGACATAATCCATTTGAATTTCATCAACTCCTTGACTTGCCGCCTGAGAAATCAATTCCAGCAAATCTCGTTGAACAAGCGGATGAGAAGAATCAAGCCAAGACGGTTTTTTGCGTTTTGACTCGACCCAACGCTTTCCCGTTTTTAATCTCGGGCAGAAAGAAGAATCTTCTCCGGCAATATAAATATCATGGAACATAACCATTCTGGCGACTGCTCGAAATCCTTTTTCGTGAAGCATTTCAACCGTTTCCGGAATATTTATTATCGATAATTTATTGTGAGGCAGTTTAAGTTTTTTGTCGTCAAAATCGAAAAAGATATTACCGTCCATATTTTTTAAGTCAAAAACGACTGTATTTAATCCTGCTCCTGAAGCGGAATCCAGCAAAGCCGGGAAACTTTTTGATTTAACTTTAAAAGCGCTGACATAAAGACCTTCGGTAAATTCATTTTCGGCAAGATGTTTCATTGATTTTTCGTTATTCGGAGAAGAATATTCTTCCGGTATGTCGCCGTCGGAGTCGTAAAAATCGTTTTTGTAAGCTTTTGCAATTTCATTTTCCAAAGAATCTGTTATTGTTTCTGTTCCGGTAAACTCTTCCTTGTTTTTGTTTTTCATTTGTGTTTCCGGATGATTTTTATATTTTTTTATATTGTCTGTCTTACACGAAATCATAAAAATCAGTAAGCTCAAAATAATCGTTATTTTTCTCATTCTGTCCTTCATAAAATAAATTTCAGGTAAGATTCCAATCTTTCGGTTTAGTGTCCAGAAAAGAATTTTATCTTTTATTTAACATCTTAATCCGAAATATTATAAATAAAAAAATGTCCTGCTTGCAACAGCCTGTGTTCAATAAAAAAAATCAGGGAAACCGGTTTAAATATAAAAAATTGACAAGATTAAGCAATATTCAAAAACAGTTCAAAAAAACGTTAATCTTAAAACTTGCTCAGGCAAGGATGAACGGCAGGTTATAATGAAAGAATTTCCCCGAAGAAGAATAAAATTTTTTGAAGAACAATATTGGTATTCGCAAAATTTTTTGCAAAAGTATTTGGATATTTCCGATTATGAAAATTTAAACATTCTGGAAACCGGATCGGCAGAAGGCGGAAGCATAAAATTTTTTTCGGAACAAAAAGCAAATTGTTGGGGAGTGGAAATTTCAAAAGGCAGAAGCGATTTTTCGATTGAATATTGCCGAGACAAAAACATAAATTTTATCTGCGGAGACATCTGTAAAAACGAAATTGTCGAAAAACTTCCCGAAATGGACATAATCATTATAAGGGACGTTATCGAGCATATTCCCGATAAAATAACGGCATTAAAAAACATGAATCGTCTTCTCAAAAAAGACGGAAAACTTTTTCTTTCTTATCCTCCGAAATATTCTCCTTATGCCGGACATCAGCAAAATGTAAAAAAAATTATCGGCAGACTTCCTTTTATCCATTTATTGCCGAAATTTATCTACAGAATTTTTCTTAAAGCCGCTCAGCAAACGGATCAGAGGATTGAAGGATATATGGACGTAAAACGAGATATGATCTCAATCCGTAAAATTGAAAATTATTTTAAGCGGACTAATTATAAAATTTTGAAAAAAGATTATTACTTTATTCGTCCTTGTTTTGAGAAACGATTCGGTTGGAAACCTCGCAAACTTTTTTTGAGTAAAATTCCGATTTTAAAGGAAATGTTTACTGTCGGCGCATTGTATGTTCTGGGCAAAAAAACACAGCGGCAATAAACAGATTTACAGATTGTTGAAAATCATATCGGATCATGCGTGAATCCGTAAGACATAAAAATTCCCTCGCAATAAATTTATTCTGGAGAACCAATGAGTTTCTTTTGTAAATCATGCGGATACGAATCCGTAAAATGGGCAGGTCAATGCCCGGGATGCGGAGACTGGAATACTTTTAAGGAAGTAACCGTTTCCGTTAAAAAAAATAAAAATAAAAGCTCCGTTTTAAAACTTAAAGAAACCCCGCCTCTTAAATTAAAAGATATATCATTTGAAAATAAAGAAAGAATTTTGACCGGCATGGTTGAGTTTGACAACGTTTTGGGAGGAGGAATTATCCCCGGAATGGTATTGCTGACGGGAGGAGAACCGGGAATCGGCAAATCAACTCTGCTTTTGCAAATATCTCAAATAGTAAGCAGTAAAATATCTGTGCTTTACGTGAGCGGAGAAGAAAGTCTGCAACAGATAAAAATCAGGGCTGAAAGAATTAACGCGCATTCCGATAACATTATTTTTTTGAATACCAATTCCGCAGAGCGCGTTATTGCCGTATGCGATCAGATAAAACCGGACTTTGTCGTGGTCGATTCCATCCAATCCATGAGTGTGCAATACTTGGACAGTCCGCCCGGAAGCATGAATCAAATGAAAGAATCTGCATCGATCTTCACTTCACATGCCAAATCAACTCAAACTCCCTTTTTTTTGATCGGACACATTACAAAAGACGGTTATGTCGCAGGTCCGAAAATGATAGAACATCTCGTTGATACCGTTTTGTATTTTGAAGGAGATCCGAGTTTACAGCATAAAATCCTGCGGTCTGTCAAAAATCGTTTCGGCTCAACTGATGAAATAGCCGTTTTCGAGATGACCGGCAACGGTTTGCAACAGGTTCTTAATCCGTCAGGTTTATTTGTGGAAAACAGAGCTGAAAGTACGGGAAGCGCCGTAGGCTGTTTTGTCAGCGGAACCAGAGCTTTTTTAGTGGAAATACAGGCTTTGGTTACAAAATCCGTTTACGGAACGGCTCAAAGAGTATCTGTGGGATATGATCCCAAACGTCTTGCCATGCTTCTTGCGGTCGCCGAAAAATATTTGGATGCCGATTTACGCCAATTTGATATTTTTTTGAATGTTACCGGAGGTTTTAAGTCAAAAGATACATCTCTTGATCTTGCCGTTCTTGCCGCCATTATTTCAGGTTACGAAGACCGTCCCGTAAAAGCATTGTCCGCAACAGCCGGCGAAGTGGGATTAAACGGCTGTATCCGCAGAGTTTCTCATTTGGAAAAGCGTATAAAAGAAGCCGAAAAAATGGGTTTTAAGCATCTTTTTTGCAAAAATAAAAGTAAAAATTCGATTGTAAACGATGTTTCTGCCATTAAGGATTTTTACCGTCAAATATTTTGAAAGCGACGTTAATTAATCCGATTTTGCCGTAAGGATTTAGTTATGAATGAAAATAAACTGTCAAAATATCTGGATATTTCCGGTTCTTTTATTATATCCCTCAACAGAGAACAAATTATAACCTATATAAATAAAAGCGGAGCAAATATCCTGGGATATGAAGTTAATGAAATCATCGGAAAAGATTATTTTAATCTTTGCGTTTCTGAAAACGAAAGAGAAAAAATACGCGAACGTTTTATAAAATTATTTGAAAAACCTTTCTTGAAACCCAATAATTTCGAAAGTAACGTAGTTACCTCGTCAGGAAAAAAAAGAACAATAAACTGGACTAATACGGCATTGCGAGACGAAGAGGGAAATATTATTGAAATTGTCAGTTCCGGTAACGACATCACCTGGAGAATATGCGCATTGGAAAAACTTGCGGAAAGCAAAAAAAAATATAAGTCTCTTATTGAAGCGACCGATACGGGATTTTGTATTTTGGATAAAAACGGCTATTTTTTGGAAGCTAATAAAAAAATACTTAATATTCTGGGGAAAAAATATTTTCAAGACTTGCAAAACCGACAAATTTATGAGTTTATTGCCGAAAAACATCGTGATTTTTTAAAAGAAAACATTAAATTCGGACTTGAAGAAAATAAAGTAAGGCATTGTGAAGCGGATTTTTTGAATAACGACAAAAAAATTATTCCCGTACACGTCAGCGCCAATCGTTTTGAAGATCGTCATCAAACAAAAATAATTTTATTGTGCCAAGACATAACGGAACGCAGAAAAAGCGAAGAAGCCGCAAGACAGCAGGAAATACAGCTTATGCAAGCCGATAAAATGGCTTCTCTCGGAATCTTGGTTTCCGGCGTTGCTCATGAAATAAACAATCCGAATAATTTTGTAATGCTTAATATTCCTCTTCTCGAAGGAATGTGGCAACACATTCGTCCCATTTTGGATGAATATTTGGAAGAAAAAGGAGATTTTTTCATCGGGAAAAGATTGATGTACTCAACCGTCAAAGATTCTGTTCCCGGTTTATTGACAGGAATATACGAAGGATCAAAAAGAATCCAAACCATTGTAAAAGAGCTTAAGGATTATTCCCGAAAACAGAACGAAAATTATTTTGAAAAAGTAAATATAAATGAAGTCGTAAAAACGGCAGTAATTCTTACCGAAAGTCTTATAAAACGTTCGACATCCGACTTTAAATTCGATCTCGGCAAAGATTTGCCTTTTATAAAAGGAAACTTTCAAAAACTGGAACAGGTTATTATAAATTTGCTGGAAAACAGTTGTCAGGCGATAACAAACAAAAAACAAAAAATTCAAGTAACTACTTATTGCGACAGAAAAGCTGAAAAAGTTGTTTGCAATATTACCGATGAAGGAATCGGAATGGATGAAGAAACTTTGAAAAAAATTCTCGAACCGTTTTTTACGACCAAGAGAACGGAGGGAGGAACCGGTCTCGGACTGGCGGTATCTTCAAAAATTATTGCGGATCACGGCGGAAAATTATCTTTTAAGTCCGAACCGAATGAGGGAACGCGTGTCGAAATTTCCGTTCCTGTATATGAAATTGAGGAGATTTAATGGATTTGTGCCCTAACGGAAAGATTTTATTGATTGATGATGAAGTTCATCTGCTGACAAGTTACGGTTTGACCCTGAATGAAGCCGGCTTTGACAATATTCTGCTTTGCAGCGATCCGAGAGAATTAAAAAAAATTCTTGAAACGGATTCTGTAAGTTTGATTTTTACCGATTTAACCATGCCTTTCGTTTCCGGTCAGGAAATTTTATCCTTTGTTCATGCTGATTACCCTGGTATTCCCGTTATTATCATCACCGGTAATGACGATATTGAAACGGCTGTGGAATGTATGAAAGAAGGGGCATTTGATTACCTTTTGAAGCCGATTGAAAAAAATCAATTGGTTAACAGCGTCAAACGAGCCTTGCAAATTATAGCTCTTAAGCTTGAAAATAAAATATTAAAACAACGAATGCTTTTGAAAAAAACGGCTTATCCGGATATTTTTAAGAATATAATTACCCAGAATACCAAAATGCATGCCGTTTTTCAATATCTCGAAGCTGTTGCAAATTCATCCGAACCGGTTTTGATTTCCGGAGAAACGGGAACGGGGAAAGAAATGATTGCCAAGGCTTATTACGATCTTACAGGACTAAAAGGAAATTTCGTTACCGTAAACGTTGCCGGTCTTGATGATCAAATGTTTACGGATACTCTTTACGGACATACAAAAGGAGCTTTTACCGATGCCGTTAAAGATCGAGCAGGATTGATCGAAAAGGCTGCGGGCGGAGTTTTGTTTCTGGATGAAATCGGAGATTTAAGCATTGCTTCTCAAGTTAAACTTTTGAGAGTGCTTCAGGAAAACGAATATTATCCGATAGGAAGCGATGTTCCGCGTTATTCTAATGCCAAAATTGTGGTTGCAACCAATAAAGATCTGTATAAAATGCAATTGGAAGGAACTTTCAGACGAGATTTATATTATCGACTCAGCGTTCACAACGTTACTATTCCTGCTTTGCGCGAAAGAAAAGACGATTTGCCTTTGTTAATTGAGCATTTTACGGGAGAAGCCGCTGACCAAATGAATAAACCGAAACCTGCGGTCCCTTACGAATTATTTGTAATGCTGTCCTCTTACGGATTTCCCGGAAACATAAGAGAATTGAGAGCAATGATTTACGATGCTGTAGCGGCAAATCAAAGCGATATAATGTCTTTGGATACTTTTAAAACAAATTTGGAACTGAAAAATCATTTTAAAACCGGAAAATCAAATTTGAATATGAAAGTTGAAGCAAATTTGGTGAAATTTTCAACCGTTCTGCCATCTCTCAAAGATTGTCAGCTTCTTCTGATAAAGGAGGCAATGAAACGAGCGGAGGGAAACCAAAGCATTGCCGCCAAATTGTTGGGGATTACCAGACAGGGCTTGAATAAACGTCTGAAAACCATTGACCTTGACGATTAATCAAAACTGAATAACTGAAAAAATATTATGATAAAAGAAATAAAAGCGGAAGTTTGCATAAAAAATAAATTGCCGGTTGTCGATGTTCGTTCGCCCGGAGAGTTTCGTTCCGGACATATTCCCGGAGCTGTTAATATACCGATTTTTACGGATGAAGAAAGAGCCGTTATCGGAACAGTTTACAAGCGCGAAAGCAAAGAAAAAGCAGTAAAACTCGGTTACGAATACGTTACTCCTAAACTAAAAAACATAGAGAGAAAACTGAAAGAAATTTCTCTTTCCGGAAAATTCAATGTTTACTGCTGGAGAGGCGGAATGAGAAGTCATCGTTTTTCCGAATATGCCGAAAGCAAGGGTTTTGAACCTCATCTGGTTACAGGAGGCTATAAATCTTTTCGTCATTTGGTTTTATCTTCATTTAAACAAAAATTTGATCTCATTATTGCGGGAGGATTTACGGGAAGCGGAAAAACTCGTATTCTGCATGAATTAAAAAAGCGAGGACACCAGGTTATTGATTTGGAAGGACTTGCCAATCATAAAGGTTCCGTTTTCGGAGCCATGGGATGTCCTGCCCAACCTTCGACGGAACATTTTGAGAATAAATTGTTTAACGAATTGAAAAACATGGATGTTGATAAACCTGTTTGGGCGGAAGACGAAAGCAATAATGTGGGTTTTGTAAATATTCCTGCGGATTTTTTTCGTCAAATGAGAGAAGCTGTTCTTTATTTTATGGAAATTCCCCGCAAAAAGCGAGCAGAATACCTTACCGCAGAATACGGAAACGGCGATGACGAAGCTTTGGAAACCGGTATCAAAAAGATAAGCAAAAGACTCGGAGGATTGCAAACCCGGGAAGCTTTGGAAGCTTTGAGAAAAAAAGATTATTTGAGAGTTGCCGAAATAACTCTGTCTTATTACGATAAATATTATTTGCGGGGAAGCGCCAAAAGAGACCCCGAAAAAGTTTATTTTATTCCTTTTGAAAATACCGATTATATAAAAAATACCGATATTTTATTGAAAGTCGTTAAAGAGAAAAGACAAAGTCGCAAAGTGGCAATTTTGCGGTAATTTTTAAACAGTCTTATTTCAATAAGTCTTTATTTGCTTTATTCTGAAAGGTTTTATTTTTTTTGTCTGCGGAATAAATTCGTCAACCGTGAGTTTTAACAATTCTTTTCCTTTGGAATAAACAGTGATGTTTTTGGGGATATTTTTGCTTGAATATTCAAATTCCGCTTTTGTTTTATCTTTCAGAACAATCTTTTTTAATTGATAATTATCGGTCAAAAATATTTCTGATTCTTTGTCTGAAAAATAGAAATTTCCCAATAGCTGATTTTCGTTTTCTTTTACTTTCAGGTCTATAAATTTCCATATCTCGGAAAAGTTTTTATAACCTCTTATTTTTTTCTTTTTTAAGGGCATTCCGAAAGGAGGTTTCAGAAGTATGAGACTGTCAATGTACACTGAGGCAAAAGGCGAGGGAGATGCTCCGAACATGCCTCCGCTTATAAGGTCGGCTCGTAAAACTTTTCCGTCTGATTTGATAACGAAATCTTTTCGAAAAGCAAAAGATTTGTAGTTGACTTCCGCTACTCCTCTCATGGTAAAATTTTTCCATGAATCCAAATTTTTATAAAAAAGCTTTCTTTTCTCTTCCGGATTTCTCCATACCGAGCAAGATGCGATAAGCATTAAAATTGCGATCAAAAAAATGAAGCGTAAAATCTTATTCATGATGAGAATCCTCTTTCAGCAAATCGATGATTACTTCTCCGTAAACAGAGTGTTCCAGTTTTAAAACTTTTGCGGCAATTTCTTCCGCTGAAGAACAATCTGAAATATCTGTTTCCTTTTGTTTGATAATTGCTCCTTCGTCGTAATTCTCGTTTATGTAATGCACTGTAACTCCCGAAATTTTTTCTCCGGCTTCGAAAACCGCTTTATGAACTGCCGAACCGAACATGCCTTTTCCGCCGTAAGCAGGCAATAAAGCCGGATGAATATTGATAACAGGAACTTTTGCCCGTTCTATGAATTTTGCGGATATTTTTTTCATAAACCCTGCTAAAACAACAAGATCAATTTTGTTTTTTTTGATTTCCTCCAGCAGATTATCTTCAAATTCTGACAGGTTTCGGGCAGATATAAATTTATACGGAACTTTCCAAAATTCGCATTTTTCTTTAATCGGAGCCGATTTTTTGGTGATTACGACAAACTCGCAGTCTGCTTTTGCTCCGGATTCCTTTATTTTTTTCATAATTGCCTCAAAATTTGAGCCTCGGCTTTTTCCTGAAGTTATGACGGCAAATTTTTTCATTTTTTATACTCCCAAAATATTTTTTTCATAAAATTTTTTAAATTCGTTAAACAACCTTCCCGGTTTGATTTCTGTCATGCAGCGAAAATGTCCTTTGGGACAAGCTTCTCTTCCGTGTAAGTGGCATGGACGACAATCTGTATCCGTTTCCACGATTATTGCGTTATCGTTCAAAGGACGAAATCCTAATTTTGTGTGAGTCGATCCAAAAATTGCTATTTGCGGTTTGTTTAAGGCTGCCGCAATGTGCATGGGACCGCTGTCATTGGTTATAAATCCGTCTAATTCGTTCATAACGCCGATAAGTTCGTGAATTTTGAAAAGTCCTGTAAAATCAACTGTCTTTTTATTAACGGAATTATGAATCTCGACGGCAGCGGCTTTATCATCTCGGGAACCCATTAAAATAAAACGGCAGTTCCAGCTTTCGGGAACAAGGCTGATAAACTTTATCAGATACGATATCGGATAACGTTTGGTGTTGAATGACGCTCCGGGAAATATTCCGATTAATGTTTCTTTCCGGTTAATTCCGAAATTCAAGAATATCTCGTTGATTTTTTGCTTGCTCTCTGAATCGGGAATCAGTTTCGGATATTTGCGACTGTAATTTATTTTCAATTTGTCAAATATGCTTGCATAAAGGTCAACAACAGAATATATTTCCTTGTTTGTCATGTGTTTTGTCATCATTTTTCGCAGAAAATGTTTTTTGTCGTAAGTAACTTTTTTTGAACCTGAAAATAATTTTATGAGATAAGATGAAAATTTATCGTGTAAATCAATCACAAGATCAAAATTTTCTTTTTTGAGAGATGCAAGTAATTTTGCTTTATTTTCCCAGAGTATAACTCTGTCCGTTCCCGAAAAATTTTCAACCGTTTTTTTATACAGAGGTTTAGTAATATAAGTTATTTCCGAATCAGGAAATACGTCTTTCAGTTTTCGGCATGTCGGCTCCGTAAGAACAATGTCGCCGAGCGAACTTAATCTTATGACGAGAATTTTATTCATCTTCATCCTTTTAATTTTTTGTAATTATCTTGCCGCCGTCCCGGTTTTAATAATCGCCGTCGAATAAGTTTGACTTGACAGTACGGCTGATTAATAATCCTGAGTTGCCTGTTCTCATCGAAAAAAATCGATTATAAGCGACTGTCGGACAACAGAAAAAAAGATGCTGTGATTTGTCAACAGCCCGGATGTGAACAGAGCGAGTAATATGAAATCTTTTATTCTTTTTTACGTTAAAAAATCTTTATTCAATAAAACCGGAAAAATTAAACTGCAATCAATAATTGCATTTTTCGGGATAATTTTTTCGGTCATAATTTTGACTGTTTCCTTTTCTCTTTTCAGCGGTTATGAGAAAAATCTTAAAAGCGTAATTCTCGGCGCCAATTCCCATATTTACCTTTTCCGTAACGGTTCCGACGATTTGGGTCAAGATGATATTGATTTTTTATCCGAATTTTTGAAAAAAAAGCCCGAAATTAAAGCTTTTGCTCCGGCGGTTTCCGGAACGGGAATAATCGTTAAAAATAAACGTCTTAAGAACATAGTTTTGAAAGGTATAGAATCGGAAAAAGAAAAATTGCCGGTCAAATACAAAGAATACGTAACTGAGGGCAGCCCGAAACTTGCGAATGAAAACGATGCTGTTGTCGGAGATAAATTGGCGGAAGATCTCAATCTTGAAACAGGCGATGAATTTACGGTTGTCAGTCCTGCCAAATCTAAGTTTACTTTTACCGGTCTGAAACAGGAAAAACTTGATCTTAAGATTGTCGGGCTTTATAATTCGGGAATGGAAGAGTATGATTCGGGTTACGTTTTCATCAATGCGCAAAAAGCTTTTGAATTTACGGGAAAAGAAGAATATTCTCTTTTTGAAATCAGTCTGAAAGACGAATTTATAGACAGTGCCGACAAACTTGCTTGGGATTGGGAAAATGAGTTGCCCGAGTCTTATCAAATTAATTCCTGGATTTATTTTAACGGAAATCTTTTCAGCCTTCTGTCATTGCAAAAATGGATTTTAACCGGTATTTTAAGCATTCTTTTGATTATATCGTCTTTTAATTTAATAAGTTCTATAACCACCGATATTTTGGAACATAAGGAAGATATCGGTATTCTGAAAACTTTCGGTCTTACGAATGCGGCTTTGGAGAAAATTTTTCTTTTAAGACTGGTTTCCGGAAGTATAATTGCCGTTTTAATCGGGCAGATTTTCGGTGTTGTTTTCGGTAATTTTATAGCATCGCAGAATTTGTTTACTTTGGACGGCGACGTTTATTTTATTGAAAAAATTTCTTTTGAATACGGATTTATTGCGTGGGTTTCGGTTTTTGTTCCGGCATTGGTTATTGTAATCGTTGCCGCTTTAATTCCTCTTAAACGCATTCATAAAATGAATATAACCGATATTATAAGGAATTAATTTTCTCTGAAACCGTTTAACGGAATCTTTAAATTATTTACCGTATTTTTTTAACGAGGTTCAAATATGCTTTTGGAAGCAAAAAATATTGTTAAATCTTACAACGAAATATCTGAAAATATTTTGGTTTTGCAAGGTACTTCTTTATGTGTAAAAGAGAATGATCTTATTGCCGTAACCGGAGAGTCGGGATGCGGCAAGAGTACTCTTCTTCATATTTTGGGGATGCTTGATGCTCCGGATGACGGAGAAATATTTTTTAAAAACGAAAAAATAGACAGCAGAGGAAAAAATATATCGAAATTCAGAAATAAAAAGTTCGGGTTTATTTTTCAGTTTCATTATTTGCTTGAAGATTTTACGGCTTTGGAAAATGTTTCCGTACCTTACTTTATTAAGACGGGAAAAAGAAAAAAAAGTCTTGAATATGCTCTTGAGCTGTTAAAAAAATTTCGTTTGGAACATCGTAAAGATCATTATCCCAATCAATTGAGCGGAGGAGAACAGCAAAGAACAGCCATTGCCAGAGCTTTGATAAATAAGCCGGCAATTGTTTTTGCGGATGAACCGACTGGAAATCTTGACCCCGTTCACAGCAGGGAAATAATGGATTTGATAATTGAACTTAACAAAACGGAAAATCAGGCTTTCGTCATTGTTACGCATGATCCCGATATTGCCGACAGATGCAAGTCGCATTATGAAATGAAAAACGGAAAATTAGAAAAAATCAGATAAAAAGGAGTGATTTATGTACGCTTTAAAAAATGCCAATGTTTATACGATTGTAAGAGGTTATCAGGAAAATCAGGTTGTTATAATCGAAGAGGGAAAGATTAAAGAAATCGGAGAAAATGTTGAAATTCCCGAAAATATCCCTGTTTACGATATGTCGGGAAAATACATAACTCCCGGATTTATTGACGCTCATTGCCACGTGGGAGTCTATAACGAAGGAACCGGAGAACCGGGAGCGGACGGCAACGAATGGTGTGATCCCGTAACCCCTCACGTAAAATCGGCAGACGGAATTTATACCGATGACGAAGCTTTTGCCGACGCTTTGGCGCACGGTGTTACCGCTCTCTGCATTACGCCCGGAAGCGCTAACGTTGTTTGCGGACAAATGGCTGTAGTGAAACCCAAATCGAATATTTTGGAAGAAATGATGATTACCGATTATGTCGGTTTAAAATGCGCTTTCGGAGAAAATCCCAAAAACGTTCACGGATCTCAAAAGAAAATGCCGACCACCAGAATGGGAGTGGCAAGCGTATTGCGCCGTGAATTGCATAATGCTTTTAATTATAAAACCAAAAAAGAATTTGAACTTGCCAAACCGGCTGAAGAAGGAAAAGAAAAGCAGCCTTTCGAAAAAGATTTTGTCAAAGAATGTTATCTTCCGGTTTTGGAGAAAAAAATACCTCTTCGCGCTCATGCTCACCGGATGGACGATATTCAAACCGCTGTCAGAATTGCCGAAGAATTCGGACTTAAAATTGTTATCGAGCATTGTACGGAAGGTTATAAAATCGCCGATTATTTGGCAAAAAAAGGAATTCCCGCCGTTCTCGGACCTTACAACGGAACCAAGTCGAAAGTTGAACTCAGACACATGTCTTTGGAAGCTCCCCGTATTATGGAGGAAGCAGGCGTTAAATTTGCCTTGATGACAGATGCGCCCGTTCAGAGAATAGGTTCTTTGTTTGACGACGTAAGATTGTTCATTCGTCACGGATTAAGCGAATGCGCTGCTTTGAAAGCCGTTACGGAAGTTCCGGCAGAATTATTGGGCTTGTCCCATCGTTTAGGTTCCGTTGAGGCAGGTAAAGATGCCGATCTTAATGTGTTTGACGGAGAACCTTTCGATTTCAGATCAAAAATTGAAACCGTAATTATAGAAGGAAAAGTTCATTTCGGAGAATTAAAATGATTAAATCCGAGAGTAACGACATCCGTTATAAATTGATGGAAAGCGTCTCCGGAGTGAGAGGAATTTTCGGATTTGCTTTAACTCCTCAAATTGCCATGCAATATGCCGCCTCATTCGGAATTTTGCAAAAAAGAGGTAAAATAGTTGTGGGAAGAGATTCGCGCAAAACCGGTCCGGCTATGTTTCATGCTGTTGTTTCCGGTTTGCTTGCCGCAGGTTGCGATGTTGTTGATATCGGAGTTGTTTCAACCCCTACCGTTCTTTTGGCTGTGGAAGAATCGGATGCTGCCGGCGGAATATCTGTTACGGCTTCTCATAATCCGGCAGAATGGAATGCCATGAAATTTGCAGATGAAAACGGTATGTTTTTGTTTCCCGAAAAAGCTGCGGAGATGTTGGAAAAGGTTAAAACCGCTCCGGAGTTTGCTGCTTGGGACGCGCAGGGCGCTTTAACTTTCGATCCGGACGCAACTGAAAGGCATCTGGAAAAAATACGTAATATTTCGTATATCGATATTGATAAAATCAGAGCAAAAAAATTTAAAGTTGTTTTGGATTCCGTAAACGGAGCCGGTTGTGAAATTTCGCAAAAACTTTTGGAAGATTTCGGTTGTGAAGTTATCCATATAAACGGCGAGCCGACAGGTGATTTTGCTCATAATCCGGAACCTCTGGAAAAGAATCTTCAACAGATTATCGAAGAAGTAAAAAAGCAAAAAGCGGATATCGGATTTGTAACCGATCCTGATGTTGATCGTTTGGCGATTGTGGATGAAAACGGTATGTTTGTCGGAGAAGAATTTTCCCTTTTGCTGGCAGAGGAATTTGTTTTGGCAAAAAATCCCGGCGATGCGGTTACCAATTTATCAAGCTCGATGGCTTCGGATGATATTGCCGAAAAATACGGCGTTAAAGTTCATCGCACCGGAGTGGGGGAAATAAATGTCGGTAAAAAAATGTTGGAAATAAAAAGTCCGGTCGGCGGAGAAGGAAACGGCGGAATTATCTGCCCGGAAGTTCACTATACCAGAGACGCTCCCGCCGGAATGGCGTTGATTTTGGGCTTGTTGACCGAAAAAAATATGCCTCTCAGTAAAATAGTTGCCGAAATTCCCCGATACTTTTTTGCCAAAGACAAAATTAAAACCGATCCTGAAAAATTGGATGAGATAATGAAAAAAGTTCCTTCCGTTTTTGCCGATTACGATTTAGATTATACCGACGGCATTAAAGTTCTCGGCGATAAGTGGTGGCTTCATATCCGAAAATCGGGTACGGAACCCGTAATCAGAGTATATGCGGAAAGCGAATCATCCGCTAAATCTCAACAAATTTGCGACGACGCCAAAAAGAAATTGCTGTAAGCGAAATTATCCCTCCGGCATTTGTCGGGGGGATTTTTTATTTTTTATGTTCGGAATCGGAAGCAAATCCAGAAACCAAAATCCGAAAGATTTTTTGTCCTCGGAAAGAGAAGGATCATTATTTTTAATTTCGTATTTCCTGAAAGTTGCTTCACCTTTTTTGAATAAAACGGGATATTTAAAAATCGGACCGTCATAGCAAAAAGTGTGAAATTCTCCGTTTTCTCCGCATAAATCAACATTATTCGGCAAATCTGCAATAAAGCTTTCGTTTATTTCTCTTCCCAAAAATGATTTATCCAATTTTGAAGCATCGATACACACGACAATAGCTTTAAATCCGGATTTAATAAATTCTCTCATCAGTTCCGAGGTATCTTTTCCCCATAAAGGAAAAATTGCTTTTATGCCGACTTTTTCCAATTGTTTTTCCCGGTATGCTCTTAAATCTTTCAGAAAAATATCTCCGAAAACGCATCTTTCGAATCCGTCTTTTTTGTATCGGTTCAATTTGGAGAGAAATATTTTTTCGTATTCTTCCATTGTCGGATTTTCCGGCAATTCAATTATTTCTAAAGGTATTCCGATTGCTTGACTTTGTTTTTCGGCTAATTCAACTCTTACGCCGTGCATGGAGACCCTTTTATAAATTTTATTTGCGGCTGTTATTAATTTTTCAACTTTAATGTTATTGTCGTTTTGTAAAAATTCCAGAGCCAAAGAAGCGTCTTTTCCCGAACTCCAATTGAAATATGTTTTCATTATTTTTCCTTTTTTTATGATGAATGACGAAAACCTGAAACCTGAAAAATGTCAAACAGTTCATGGTCGAGAGAGGGCATGATAACCTGATCGGTTCCGTCACGGGATTTTTTTATTTGACAAAAAAGACTGAATGATTCTTGAAAATTTCCCGTAAAACGGTTTTTGCCGTTTCAGACATTAAACTTTTTGCTGTTGCAATTTTAGATTGCTCGAGAATAAATTAAATAAATAAACGAGAAATAAATGTACGGATTAATTCAAAAAATTATTTTACCTCTGTTGAAGCTTTTTTTTATCGTTAAAAAAAATTCGGAAGCATGGGATAGACGTTTCCCTGTAAAATACAAAAAATCGGACAGGTCAATTTGGTTTCATGCTGCTTCCGTAGGAGAAGTAAATGCCGTTAAACCTCTGATAAACAGAATCATAAAAGAGAGCGGATTTCCTGTTTTTATGACTGTAATGACGGAAACGGGATTTAAGGTCGCTTCCGAAACAGAAGGTCTGACGGATGTCCTGCTTTTCCCTTTTGATTCAATCGCCGGATTAAAAAAAATCGTCAGAGCAAAAAATCCCTTGTTGCTGCTTATTGCCGAGACTGAAATTTGGCCCGGAATGATTGATACGGCTTATCGAAACAATATCCCTGTTGTTATTTGCAATGCTCGTCTTACGGAAAAATCGCTTAACTCTTACCGAAAAATTAATTTTATCGTGAAAAAAATTTTCCCCAAAATAAAAGAAGTTCTTGCCCAATCCGAAATTGACTGCGATCATTTTAAGACTTTGGGTTTAAAAAATGTTATAAATGCCGGCAATTTAAAATTTAATTTGGAAATGCCTGAAAAAAACAGAGAAAAATTAAGACAAAAATACGGTTTTTCAAAAGACGACAAAATCATTGTTTGGGGCTGTTCTCGTCCCGGAGAAGAAAAACTCATTCTTCCTTTTATCGAAAAACATGAAGAGTTAAAATTTGTTATTGTCCCTCGTCATCTTGAAAGAATTGACGATGTTAAATTTATTTTCAAGGATCATGATTTTGATCTTTTGAGCAAAGGCGCCGGCAAGCGGATTTTAATAGTTGATCAAATGGGCGTTCTTACTGATTTTTACGCTCTTTCCGATATAAATATTATCGGCGGAAGTTTTTATGATTTCGGAGGTCATAATCCCTTGGAATCAGCTTATTTCGGGGTTCCGTCCGTCATGGGAAATTACCATTATGCCTGTAAAGATACGGTAAGTATTTTAAAGCAATATGAAGGAATTTGCGTATCTGATAAAGATAAATTATATTACGATTTGGAAAATTTGCTGAATAATCCCGCAAAAGCCTCTGCATTGGGATTAAACGGGAAAAAAGCGATGGAAGAAAATAAAGATTCTTTAGATATTCATATTGAGGAACTTCAAAAATATTGGCATAATTCGGATGATAGAGAGGTTTTGTGTTAAAACATCTCTCAGTTCTCCGCAGAGAACTTTCCTTTGCTGATTTTATCTTGATTATTGTTTTATGCGCAATTTCTTTTTTTATGATTTACAAACAGCATTTTGAGGAGAAAAATACTTATGCGAGTGTTTTCAAAAAAGGCATTTTAATTAAAAGACTTCCTCTCTCTTCTGATTGTGTCTTTAGAATTAATGAAAATTTTGTAATAGAAATAAAATCAGGAAAAGCAAGGGTTAAAGAAACAGACTGTCCCGGAAAATATTGCGTTAAACAGGGATGGTCTGATAATATCCCTCTTATATGCGTCCCCAATGAAACGGTTATTCAATTTGATAAAAAAGATAATTCTTTATTGATAACTTATTAATTTTAAAAGAAGCTTGAATAAATAATTTTCCTGTTTAAAACCTCAACTGACTATTTTTTTGCCTGCAAAAATTTCTCTCATTTTGGAAGAGGGAAATTTTAGTCTTTTTTAATTCCTGCAACATATAAAGTAAAAATAAAATGTAAAATATCTCGGTCAGAAACTTCCTGCTTCCGACATTATAAAAACAGCGTTAGCATAACATATAAAAAAAATCCCCGACTTTTGCCGGGGATTTGAATTTTGAATCCTGATCTATTTTATGATCAGCATCTTATGCGTTATATCTGTTGTCTTGGTTTTCAAGCGATAGAAATAAATGCCTGATTTTGCCTTTTTTCCGTTTTCGGTTTTCAAGTTCCAGTTTACGGTATGATTTCCCGGTTTGTAACCTTTGAATTCTTCTACGAGCTGTCCTTTCAAATTGTAAACGGTAAGGTCTGCTTCGTCGTTTTCTTTTACGCCGAATCCGATGCTTACTTCGCCGTTTCTTTCTTTGGAAATATTGAAAGGATTGGGGTAAGAACTGTTTAAGTAAGAAACATCCGGGATATCCGCCGGATTAACGTCTTCTTGGTTTTCCAAGGTAAACGTCAGAGGACCGAAAGTTTTAACGACTCCGTCATTTCCCGCGGATTCAAGCCAGAACCGATATGTTTCTCCCGGGTTTACCGTTTCGTCTTTATACGAATATTTTACCGCTGTCGGAGCATTGTGAGCCGGGATAATTTCCGGATTCAGTTTAATGCTTTCCGTAATGTCTTCCGAATATCCTCTGTAAACGTAATATCCTCTCATATCGTTTTCGGTTTGCGTTACCCACTCTATTTCGGCGCAGTTCTCCGAGGTTTGTATTACCGCGAAAGAAGAAAGCTGAACCGGAAGATTTCCGGAAACCTGTTCGTAATGAGACATGCCGTACTTCTCTCCGATAATCAAATCCAACAGCCCGTCATTATCCAAATCCGTAAAAGTCGGAGCAGCTTCCCATCCGACATCAATGTTGTTAAATTTATCGGTTACCAAGTCAAATTCGGTTGAGTTTACGGCATTTTGTTCGTAATGATGCAACCTTCTGGAATTATTTCCTATAATCAAATCCAGCAGTCCGTCATTGTCCAAATCGGTAAAAACAGGCTTAGCATAATATCCGATATCAATGTTGTTGAAGTTTTCGGTTACCAAGTCAAATTCGGTTGAGTTTACGGCTTTTTGTTCGTAATGATACAGTTTGCCGTAATACTCTCCGATAATCAAATCCAACAGTCCGTCATTGTCCAAATCGGTAGAAGCGGGAGCATACCGACGTCCGACATCAATGTTGTTGAAATCATCGGTTACAAAATCAAATTCGTTTGAATTTGCGGCATTTTGTTCGTAGTGATGCAGCTTGCCGGACCATTCTCCGATAATCAAATCCAGCAGTCCGTCATTGTCTAAATCCGTAAAAGCGGGGGCAGACCAGGATCCGACATCAATGTTGCAGAAGTAAGTATCGATAACTTTAAATTCGTCGGTATTAACTTCGGTTTGTTCAAAATGAATCAGGCTGCCTGAAATGTCTCCTGTAATGAGATCAAGTTTTCCGTCATTATCCAAATCCGTAATTGCAGGTTTAAAGTAATTGCCTGAGATAATATTTTTTAAATGCTCATTTACCAAGTTAAATTCGATTGAATTTTCGGCATTTTGTTCGTAATTATACAGCCTGTCGTACTCATTTCCGATAATCAAATCCGACATTCCGTCATTGTCCAAATCTGTAAAAGCGGGAGCAGACAAGTATCCGACATCAATGTTATTGAAGTTAGATGTTACTAAATCAAATTCGGTTGAATTTACGGCTTTTTGTTCGTAATGATTCAGATTGCCCTCCCATTCTCCGATAATCAAATCCAACTTTCCGTCATTGTCCAAATCGGTAAAAGCGGGAGCAGAACTCCATCCGACATCAATGTTGCTGAAGTTTTCGTTTACTAAGTCAAATTCGTTTGAATTTACGGCATTTTGTACGTAATGATTCAGATTGTCGTCATCCTCTCCGATAATCAAATCCAAAAGTCCGTCATTGTCTAAATCCGTAAAAGCGGGAGCAGACAAGTATCCGACATCAATGTTGTTGAACTCATAGGTTACAAAATCAAATTCGGTTGAATTTGCGGCTTTTTGTTCGTAATGATACAGTTTGCCGTAATTCTCTCCGATAATCAAATCAAGAAGCCCGTCATTGTCCAAATCGGTAAAAGCGGGAGTTGAACTGTATCCGACATCAATGTTGCAGAAGTTAGCGGTTACCAAATCAAATTCAGTTGAGTTTAAGGCATTTTGTTCGTAATGATGCAACGTGCCGGCACTGTTTCCGATAATCAAATCCAGCAGCCCGTCATTATCCAAATCGATAAAAGCCGGCTTAGAATAAGATAATCCGCTAATCCGGTCAAAGGTATCTTTTTCTTCAAAATAATTTTGGGTAAAGGCTGAAACCGCGCTTAAGATAAACACGGCAAGCAAAATAAACTTTTTCATAATGTCTCCTTTTTTGGTTTTGGGGTTTTCCGGACAATAAAGTTTTCGGTATTTTTATTGCCTGATTTCAAAAATTGAAAAACTCAAATCAGCAGAAAAAGGAAACATCGGTCAATTAAAATATTAATAAAGGGTATTTTTGCGAATAATTAAAAATAAAATTGTGTTGTTGGGGGGGGATAAAGTAGTTATTTTCAATAACCTATATTGTTTAATATTTTATAATAACTATGTGTTTGTGTTTTGTAAAAATATTTTTCATCCTGCTGTCGGAAAACCGTTTTGAGAAAACGGGGAATATAAAATATGCGTTTTTTTGCAATTTTTGCATTTATTTAAAACCCGCACCCCAACCATCTCCCGGAGGGCGAGGGAGATAAAAGGCAGACAGCAGGCTGTCCCTGCAGGTGTTACCGTCGGGAGTTTTTCTTGTTTCATTCTTTTGTCGGCGCAAAAGAATGAAAAACATCGTTAGATTACAGTATTTAAAATAAATACCGGACTGCTTTTCAACCACCCCGCCGGCAAGCCGGCGCCCCTCCTCAGGAAGGGAATTTTAGCCTTTTGTCGTTGCTGAGCAGTTAATTTATTTTTCGGCTAAAATCTATAATTAAATGTTGTTTTTAA
>PDOO01000003.1 GCA_002742885.1 Candidatus Cloacimonadota bacterium
AACATTGACGGCTGTTAATTCTGAACATATATTCGCAACGATTGACGGATTTAACGTTGTCTTCTCAGCAAGCCAAGACTGGTTCGGAACAGAAACCTTGACCTTTACCGTAAGCGACGGTCTGGAAAATGCCTCGGCTGAAATTGAAGTTACCGTTTTACCGGTTAATGATGATCCTGTAATTGATTTGCCTGACATCGTTACGTTTAATGAAGATTCATCATTAACAGAAGATTTAGGCAATTATATCAGTGATATTGATTTTGATGAATTAACCTTGGAAATAGAGGGAACAAATCATATCGCAGCGGAACATATATCCCCTGCTCCGGGTACAGGTTTATTCTTCTCGCAATACATGGAAGGTTCAGGAAATAATAAATTCCTTGAAATATACAATGCTTCCGAAGCAACA
The DNA here is from genome assembly GCA_002742885.1 of Candidatus Cloacimonadota bacterium. Taxonomy (GTDB): domain Bacteria; phylum Cloacimonadota; class Cloacimonadia; order Cloacimonadales. The sequence goes on from PDOO01000003.1 coordinate 416, forward strand.
ATAAGCTTGGACAATTATGCTCTTGCAAGTTGCGCCAATACTCCGAGCGTACCGGGAGAATATGAATATTGGCTTAACTTTAATGATGGCGCAGAAATTGAACCGGGAGACATTTATATTGTCGCTCATCCGAATGCTTCTCCTGAAATTACCGGTCAAGCCGATCAATTCCATCAATATCTTAGCAACGGAGATGACGGTTACGCCATTGTTTCCGGAACAGAAGACAATTATACCGTAATTGACAGAATAGGAGATTGGTTAGCTGATCCGGGTCAAGGATGGGATGTTGCCGGTGTTTCAAACGCAACAAAAGATCATACCCTTATGCGTAAAGCGAATGTCCTGCAAGGTAATCCTGATTGGACTGCTTCGGCAGGAACAAACAGCGAAAACTCCGAATGGATCGTTATGGAAAAAGACGATATTTCCGGTCTCGGAAGTCATAACAAATTCGTATATTTGTTTACGGCTGAAGAAAATTGGTTCGGAAATGAAATGATAACCGTTTCCGTTAACGACAATAACGGTCGCTCAATAGTACGAGATTCAATGACGGTTTCCGTTACACCTGTAAACGATACTCCGGAAATTAATCTTCCCGACTCAATCACAACTTACGAAGACACTCCTTATACGGTAAACTTTGCCGATTATATTGTTGATGTCGAAAATGATGAAATAAACCTTACCTGTGCGGGAAATACGAATATAGAAGTTATTTTCTCAGGTTTAGAAGTAACATTTAATGCTCCGTTAAATTGGAACGGCAGTGAAATGCTTTACTTTACGGCAGACGATAATCAAGCAGAAACAAGCGATTCTGTTTTGGTCTCCTTTATTGCCGTAAACGATGCTCCTGTTGTTGCAATTCCTTTTGAAGATATTGAGAACGTTGAAGATTTCGATTCTCCGATAGAAATTGATCTCAACGAACATTTCTTTGATGCTGACGGAGATAATTTGATCTATACAGTTACGGTAAATGACGAAGAAATTAATGCCGAAACAGTCGATAATATGCTTTATCTTACTTCAGTTGAAAACTGGAGCGGAACTGCAACTGTCGGTATTAAAGCAGACGATGAAATGACTCGTATCAATCGTAACAAAAGAAACGAAAAATCAAGCGTTCGCGATTCTGTTATGACTTCATTTAATGTTGTCTTGACCAATGTTAACGATATGCCGGTATTTGCATCCGAAGCTGTTGTAAACGCAACCGAGGATGTTGAATATATCTATAATATCGTTGCAACCGATGCGGATTTAGTTTACGGAGATGCTTTGACGATAAGCGCTCCGACACTTCCGGAATGGTTAACTTTTACGGATAACGGAAACGGATATGCAGTAATTTCAGGAACTCCTCTTAACGAAAATGTAGGAGAAAATCCTGTTGTTATTTCGGTAATTGATGCCGAAGGAACTGCTCCCGTAACTCAAGAATTCATTATTGAAGTAGAAAACGTAAATGATGCTCCTGAAATTGAGCTTCCGGATGAAATAAATATTGCCGAAGACGAAACGATTACTGTTGATTTTTCGCAGTATATTAGCGATTCGGATGCTGACGATAACTTGTTGCTTACAGTTTCCGGAAACAATAATATAGGCGTAACATTCGACGGATTAACCGTAACCTTAGGCTCCGATACGGAAAACTGGTTCGGTTCAGAAACATTAACCTTTACCGTTAACGATCAGGCAGGAAGACTGAGAAACTCTCGTCAAAACTCTGCACGGGCAATTGCGTCAGATGATATTGTCATAAATATTACTCCGGTAAATGATTCACCTTATATTTTAGCAGAAATACCGGAAATTGACGTTAATGAAGACTTCCCGTCTTATGCCATAAATCTTGAAAATTTCTTTGCCGATCCCGACGGCGATGAATTAACTTATTCGGTTGCTTTCAACGATGAAGAGATAAATGCTGAAATTGAAGAAAGCATGATGACAATAAGTTCAGTTGAAAACTGGTTCGGAACCGCAAGTATAGTTGTTACGGCAAGCGATAACAGGAATACCTTATTCGCTTCCGAAAGAAGCGGATATCGCAACGAAGTCTCCGATACCTTATTCATTACTGTTTATCCTGTAAATGATGCTCCTTATCTTGTTGCTGAAATACCGGAAATTAACGTTGATGAAGATTTTGAGATTTACTCAATAGATCTTAACGATGCTTTTGCCGATCCTGAAGGCGATGAGTTGACTTATTCAGTTGAGTTTGACGATACTGAAACAGATATTTCAATTGACGGAAGCATTTTAACGATTAACTCGATCGAAAACTGGTTCGGAACGTCTCAGATAAGCATTACGGCAGACGATAATAATGCTGATATTCTGAGAACCAGAAGAGCTGATTACCGAGCTCAGCTTACCGTTGCTGTTCAAGTTGTCGTCAATCCGATAAACGACGCTCCGGTCATGAATTCTTTCAGCCCGGAAGAAACATCTATCGAAATTTCGGATACAACCGAATTTGTATTTGAAGTTGATGTTACGGATATTGACAGTGATCTTGATTATGTATGGACAATAAATGATGAGAATCAAAATATCAATGCCTCATCAATGACTTACAATTTTGACTCAGCCGGAACTTTTACGATTAAAGTTGAAATTTCCGATGAAGACAATACCTTGGAACAGCAATGGACTGTTATTTCCACCGTTACGGAAAATGATAACGTTAATGCTCCGAAGGTAACTCAACTTCTTCAAAACAGTCCTAATCCGTTCAATCCGAATACTTACGTTCGTTTTGATTTAGGAAAAGATTGTAAAGTCAAAATCGATATATATAATGTGAAAGGTCAGCTTGTTAAAACGCTGAAAAATGAAATAATGTCGGCAGGTTCACATTCAGTTGAATGGAACGGACTTACAGATAACGGCGAAAAATCGGCATCAGGCGTTTATTTCATAAGAATGACAACCGATAACTATCGAAGCATGAAAAAAGCGTTAATGTTGAAATAAACGATAACGAAAGATTTTGCTTGATTTGAAAATTGAGCAATCTCTTTCCGAATAAATAAAAAGGCTGTCCGAAAAATCCAGGACAGCCTTTTTTTTATATTTAGAATAATACTTAAAGTATTATATACTATAGTTATTTATCAAATATTTATTCTTGCAGAAAAATAGAACAAGCCTTAAAGGAAAATATTTATTTTATGTATCTTTCAGGTAATTCTGCACCAAATTTCAGGACAATAAATAATTTTAGAGGTAAAACTTTAAAAGAAAGTATTCAAAATTTATTTGCAGAAACAGTAAAATGTTACAGGAAATGGGATATGTAAGCCTTGATGTTCAGTATGCAGATGGCGCAAAAACAGAGGCAAAATCTAACTAATATACTTTTGTTTGTCGAGGTTAGGTTGAAAATATAAAGAAAAACCGGAAACAAAAATCAAAAATATTTTATCAGATACAGAAAGCAGTATGCAGCAGATAATAACGAGAAAACAAAAGAAGAATTAACAAAATCAATTGATTATAAGAAGCTTAAAGATAAATTATCAGAAATAAATAAAAAATTAAAAACTCTCGCTAAAAAACAAGCAAAAGAATTGCTTACGAGTCCCAGAGGGTTAGAACATAGAAGCAATAGACCTATAGAGCCGGAGGCTGTATCGGGGCAGTTAAAAAGTAATAATAAATTTAACAGATTTATCTTTATAGAGATAGAAAAAGCAGAAATGGAAGTTATTTTGACGGCTATTGGACATAATTTTAGAAAAATGACAGCTAAAGGATTGTCTTTTACTTATTTTTTGGGAAAAATGCAAAAACAAGGATGCAAAATCGCGAAAATATTTACCTTTTTTAAATCTATTCTCAAAAAAATATTTTTCTATAAATATCAAAACGAAAATTTTGAATTATTAAAGATAACAGCATAAAAAGAGGCTGCCCTTTTTGGACAGCCTTCCTTTTTCTTTCGGTTTTATAAGAAGCAGGAAATTTGTCGTATTGCAGATGCTTTAAACAAAGATAAGATTTTACTTCATCAATACCATTTTATTTATTTTATGATAAGAAGAAGTCTGCATTTTACAGAAATATATTCCGCTTGAAACTTGTTTTTCGTTTTCGTCTTTACCTGTCCAACAAACCTCGTATTTACCTGATTTTTGATGTTCATCAACCAATTTTTTTACCAATTGACCTTTTGAATTGTAAATATATACAATTACATCATCAGATTTTTGCAAAGAATAATTTATCCTTGTTTCAGGATTAAAAGGATTGGGATAATTACCGATCAACTCCGTAACGTATTCCGCTTGATTATCATTATCGCTAAGAGGAATAACCGTAAGAGAAAGAGAAATTTCAACTTCGGGGTGTTCTTCCGCATTTGAGGTTATTTTAAGTATTGCCTCATAATCTCCGCTTGCCGCTTCTTCCGCCGAAATCTTTAAAGCAACAGTTTCTTCTTCCCCGACGAGAATTTCTCCCGAATCGGAGTAAAGAGTAAATAACTCGGGGTTATCGGAAATAATTTCTCCTTCCCATGTTAAAACTCCTGTACCGACATTGGCAACCGTCAAATTATCAAAGATAAATTCTCCTGTCGTCAATTCATAATTAAGGAACTCGGGAGTTATGAAAATTTCGGGAGAACTCAAAATATTTCTGATCAAAATATCATCAACTCCGGCTCCGAAAGCATGGTAAGATCCGTCCGTAACATCTCGCCAGCGAACAGAAACGGTTTGATTGCCGTATTCAGATAAATCAATAACCTCCGGGCGATAAAAGTCCTCATTATCTTCACTGCTTAAAAAAGCCAAAACGTTCCATTCGTCGCTTCCTGCAACGGAAATTTCAAAATATGTGGTATCATGTTCGACTGTTCTGTTTTCAGTTTGAATATCATCATCTTTCCAATAAAAAGAAAATTCCGGGTTATCGGGCAATTCAATTGCAGGCATAGTAAGAACGGCATCACTTTCATCATGTTTGTAAGATATTCTCGCGCAATAAATTCCGTTGTTTGCTTCAGATCCCGTCTCCCAAAGATTATTCAAATTTTTCCAACCCGGATTTCCTAGTATTCCGTTTTCAAAACCGTATTCGTAAGGAAATTCCCGGATGGTATAATCAATAATCTCCGCTTGTACGGGAATTCGTTTTTCAGATTCTTCGGTATTGGTCATAAAAACAAGATCAGAATTATAATTACCTGTATCGATTCCGTTTACAATGACATTAAGCGAATAAGATTCTCCCGATTCCAAAATAATTTGTGATCCGTCGAAAGAACAGGAAAATACAGAGTCGGCATTATTTTCAAAATATACGGAACTGATAATCAAATCTGATTCCCCGATGTTTTCGAAAGATAAGGCAAGAGTATCGCTGTCGCCTAAACTTATCTCCTCAAAATCAATAAAATCTTCGCTGAAACTTATTTCGGGAGAAACCGTAACAGGTTCGGTATGAAATCTGATATTGGCAAAAGCGGGAATTTGAAAAGCCGTTGAAAGATCCGGATAAACATCGCTGTAATCCTGACGCATTAACAGACATCTGTAATTATCGGAAGGAGAAGCATAAAATTGATCATCCTGACCATGAGCTCCCGAGACATCGCTTCCGTCATGAAAAGCTGCGACAAGATTATGAATTCCGTCATAAAAAAACGGGTTTTCCAATTCAAATTCAACCCAGCCTTCGGAAGCTTCAACATTTATTTCACCGGAATAAACCATGGTAAATTCTTCCGGATCAATCCATTCTCCGGAGACAAAATAATCAGCATCCGTGTAAGCAAAATAAATTTCGCATTGATCAGTCCAAGCATTGTTTCCGTTGTATTTAAATCCGACAGAAGTTATCAGCATTTCTTCCGATCCCAGTTCCTCCCGGAGATAAATTGTTTGGCTGTATGAATATTTCCAATATGCAGCCATAGGGATATGTCGCCAATCTTCTGTTCCGTTTCCTATCTGTATAATATTTTCCGGTAATTCAGCCGATACTTCCGCAACAACAGGAACAATAATTTCAGAATTTTCCGGGTCATTGCTTGTTATAATTAATGATTCAGAAAAATCTCCTTCTTCATTCGGATTAAACATAATATCCGCAATTACGGAATCGTTTACTGCCAAACTGATATCTCCTTCCGGAGAAGAGCTTAATCTGTCTGATGAAAAATCCAACGTAAAATTCAATTCGTCAATTCCGACATTTTTTATTTTTATCGATTCCGTAAAAATGCCGTTATTGGAAACCTGTCCGAAATTTATTTCCTCTTTATCCAAAGAAACCGAAGCTCCGGTCGGTAAATTTTCAGCTCTGAAACTGTCAAAATAAATTCTTTTATAAGCAAAATCCCAACCGTAAGAAAAAGCAACATAGCGTTCATCTTCGGAAATATTCTCCAAAACAACGGAATAATCGGCAAAAGAACCGTCTAAAAGTATAGATTGAATTTGTCGAAAACTTCCCGGATCTTCGGGAACAGTCATAACTCCGACCAGAAGATGAACGGGATCGGTATGACTTCCGTCGGCGCTGAACAAAATTTTCTTATTGTTCAAAGAGTTGAATTCGGGACTTATCAAAATAAGATCTCCGTCATGATCCATTCCGTTTTTCATCATAACTGCATTTGGAGCCGACGGCGCATTTGAACGAACCTTCGTCTCAATTGTCGCAATGGAAGAAGAATCGCAATTTATTACAGCGATCCAACCTTCCGGCAAATCGGGAACAGAAACCGTATCAAAATTTTCTTCATACGGAAAATCTTCAATCATGCGCGCATTTAAAATTCCGGCAATCATTGCCAAAAGAATTATTATAAGACATTTTCTTTTCATTTTGTCTCCTTTTTATTCCTGTTATATCTTATTTCAAAGTAAAGATAATAACATTTTTCATTTGTATTTTTAATAAAAAAAACAGCCGTCTCCTTAAAAAAGCAAAGAGACGGCATTTTGAATATATTTTATTTGAGGAGAAGCATTTTTCCAGATTCTATTGTTTCTCCGGCTTTAAGAAGATAGAAATAAACTCCTGACGAGACCTTATTTCCTGTTTCATCGCAACCTTTCCAAACAAGCTTATTTTCTCCTGCCTGCATTGTGTCGGAAAGATAAGATCTGATTTTTTGACCTTTTGAATTGAATATTTCAAGACAAGCATTTGCAACATCATCCCTGCCGAGAGTAAAGGAAATAACTGTTTCCGGATTGAAAGGATTGGGACTGTTTCCCTTTAATTCAGTTGCATAAACCGGATTTTCTTCTGCGGAAGAAATCAAAACTTCACATTCGTTTGAAGGCTCAGATTCGCCGTTCGGATAAATCGCTTTCACAAAATAAACGAGAGTTCCTTCTTCCTCGGGCGTATCCGAATAATTTGTTTCTCCGGGATTTGTTTCAGCTATTTTCTCATTATCTCTCCAAACCTCAAATTTTATTAAAGCCCGACTTTCGGAATATTCCCAAGTTAAATTTACGTCTTGATTATTTTCAACATAACCGGTAAGATTATCCGGAGGAATAAGAGCATCAACTTCCACATTCAACAATTCAGACGGATCAGATGATCCGGAACTAAACACGGCGATCACATAGTATTCGTAAATTCCGGGATCAACATTATTGTCTTCGTAATAAAGTTCAGTAACGAAATCAAACGGATTTAAAAGAATATTATTGCGATAAACCTTATAACCGACAAAGTCTCGATCTTCAAATTTTCGGGCAATATTTCTTTCATTTCGCAAAATAAAATCCTTTTCAACTCGAGGCTCCTGCCAAGAAAGAGTAACATCATATTCCGTAACCTCGGCGGAAAGACCGACCGGCGGATTAATTTGATCAATTATAATTTCAACCGAAGCGGTATTGGATTCCTCCGATTCTCCCGAAACATAAACCGCTTTAACGGCATAAACATAATTTCCCTGTGCCAAACTTTGATCAAGGAAATCGGTTTCGGTAATGGGAATATCGTTAATTTTTACTGTATTTCGATAAATATTATATCCTTGTAATAAGCGTTCCGCTTGGTTTCTTACATTTCTTGTCCGAGTAACGGAAGCATTTAAAGCAGGTGCCGTCCAGCTTAAATTTACATTATTGTTATTTTCAATCGTTGCCGTTAAAGAAGTCGGAGCCGGAGTTTCTTCCGTTCCCGAACCGGATATTTCCACAATGTGTTCCGAACGGTCGAGATTATCGATAATTGTTAATTGAGCAACTTTTTCCCCGAGTGTTTGAGGAAAAAAGGACATTGTTATTTCAAATGACTCATTCGCCGGAATCGTAATCGATTCGCTGAATTCGGGGGTAAAAGAAAATGAATTTTCTTCGTCGTTTACCAGCAGTATATTGTTTATGACAAGCGATCCGCCGCCGACGTTACTTATTGTTACGGTGCGGTTTTCGGTTTCTCCAAGTTCAACCGAATTGAAATAAACGGTTGCAGGGTCAACATTAAATGCGGGATTGGAAGTAAGGTCCAAACATTGCAATCTTATATTGGGAATAAATTGAGAAGGTATTCCGGGAACTTCCGGCATGTCCGGTATTTCCGGATTTACGTTATAACTGTCGCTTTTATAGTGTATGGAACGATTGTTTTCAACCGAAGTGCAATAAAAATCATCGCTTGAATAATGATAACTTTCGGTATTCTCATCAAAAGCAATGACCAGATTGTCAATATTATTATAGACAAAAGGCTGATCTAAGTCAATTTCATACCACCCGTCATTTGCCTGAAGCGGAAAAGTTCCGGAATAAACCTGAGTCATCATACTTCCCGGAATCCAATCGTTTTCGGAAGTAAATTCAGTTTTTTCGGTGTGTCCCATATAGACGGTTATTTCATCTGAAAAATCATGTTCACCGTTGAAATGATAGTATATTTTTTCAATCAATTTATTGCTTTGATTAATTTCTGATTGAAGATAAATACTTTGTGAATATGAGAATATGTAATAAGGAGCCATGGGGAGATCTTTATCCGTAAGATTTCCGTTTCCTATCTGCAATATATTTTCCGAAAGAGCGGTTTCAAAATTTCCTGTTTGAGATTCTCTTGTGTATTCGGAGTCTTCGACGGTGGCGTAGTTTACGACTTTCCAATAATAAGAAGTCGCATTTTGAAGTTCGGTCTCAAACGCTTCAACAGGCGAAACTCTGTCCAAAACTTTAGTTAAAGGAGGATTTACCGTATCAAGATAAAGGTCTATAAATTCGGTTTCCGCTCCGTTAAGCCAAGTAAGCGTCTGATTGACGGGGACGTTTATGGAATCGTTCGCCGGACTCAAAAGTGAGGGATAGGCGGGAGTTGCCAAACCGTTTAAATCTACGGCATGAGAACTTCTTCCGATATTGTCTTCAATAGTCAGCAAAGCATTTTTTATGCCCAAAGAAGTCGGAATAAATTTAACCGAAAAGTTCAGTGTTTCGTTGCAGTTCAGGGATACGGGGAAAGTTTGATTTTCATCAAATACCAAACTGAATTGATCGGAATTTTCTCCGCTTAAAACAAGATCTGATTCGTTTATTTCCATGGAAGAACTTCCGGCATTGCGGACAATAAAATCCTGTATTTGAGGCTCTGCATCCAAATCCTGAGAGCCGAAATTAAGGTCTTGAATATCCGGGGTAAGTTCAAAGACGGCATTTTCGGAAAGATAAATTTGCGGTCCGGTTACCATGTCGAGCATAATCTCCCAATTCCAACCGGTTCCCGTCTCTCCGTTGAAAGCCAGATAATAATTTCCTTCCGGTAAGTCGGCTAAGGAGACGGTATATTTTTGCATGTTTTCGGTAAGCATTATTTCCTGAATTTCCGTAAAATTTTCTTTATCTTCGGAATATTCCAATTTGAGATAATCGGTGGAATCGAAATGAGCGGCATAAAAAGAAATTTCAGATTCTGAATTTATGATTAATTTGGGTGTTACAAGTCTTGCTTTTCCGGGATTATAACTGCCGTATTCATAAACGGCCTTTAATGCCGCACAATTTTCTCCCTGCGGAGAATCGGTGTTGTAGTATTTTTCCCACACGTTGTTTTCGATCAAAATATTTGACCACTCCAAAGGAGGAAATTCATTTTCAAAGCTTTCGGCAAGCCAACCGTTTTGATAAACATCGATTGAAACGGATGCCGAATTATTGGAATTATTGTCGTCGTTTGGGACGGAAGCGGTCAAATTTCCCGACAAGCCCGGAACTGCCGTCCATTCAAAATCAACCGTTTCCGTTGCTCCGGGGGAAATTTCCGGAATTGTCGCAGTTCCGATAACATTTTCTTCGTATTTAAAAGAAATAACCGAATTACTTTGAACCTCTCCGCCGTTATTGTAAATTTCGGCATGCAGCATAATCGGATTTCCTTCAAAATAAACATTTTCTTCGTAACTCAAATCAATGACTTTTAAATCGTTGGGGAAAGCTTCCTCTACAATCAGATCATCAATTACAAACCAAGTTCCCGTGTTGGAAACAAGTCTTATGAAAAATACGTAATTACCGGATTCTTCAGGTGTTACAAAGGCGGCAACCCGATTGTATTCGATGCCTTCATATTGATCGATATCCGCTAAAACCGTCATTGTTTCGTAATTTGCTTCAGTTCCGTATCCCATTTGCAAAGAAACACCGTCAACGCCGCTGTTATTTTTCATCATTGCGGAAAATTTATATGCCGTTCCGGCTTCTAAAGCAACGGGACTGATGAAGAGTTTGTTATCAATTTCGGAACTGAATCCGTCCCAAATATAAAGACATTTTTCCGGTGAATATGCATAATTCGTATAGATATTGTTGCTTTTTAATATCCAGCCCGTGCTTCCCGGATTAATGTCCTGACGCCAGCCGAAAGGAAGACCTTCTTCAAGAGAATCGAAGTTTTCTTCGTAAGGAAGATTTGTTATCGGCATAATAACGGTTGTAACGTAATCGGCTGATTTTGTCAAACTTGCATCTCCGGCTGATGTTACATTTAAAGTTAATTCGTCTGTATATCCGTCAATTACGCCTTCAGCCGGAACCTCTATTTTTACGATCACAGAATCTTCTTCTCCCGGAGACAAAGAAACAGACGAAATTTCTTCGGACTGATCCGCTTTCCAAATGCTTGTCGTCCAACCGGAAGAGCTGACTGACGAGAAATTATAAGTATCTTCAACCAAACCTTTATTTTCTATTTTTGTAAGATAAACATCCCAACTTCCTCCCGGAATAATTTTATCTTCCGATAATTCGGTTAATTTAAAATCATAATCGGCAAAATAAATTTCAGGACCTGAAATATCGTCAAAAGCAAAATTCCAATTTGAGGCGCCTGCGGAAGTTACATGAAACGCAACATAAACGTTGCTTCCTTCGTAAGCCGAAAGGTCAACCGAATGCTCTCCGTTATCCCAAGACACAATATCGTAATTTTCATAAATTTGATCCGGGATTACGGTAAAATCCTCAATCTCATTTCCGGTTGACGAAATCATAACTTCAAAACCGTAAGGGTAATTAATGCTTTCTATCGCCGCCTTAAAATTAAGTTCGGAGTTATCAGCCGTTACGGATAGAGCGGGCGTTATCAAATAATCATCAGAACAACCCATGGCAGAAGCATGTTTCTTATCGTCGCCGTTAATGGAGTATTGTCCGGGACTAAAAAACATTTTATCGTCTCCGTCCAAATTGACAACAGTCCAAGTTTCCGGAATACCGTCGGTAAAATCTTCGGATAAAAGATCGGCAAATATCGAACCGACGATCATCATAAAAATTGCCGTGAAAATCGCAATTTTGTTTTTCATTGTATTATCTCCTTTCAAAACCGATAAGAAACTGTAATCAAAATTTATTCTTACCGATTTTTATTTTATTTTAAATCAATGTCAGATCAACAGAAACGAATAATCTTGTTTTATGAGACTAACTTTTTAAAGCAAAAAAATCATCCGAAAAATTCTCGGAAAGACAAATTATCCTAAAATCGATGTCCGAATGTTAGAGATGTCTAATCCTGTCAAATGCTTTATCGTTTATCAAAAAAAATTAGGACTGAAAATCGGAAAAAAGCTATAAAAGCAAAAAAATAAAATTAAAATACCTTTATTAATCATACTGAAAACAAAGAAAATAAATACTTTGCAAACTAAATGACTTGACGCAATACAGGAATAAAAAATTTTAACGGCAAATTAAGATTTTAATTAAAAACATAAAAAATCGGAGGATTCATGAATTTAAAAAAAATTCTTACCTTAATATTGATGTTAATGTTTGCGTTTACCGCATTAAATGCAAAAATCGTCTTAAAATCAGAACAAAAGACAGATCGTAAAATCAAAAAGCAAATGCGCAGCGCCAAAATGTATTACGGTCAGCAAAACTGGGAAAAAATGGTTCCGCTTATCAATGAAGCTTTGAAAGTCCAGCCGGACAACCTTATTGCTCTTTATTACATGGCTGAAATGAATTTTATTTTAGCCGGCGAAAACAGCGAACCGGAAAAATATTATTTAAAAGCCAGAGATTTCTATAATAAAACTTATGCGGCAATGCAAAATCCGGAATACAGATTTAAAAAAGGCGGAAAATTAAAAAAATTCGAAGCATGGGAAAAAGATGTTAAACTCAAAGCAAAATCCTGCTGGATAAAAATTTTTAATTCTGCCATTAATCTCAGTAAAGAAGAAAAATTTGACGAAGCTATAAATAAAGCTAAACTTTTAGCTGAAGCAACTCCGGACAGTACACAGGTTTATAATCTTCTTTCAAGTCTTTACATGCAATCGGGCAGAGAAGATGAAGGACTTGCTTTATTGATTAAAATTGCCGACGAAAATCCTGATAACGTAAAGGTTTTGGAACAAATTGCCGTTGCTTTTTACAATCAAAACAAATTGGATGACTCAGCCGTATATTACGAAAAATTATCCGTTGCCGTGCCTGATAACTTCGACTATGCTTTCAATGCCGGAGTTGCTTACACGCAAGCGGAAAAAAATGAAAAAGCTTTAAGCATGTACGAAAAAGCCTATAAAATTGATCCGGAAAATATTACCGCTATTGCTGAGATTGCTCGCATTGCTTCAAATTTAGAAAATGCCGAAAAAGCAATTAAATTTTATGCCGCAGCAAATAAGCTTGAGCCGAAAAACATCGATTACATCCAGTTTTTAATCTATCAAGCCGCCAGAATAAAAGATTGGCAAAATGTTTACGATTTCGCAAAAAAATGGCATGAACTTGATCCTCAAAATGCAGAGCCGGTTCAATTCCTTTTTGCCAGCACCGATAAAAATGCTTTAAACAAAAAAGAAGAAAATATAAAGTACAGAGATTTGTACATGAAACTTTCTAAATAATCAGAAAAGATAAAATTATTTGCCCCGAAATTATTTTCGGGGTTTTTATTTATCAAGACCTGACACAACTTTTCTCTTAGAACAAAATATAATGAAAATTTGGAGATTATATGAAAAAAATCATTTTAATGCTTTCAGTTATATCGGCTCAAATTTTATCGGCAGCCGAATTTCCCGTTCCGAAAATAGAATTTAACCCTCATTATTATATTTGCCATAAAACTCCGGAGGCGCCGACAATAGACGGGAAAATATCGGAAAAATCATGGGAGAACGTAAAATGGAGCGAAAGTTTTGTTGATATTGAAGGAGATTTAAAACCTCTTCCTGAATTTGACACAAAAGTAAAAATGATGTGGGATGACAATTATTTTTATTTTGCGGCTCTTATGGAAGAACCTCATGTTTGGGGTAAACTTACCGAAAGAGACGCTGTTATTTTTCATGACAACGATTTTGAAATTTTTATCGATCCGGACGGCGATACTCATGATTATTACGAATTTGAAGTCAACGCTTTAAACACGGTTTGGGATTTGCTTATTGCCATGCCTTACCGGGATATGCAAAAAGTTGCGATAGACAGTTGGAATATTGTCGGACTTAAATCAGCCGTTTATGTTTCGGGTTCGGTTAATAATCCGGAAGATACGGACAATTTTTGGTCTGTGGAAGCAGCAATCCCGTGGCAGGTTTTGGAAGAAAGAGCCGATAATTATCCGCCGAAAGAAGGCACGCAATGGAGAGTAAATTTTTCTCGCGTGGAATGGGATACGGAAATTAAAAACGGAGAATATCACAAATTAAAGAAGCCGGAACATAATTGGGTTTGGTCTCCTCAAGGCTTAATCGCCATGCATTATCCTGAAATGTGGGGATTTGTTCAATTCAGCGAAACGTCTCCCGAACAATCAGGCAAAATAAAATATATTCATCATCCTGTCGAAGACGTAAAATGGGAGTTGAGAAAGTTTTATTATTTTCAGAAAAATTATTGCGAGAAGAAAGGAGAATATTGTCGCAGAACAGAAGAATTGCCTTTAAAAATCAATGAGATAAAAGGATTTGAAGATAAAATCATGTTTACGGCAACTCGCGCGGGTTATGAAGCTGTTATTCAAGCCGAAGATAAAAAGTCGTTTGTCGCAATCAATCAAAACGGCTTGTGCAAAGTTTATGACGAATAAAACATTAAACTGAGAATATATTTCACAAAGAGAATTGCGATTTTAATAATCCTATTCTCTTTTTTTATTCCGTAATTCCGATAAAATTAAGATTCAATTTCCCGGCTTTCTCGTGTTGCAAAAGATACTCTCGAATTTCCTCGTTATCAGATTCTTCAACTTTGAGTTTTAACTTTATTTTATCGGTAAATTCGGTTTCCGCAATTTCAGCTTTGTAATTTTTTATCGCATGTTTAAAAATTTCAAAAAAAGCGTAATCAAAAATAATTTCGTAATTATAATATTTAACCAATTTTTTCAGCGGTTCTTCCGACAATGTTTCCTCAACCGCTGTTCCGTAAGCTTCAATCAATCCTCTTATCCCGAGTTTTACGCCTCCGAAATATCTTGTAACCACCGCAACAATATCGGTTGCATGATGTTTCATCAAAGCATTAAGCATAGGTTTCCCGGCTGTTCCGGGCGGTTCCCCGTTATCCGAAGAATGAGCGGTTTCTCCTTTATCGCCGATAATATACGCCCAACAATTATGAGTCGCCGTTTTATGTTCGCTTGAGATTTCGGAAATAAATTTTTTGGCATCCTCAATAGTTTTAACATTTTTTAAAGAGCAGATAAAAGCAGATTTTTTTATTTTAATTTCATATAATCTTTCATCTTCGACAGAATAAAAATCCATTTTGATTCTCCTTGCAATTTAAGCTATAAGCAATAACCAAAGAAATATTCCGATACCGACAAGAGTATAAACAACTGCCATGACAACAACCTGAGAAACAATAATACCGCCCGTTTTAAAAATAATTTTTATCCAAGATTCACGGGTAAACCTTTTAAAAGAAAAAACAATATAAAGAAATATCCAAGCAAAAAGAAAAAGCGGAATTATCGAATTATAATTTCCGAAAAGTTTAGAAAAAATCCAAATACAAAAAATAAAACAGGAGTTATGAATTGCCAAAACAAGATGATTAAGGTATTTTACCTTTCTGAAAAATACTTTATAAATCAAAGCCGTAAAAGGCAAAATAAAAATTATCACAGACTGCATGCTGTTTTTAAGTAAATCTTTCATCTCTTTTTTATTTACGGGAATTTCCAAATCTTTTTTTATCTTAAAATATAGAAGATTTTTATCAAATCTGAAATTTTCGTCTTCAATATCCAAGAAAGATTTTTCTTTTTCATTCCATTCCGAATTTTCCTCGGGAATAAAATTCTCGGAATTAACTTTTTTTACGACCTTGGTTATTTCAGGAATGAAAGATTCAGTAAAAGAGGACGTAAAAAAATAAATTAACATCAATAACAGATATAATTTAAAAGGAGCCATGTATCTCATTCTTTTGCCTGCGATAAACTCTAAGGACAATTTACCGGGTTTGGTAAACAAAAGTCTCAGCGTTCTGAAAATATCCGAATTTATTCCGAATACTTCATCCAAATAATCCCGAAAGAGATGTTTTGACGTTAAATCTTCTTTTTCGAATTTCTGTCCGCAACCGGGACAAAAATTTTTTTCTACATGATCGCCGCAATTCTTACATGCGTTTATTTCGTTTCCGAGCATAAAATAAACCTGCATCCTGATATTTTTATGATTGAATTTAAAAAAGCCCCCGAAGGGGCTTAAGATTAAATATTTACCTCTGTTTTTTCTGGAGCAATCGAATATTCTCCGGAGATAATTTGATATGTATCAACAGCTATTTGAAGTTCTTCGTTGGTAGGAACCACCATAATTGTTGTAGGAGAATAATTATGAGAAATAACGCCTTCTTTGGAACCGTTGGCGGCATTTTTTTCATAATCCATGTAAATTCCGAGATTTTCGAGGCGATGACAAATTCTTTCGCGCATTACGAATGCGTTTTCACCTATTCCTCCCGTAAATACAAGTAAATCTACTTTTACCATATTGGCAACGTAAGCACCGATGTATTTTCTTATTCTGTAAGCATATAGATCTAAAGTTTCAATTGCTTTTTTATTGCCTTCCGCTGCGGCTTTTTCTACGTCTCGCAAATCGTTTGAAATACCTGAAAGTCCGAGCAGACCGCTTTTTTTATTGAGCATTGTATTTAATTCGTCTTTGGTGTAACCCTGCTCCAAAAGATAGAAAATTATAGACGGATCAATATCTCCCGATCTTGTACCCATAACAACACCTTCAAGAGGAGTAAATCCCATTGACGTATCAACGGATTTTCCGTTTTCAATGGCTGTAATCGAAGCTCCGTTTCCTAAATGGCAAGAAATAACGTTGGTATTTTCGGGGAAACGTTTCATGAGACTTATCGATCTGGAAGCAACGTAACGATGGCTGGTTCCGTGGAAACCGTATCGTCTTATTTTATATTTATCGTATAATTCTCTCGGTATTCCGTAAAGATAAGCAGACGGAGGCATAGTTTGATGAAACGCCGTGTCAAATACGGCAACTTGTCTTAAATCAGGCAAAACGTCTTTGGCTGCATTAATTCCCGTAAGGTTCGGCGGATTATGCAAAGGAGCCAAATTAATGTTTTCTTCGATTGCCTTAATTACGTCGTCGGTAATTTCCACCGATGAAGCATACTTTTCGCCTCCGTGAACAACCCGATGACCGACTCCGGTAATTTCATTCAAATCTCCTATCAAGCCGTTTTCTTTATCTGCAATTGATCTCATTACAAGTTTTAAAGCGTATTTGTGATCCTGAATAGGTTCCGTCAAATCAACTTTTTTATCTTCAAATTTTTGAATCAAATGTCCGTTGTCGCTTCCGATTCGTTCAACCAGACCTTTTCCCAAACTTTTTTTTGCCGGCATTTCAAAAATTTCATATTTTAATGAAGAACTGCCGCAATTTATTACCAAAATTTTTCCCGTTCTTACTTCAGACATTATTCCTCCGAAAATTTAAATTTTGCATATTCATGCTGTCCGACAAATTGAAAAACCGATAAAATTAATCAATTATTTTTTTATTTTTCTTCTAAACAGTTTAAATAAAATTTATATATGAATAAATCAGAGAATATTCATAAAGAAAAACTATTATTCTGAATAAAAATCGTAACATATTATAAAATCGGCAAAGAAGAGTTAAAGCAATAAAACATATAAAAATACCCTCGGCTTTTCATAACAGGCAAAAAACCGAGGGTAAAAACAAGGGATTAAGATTTCTTCATGAAAATAACTTTATTTGCCGGATTATTAAGAGAATTTATTATTCTTCTGAACTCGGCATATTTATCGACAGGCACAATTCCCGAAGGAATAAAGACCTTTCGGCGGAAAACCAAATTATCTCCTTTGCGACTTATTTTGATACTGCATTTAAGTTTTTTATCGCCAATCTTAAACTGTTCGTTTAAGTCTTTTTCAGGTTGAATAATTTTTTGCTTTTCCGGGATATTTTCAATTACGAATTCTTCTTCGACCGAAATCGGAGATGATATATAAAACGGCAAACTGCGTTTTTCGGCTCCGACGTTTAAATGTATTTTTTCAAGCGGCAAAGATAAATAAGCGTAATTTTTTTGTTCGTTTATAAAGCCGATATTTTTTTGCGAGTAAGTCAAAATAACGTTTTTATTTAAATCGTTAAGATTTTCAAATTTCGGTTCAGCGGATAAAACAGATGATTTATCGGTTTGTTTATTGTCGAATTTTATTTTGGTTTTTTCTGCGGTTTCGTTGCGAAAATCGGTTCTCGTCCTGAAATCTCCGTTGCCGCTGAATTCAATTTCATAATCCAAATTATACTCGTTTCCTCCGACAAAATTGCAAGCGACCTTTTTTCGGGTAAAATTTTTATCGTAAGAATATTTAATTAATTCAGGTTTCTTTTTACCGATCAGCAAATTACAATCGAATCCGTATCCGAAAGGTTTACTGCTTGACCCGGGAGAAATAATATTATTATTCCAAAAAGCTGCAATCGAATTGATTTGAGCAGGTAAAACGTATTCTTCCTGGAAATCTTCAAATCTTGCCGCAGGCTCCAGAACCAAAGCAGGATAACAATCTTTTATCCCGACGGCTTGAGCCATGGCAATAAAAAGAGCAACCAAATCTCTGTCGCTTCCGTAACGGCGATCAAATGTTTCGTCAACCGGAAGAGGTTTAAAACTCATAGACATAAAATCGGAATATTTTGTCGTAAATTCTTCCGCCGTAAATTTATATAAAGCTCTTATCTTTTCTTCGTCGGTCTTCAAATTTTTTGTCAATTCCAGAGCTTTTTCAGAAACAGCTTCCGAAACTTCCATACCGCTTTTGAACTCGGCGAAAATTTTATTTCCTGCTTTAGTCCAGTCGTTCTCATTGGAATAAACAATCGGACAATTTGTATAAATTTTATTCGGAGCATTATATTCAGGTTGAACGGCTTGCGTATTTTTTACCGTAAATATTTTGTAAATAAAACCGTTTTCCCTTTTTTCTTTCATACTCAATTCCGAACATTTTTCTAACACATCGGCAAATATATTAAGAGATTCCGGATATTTAACGATAAAAGTTTTTTCCAAATAAGGATTTTCGTCTTTCATGTACTCTATTCCGGAGACAAAACGTTTATCGTTATTATTTTTTGTGTATTCCAAAACGATGTAATTTCCGGGAATAATTTCAGAGTAATTTATTGCTTTTTCCCAAATTCGAATATAATCGGGCGATAATACAGTCATAAAATATTCGGAATCGTGAAAAGCTTCTTCCGGAATATCAACTCGTCTTCCGTCAGCAGTCAGAGTATAACAGTCGCCGAGTTCAATAGTTTCAAAATCCTTATTATAGGTTAATTTTATGTCTGAATAACGTTTTTTCCCCTTGTAATTCATGATTTTTTTGATGTATTTGACATGAGAACTGTAAGAAAGGTCTTTGTTTATCTCCAAAGTAACTTCCGTAAATATATTTACGGCGGAAGCATTGGGATAATTTTCTTCGTTTATGTTTTCGTCTATGTAATTCAAAAAATCCGTTGCCGTTGCCAAAGTTAAAGCCAACAGAAGGATTGTCGAAAAGATTATTTTTTTCATGATTACTCCCTATTTTTCCAAGATAAGATAAAGTTTTGAGTAAGAAGCGAGACGAGCAATTTCTTCTTTCAAACGGATAAAATCTTTTTGTTTGAAATGTATTTGATCAATCGAAAAACCGGTTTTTATGTTTATTGATCTATGATCAGCTTCGGATTCTGACGTAAATTTAATCCCGTGTAAATCAAGCGATTTAACTTCCGGTAAAGAAACGGTTTTTATGTCATAAGGAAACTCTGTTTTTTCTTCTATTCTGATGCTGTAAGTATTCGGAAGCTTAAAAGGATAACGTCTGGAAGACATGTTGAAAGCCTGCAATTGGTAATTGTAAATAAAAGATAAGGAAAATTTATACGCTTCCAAAGGCATAATTAAAATTTCTCCGTTGTCGGTCACGTAATCGGGAATTTCAAATTCTATTTCTACAGTCATATATTTTTCCGTATCTTTCGGGTCGCTTATTTTATAATTTTTCAATTTTGCGAAAGGATGAACTTTGGAAAGAACGCTTTCAATCATTTCCCGTTTTTTTAATTCGTTTATATTCATCATGTAAGATCTGAAAAATCCGTCGGCAAGTCCGAAATAACTGAAGTTTATTTTGGATTCCGCTTTATTTTCTTTGTCGATTTTCATATATGTTTTTATATCTGTTCTGTTTTTTTCCGAACCGGAAAGAGGAACTGTTCTCAAAGTTTCGCCTTTTTCGGAAGCAATAATGTAAGAGCAGTCTTCCAAATATTGCGGGAAAAGTTCTTTGGTATTTTCATCCGTAGGATCATAGAAGAATTCAGGTTCTCCGTTTTCGTCGTAACTTACGGCAACGGCATGATTAAACCACATTACCGGAGCCTCCGGATTAAGTTTGTAACCGTTGGCGATAAGAATCGGATCGGCTTCTATTCCGGCAATTCTCAACATGGCAACCAATAAAGCCGCTTTATCCCGGCAAACTCCACCCATGGTCGAAAAAGTATAAGCCGCATCATGAGGTTCGTAACCCGGTTTGTAATCTTCTTTGTCAACTCCGAGATAACGTATTTTGCGAGCAACCCAATAATACAATTTTTGAGCTTTTTCTTCTCTTGTTTTGCAACCTGCCGTCAACTCGTTTGTCTTGGCGATAATATCATCGTTTATTTCAAGATGAGGAGCAACCAAACCGTAATACCATTTAGACAATTGTTCCCAATTATCAAGCGTGGTAATAATTATTCTGTAAGTAAATTCATCAGGATTTTCCATGCCCGGCTCATAAATAATTTGATGAGCAGAATTGACATTGAATTTATAAGATTTAACTCCTTTTTCCGTTTTTTCGTCATAAGTTACGTAATCGCCGGACTTATTTAAATGATGAATATTCAATTTAACGGAACCGGGAGCGTTTATTTCAAGATATTGATGCAAGGCGGGTTCGTAGCTGTTTACGGAAATTTCCGTAAAAAAATTATTTTCCATTCTGGTGTTGTGAACTGTACGCACACTGACCGTTCTCACAATATCGTCTATTTCCAAATTAGGCAATGTTCCGGTAAGCACTTTGCCGTTATCGGAATAAATATTGGAAAATTTATCAAAAGCATTCGTTTGAACGCTGAGAATATCATCGGGATTAAGTTTTATCCTCTCTCCCGAAGCTTTAAATATTTCAATTGTTTTTACAAACAAAGTATCATACATGGTATCGTAAAAGAACCATAATTCATTGTCTTTTCGTCCTTTTTCCGTGAGAACTCTTTTGTATCTTTCTGTGTAATATTGACCTTTGCAGGTTTCATCCAAGTCAATTATTTCATTATCAACGGTAATGTAAGAAGCTTCCGGGAAATCGGTTTTACTTACTTTTTGCAGACGGGCAATTGCTTCATCAGAAGAGACTTTAGCAAAAACAGCCGTGCAAATCACCGTAATCAGTAAAATGAATACTTGCTTTTTCATTTTTCCTCCGTTTTTTATATTTTTTATTTTAAATACGCTCAGTAAAAATATTTAAATTAATGTTTCCGGGAGTCTAATTTTTCCTTAAATATTCCCGATAACGAAAAATAACAAATAAATATACTTTTTTTTAAACGACAATTCCCTTTTTTTCTTTCATTTGAAAGATAATATTATAAAAAAAACACCTGAAACACCAATAAGTTTTTGTTTTTTTCTTCTGCAATATCATTTAACAATTATAATTCATGACAAAACTGATTAATTTTTTTTTTTGGTTTTTCTTTAATCAGTAAAATAAAATCAAAATTTACCGGCAGGTTAAAATGGATTCACAAATGTCAATATTCGATAAACCGTTATCGGATTTAAATAAAATTCCCTTGGCTGAAAAAGCTCGTCCTTCCGAGTTAGATCTCATATTGGGACAGGATAAGGTTATTCGCGACGGTTCTTTGTTGCAGGTTATGATAGAAACGGACAATTACAGTTCCTTTATTTTGTGGGGACCTCCCGGATGCGGAAAAACCACCGTTGCAAGCTTGATTCGTCAAAAAACAAAACTCAGATTTGTTTCTTTCAGCGCCGTTTTATCAGGGATAAAAGAAGTGAAAGCCGTTATGAAAGAAGCTGATTTTATGCTGAAAACAACCGGAGAACCGACGTTGGTTTTTATTGATGAAATTCATCGTTTCAACAAATCTCAACAAGACGCTTTTTTGCCTTTTGTTGAATCCGGAGCCGTTATTTTGGTGGGAGCAACGACTGAAAATCCGTCTTTTGAAGTAATTCCGGCTCTTTTAAGCAGATGTCATGTCTTTGTTTTCAATAAATTATCGGACGAAAGTTTAATCAAAATTATCGAAAATGCCGTTAAAAATACAGGATTAAAATTAAAATTAAACAACGAAATTATTCGTTTCATTGCCGAAAAAGCCGGAGGAGACGGGCGTAAAGCGTTAAATAATCTTGATATGATCAGTCGTCATCTTACCGAGGAAGCAGAACCTGACTTATCCGAAGTCGCCGAAATTCTTTCTCACGAAACCATGTTCTACGATAAAAACGGAGAAGAACATTATAACTTGATTTCGGCTTTGCAAAAATCGGTTCGAGGATCAGATCCGCAAGCAGCGATTTATTGGCTGGCAAGGATGCTGGAAAGCGGTGAAAATCCCGTATATATTGTCAGACGTTTGGTCAGAATGGCATCCGAAGACATCGGTTTGGCAGATCCTCAGGCAATCGTACAAGCAACGGCAATCAAAGATGCGGTTCATTTCTTGGGAATGCCGGAAGCGAATGTTTTGCTGACCCAATTAACTGTTTATTTGGCAACCGCGCCCAAAAGCAATGCAACAGAAACTGCCTACCTGAAAGCGGCAGAATCAGTAAAAAGGACTTCTCATTTACCTGTTCCTCTTCATATAAGAAATGCGCCGACAAAATTGATGAAAAATCTGGGATGCGGAAAAAACTACGCTTATTCTCATAATTTTGAAAACCATTATTATTATCAAAAACGTTTCCCGGACATGATGGAAGAAGAAACTTATTATCGACCCTCAAAATTCGGTTTTGAAAAAGAGATAAAAAAACGTTTGGATTGGTGGGAAAGCCTTAAAAGGAAACAACTGGAAAGAGAAGAGGAATAATCTTTTTCATAAAAAATTAATAAATAAACTCGAGTTCTAAATATTTTAATAACGGCTTCGGAGGAAAAATGGATTTAGCCGACATCATGTTGATGACTGAGGATGAATTAAGAAAAGCGGTCTTATACCATAACGATCTTTATTATAAAAAAGCTAAACCGGAAATAAGCGATTTTGAATATGACATGCTTGTCTCAAGATTAAAAGAATTGGAAGAAAAAAATAATCCTTCCGATAAAATTTCTCAAATCATAGGCTCAGATTTAACGCCCGGGGCAAAAACAATCAGACATGCGGAAAAAATGTATTCTCTTTCCAATGTTTATTCTTCGGAAGAATTAAAAGCTTGGTTCAACAGTCTAAATTTGCCTGATTCGGAAATAAAAGCGACAGCAGAACTGAAAATTGACGGATTCAGCATAAATCTGACCTACGAAAAAGGCAAATTAAAAACCGCAGCCACCAGGGGCGACGGAACCGAAGGAGAAATTATTACCGCCAATGCCTCCGTAATCGAATCCATCCCTCAAAAAATAAATTATAACAGCTTTATTGAAATCAGAGGAGAAGTATATTTGCCCGTTTCCGAGTTTATAAGAATAAACGAAGAACGTAACGAATTGAATGAAAAGAAATTCGTAAATCCCAGAAATGCGGCTGCCGGAACAATCAAAGTAAAAGACAGAGAAATTGTCAGAAAACGAAAACTCCAAGCGTTTTTCTATGCTTTAGGCAAAAATGAATTACATAAAGATCAAAATGAAACATTAAAATTTCTGGAAAAACAAAATTTCCCGATCAATAAAAATTATAAAATAATTAAAAATTGGAAAGATTTGGAAGAATTCATCAGTTTTTGGGATTTAAAACGCTCCGAATTGAACTATGAAATTGACGGAATTGTCGTAAAAGTAAACGATTACAAAGAACAACAAAGACTGGGATTTACGGCAAAAAGTCCTAAATGGGCAATTGCATATAAATTCAAAGCTGAAGAAAAAGAAACGGTCTTTGAGAATATTTCGTTTCAGGTAGGTCGTACGGGGGCAGTTACCCCCGTTGCCGAATTAAAGCCGGTATTTATCTCGGGAACAACCGTATCCAGAGCAACTCTGCATAACGAAGATGAAATTAAAAGACTGGATTTGCATATCGGAGATACGGTAAGAATAATAAAATCGGGAGAAATAATACCCAAAATATTACGGGTAAACAAAAATAAACGTCTCCCGAATGCCGTTCCGGTAAAATTTCCGAAAAAATGCCCATCCTGCGACTATCCGTTGAAGAAAATCCCGGGAGAATCAATAACTTATTGCAATAATTCAAGTTGTCCGGCTCAATTGCAAAGAAGAGTCGAACATTTTTGTTCTCGCGACGCCATGAACATTGAAGGACTGGGAGAAGCTTTGATAAAAGAATTAATAAATCATAAATTGATTGATTCGCTTCCCGATATTTATAAATTGGATTACGGTAAAATTTCCGATTTCGAAAAACAGGGAGAAAAATCCGTCTCAAATCTCCAAAAAGCCGTCGAAAAATCTAAAGAACAAACATTGGATAAAATAATTTTCGCTTTGGGTATTCGTTACGCAGGAGCAAAAACAGCCAAAAATATTGCCGATTATTTTGAAAATATAGAAAATTTGATGAACGCAAAAAGATTTCAATATCTTTTGATTGACGAAGTAGGGGAAAAAATAGCCGATTCTATGTCGGAATTTTTTTCGGACGAAAAAAATTTGCAAATGATTGAACGTCTTAAAGAATACGGAGTTCGGTTTACCTATAATAAAACCGAAGTTACCGATAAACTTGAAGGCAAGAAATTTTTGGTAACCGGAACATTGACAAAATTTAATCGGAAAGAAATAAAAAAACTGATTGAACAAAAAGGCGGTAAAAATATATCAGCCGTCAGTAAAAACTTAGATTATCTTATTGTCGGAGAAAATGCCGGCTCAAAATTAAAAAAAGCTCAAGAAATCGGCTCAGTAAAGATTATAAACGAAGAAGAATTCATGAGACTTTTGGAGAAATAATTGAAAATACTCGAAAAATACATATTAAAAGAAAACCTTAAACCTTTTATTGTCTCGTTGGTTGTACTGACATTTGTCATGATGATGGATCATCTTATAGATTTATTGGAATTAATCATAGAAAAGAACCTCGGAGCGGTAACAGTAGTAAAAATTTTCGGACTCAGCTTGCCTTTTTTGATGGCATTATCCGTTCCCGCCTCTGTTTTGACCGCCTCGATTATGTCTTTCGGGCGTTTGAGTACGGACAATGAAATCGTAGCTTTTAAATCCTGCGGAATAAATATATTCTCTCTTCTTAAACCGACGGTTGCCGCTTCTCTAATTCTTTCTTTTTTCATGGTTTACTTTAATAATGAAATTCTTCCGTCGGCAAATCATAAACTTAAAAATCTTCTGCTTCAGGCAAATTATCGCAAGCCGATAACAGCGTTGAAACAAGGACAATTTACCAAAATAGACAGATTTACGGTTTACGTAAGCGAAAATACCGGCGAAGAATTGAAAGGGATTGTTATTTACGAGCATGACAAATCCGTATTTCCCGAAATGATTACTGCGGAACACGGAAATATCGATCTTTACAACGGAGGAAACTCTTTGCAGGCAACACTATACAATGGAGAGATGTATAATCGAGATGAAAAAGATAATGCCAAATTTGAAATAAGAAAATTCAAAAAATTTGTCCTTAACAGACCTGATCTCGGTTTTGATACACAAAAAGTAAATTCAAATTATCATTCAGACAGAGAGTTAAGTTCAAAAGAATTATGGAGCAGAATTGAAAAAGAAAAAAAATATATATCAGAAAAAAAAGAAAGGATAAAAAAAGTCGAAAATAAAATTGCCGACCTCAAAGCGGATTCTCTTGCCTTTAATTATAAATCAAATCTTAATAAACAAATAAAATTAATCGATGTTGCAAATGCCAACATAAAAATACACCAAGAAGACATTATGAGATACAAAGTGGAGATTCATAAAAAATACGCTATTGCTTTTGCCTGCTTCCTCTTTGTTTTGATAGGAGCTCCCGTGGGAATGATGACCAGAACCAGCGGCATAGGAATGGCAGTTTCCGTCAGTTCATTCGTATTTTTGCTTTATTATTTAATGCTGATAGGAGGAGAAGAATTGGCTGACAGAGGAATTGTATCTCCTTTTCTTGCCATGTGGATTGCCAATATTTTAATCGCTTTTTCGGGAGTTTATCTGGTAATTCGTTCCATGAAGGAAGATAAAGTTATTGATTTAGGTAAGATATTCCTGAAAATAGGCAAAAAAATTCCTTTTTTAAAGAAAAAAATCCATTAACAACCGTTTTTATTTAAGATCAGAAAGTAATTCGGAAATTAATAAAACAAACTTGACAATATTTTTTATTGCCTGCTAAGACTTTTTAGACTAACAGGGAGGAGACATTAAAATGAAATTACCGATCGGCATACAGACGTTCAGTGAAATAAGGGAAGACGATTATATTTATATCGATAAAACCCAAGAAGCTTTTGAACTGATCAATAATTATAAATATATTTTTCTTTCTCGCCCCAGAAGATTCGGGAAAAGTCTTTTTCTTGATACTTTGAAGTGTATTTTTGAAGGCAAAAAAGAATATTTCAAAGGTTTGTACATAGAAAACAAATACTATTTCAGCCGGACTTATCCGGTTATTCATATAAGTTTTTCCGGTGATTTGCAGTCCGATAACGGTATGGAACAAACTTTCAGAAGAATTATCAGCGCCAATGCGGAAAGATTGGAATTGTCTGTTCATTATTCGGATAATGCCGGAAGTTTTGAAAACCTTATACGGAAAGCATACAAAAAGTATAAGCAAAAAGTCGTTATTCTCATAGACGAATACGATAAACCTATTTTGGACAATATAGAAAATTCGGAACATTTGAATAAACGAAAAGAACAATTAAAAAATTTTTACAGCGTAATGAAAGATTGCGATCAATACCTGAGATTCGTTTTTCTTACGGGAGTAAGCAAATTTTCAAGAGTAAGCATATTCAGCGGCTTAAATAATATAGAAGACATAAGTCTTGCTTCCGAGTACGGCAATATTTGCGGTTATACTCACTGCGATATTGAAACTCTTTTCAAACCTCTTTTAAAAGGAGTTGATTTGAAGAAACTAAAGGAATGGTACAACGGATATTATTTTTTGAAAGATAAAGTTTACAATCCTTTTGATATTCTTCTTTTCATCAGAAACAAATTTTTATACAAGAATTATTGGTTTGAAACGGGAACTCCTTCTTTTCTTTTAAAACTTATAAAACAAAAAAACTATTATTTGCCTGATCTTGAAAATATTGTTGTCGGCGAAGAATTGCTTAATTCATTCAATATTGATGATATAAATATCGAAGCATTGCTTTTCCAAAGCGGTTATTTAACGATAAAAGAAATACTTGAAAGCCCCAGAGGCGGTATAAAATATTCTCTTAGAGTTCCGAATAAAGAAGTAAGGATAAGTCTTAATAATTCAGTTTTAAATACGCTTGTCTATAACTCAACACATTTAATAAAAAATCAGGATAACGGGTTTTCTGCTTTGCATGACGGTAATTTAACTGATTTTAAAACATCGCTTTTCTCTTTATTTTCTTCTCTTCCGTACGAAAATTACACGAAAAACAACATCAGTGTTTACGAAGGATTTTACGCAAGCGTAATTTATGC
>PDOO01000004.1 GCA_002742885.1 Candidatus Cloacimonadota bacterium
AATAGATTTCAAAGTATCAAGAAAAAGACTTTTTCCGAATCTTCTGGGGCGAGAAAGAAAAACATACTCATAATTGTTTATCAGTTCAAGAGCTTCTTTAGTTTTATCAACGTAAACATAATTATCTTCTCTTATTTTACTGAACGTCTGTATGCCGACAGGTAATTTCATTTTATTTTCTCCTTTTTTCTGTCAGGCAAAGTCTTATCGAACAACAAAAGATATTGTCAAGTTTGTTTTTAATCTCAGTCAGGCTTTACCATGAACTATAAAATCTCTCTCCTGACGGGGGGTAAAAAATTAATCTGCCAGTAATTAAAACTTATAAGAAATTCCTATTGCATTAAAAGAGAAAAGCAAATTAATATCGTTGCGTTTTTGATTGAAATCATATAATTCGGCATGAACAAAAGCTTCTATTGCAGATAAAACACAAAAAGATCCGTACCACCAAAGAATAGTATCTCGTCTTCTTTCAAATCTTTTTTTATCGCTGTTAAATTCGTTTGCTTTCGCAAAATTTTCAACTTCGAGCATCTTGTTGCGTCTTTTGCGATAATGTCTTATTCTGTCGTGATCGTAAATGAGAGAACCGAGAAAAAAACTTTGACTTCCGATAAAAATGCCTGCCTCAATATAAGACTCGTTGTAAATTTGACCTGCTCCCGGAACAAAAAGAGACAACGCAGCGGCTTTTCCGGAGTTTTTCGGAGGTAATTCTTCGCCGAATAAAAACGAAACCGCCAATAAAATTAAGAGAAAGAATTTATTTTTCATTTTAAAGCTTTACCGCCTATGCCGAAATTTTCTCTGTCGATTTCCTTAATCATCACATAGACGTAATTTTTGGGCTTTCCCGTTAATTTTGCAACGATATCGGTCATTTCTTCAATAAGCTGATCTTTTTGTTCTTTGGTTAATTTTCCTGCATTTTCAAGCGTTAAAATCGGCATAATCTCTCCTTTTTATTAAATATTTGTTCTGTATTTCGTCAAAAATTCCTGAATATCTTTATTTTTGTTTTTTATAAAATCTCGATAAGCGCCCCTGTACAAAACCTGACCGTCTTTCAGCATAATGATATTTTCGGCAATTTTATTCAGACAATCCAAATCATGAGTAACAACAACGGAAGTCGCATCGGTATGAGCATCCATTTCGGCAATCAGTTCCGTTATTTCGTTGGCGGTAAGAGGATCAAGTCCGGCAGTGGGTTCGTCATAAATAATATACTCCGGTTCAAGGACAAGCGCTCTTGCCAGACCCACTCGTTTTTTCATGCCTCCGCTTAATTCGGAAGGATATTTTTCTTCAATTCCGGGAAGTCCGACCAAAGCCAATTTTTCCTTGGCTGTTTTTCTGATTTTTTCCATGCTGAAATCTGTGTGTTCGCGAAGAGGAAGAGATACATTTTGCAAAACATCCATAGAATCAAAAAGACCGGCGCTTTGAAACAGAAAAGATATTCTTTTTCTAAGTTCTTTCCACTCTGATTTGGAATAATTAAGAACCTCTTCTCCGTCAATCTTTATCGAACCTTTCCAAGGCTTGATAAGTCCGTCTATTGTTTTTACGAAAACACTTTTACCTGTTCCGCTTTGTCCTACGATTGCAGTTATTTTATTTTTGGGAATTTCTGCCGAAACTCCTTTCAGAATATCCCCGTTTCCGAAACTGACATATAAATCTTCCGTTTTAATCAATTTTTCTCCGGTTTTATAAGTAATCCTTCTTTGTAAAGTCTGACGGGAAATCCCATTACAAATTCTCCGTTATTATAACAATTTTCTTTCCAATAAATTCTGACATAATGATCGGATAAACCGCTTCCGCCCGGTTCTTCGTTTTTTTCGGCAATGCAACCGAGTTTTATTTTATTTTTGAGAAGATACTCCAAATAAGCGTTTTTTTTATTTAAGATTGCTTTTTGAAGTCTGTTTTTTCGTTCTTTTACAATATTTCCGGCAGGATGATCAGGCATTTTTTCGGCTTTTGTTCCGGGACGGCTAGAGTACGTAAAAAGATGAATATAAGCAAAAGTTATTTTATCGATAAAATCCAATGTTTCGGTTATGTCCTGCTCGGTTTCTCCTGGCAGTCCCACAATTAAATCAAAACCCAAAGCCGTATCCGGTCTGTTTTGCAATATTTTTTTCAGCAATTCATAAAATTCTTTTGTCGAATAACGACGATTCATCAATTTCAATAAATTATCCGTTCCCGCCTGTAACGGTATATGAAGATGAGGCGCCATTTTTTCGGATTTAAAATAAAATTCCGCCAACTCATCCGTTATTAATTGAGGTTCAACGGAACTGAGACGAATAATCTTTACGCCGTCTGTTTTTTCAATGTCTTTCAGCAAAGAAACAAGATTGTAATCCTCATACAAATCGCATCCGTAAAGTCCGAGATTTATTCCTCCCAAAACAAATTCAGCATAACCGCGCTCGGTCAAAATTTTTATTTGTTCCAATACTTTTTCTTTTTTTCTGCTTCGGGAATGACCTCTGGCGTAAGGGATGGCGCAATAAGAACAATAGAAATCGCAACCGTCCTGAACTTTTATAAAGATTCTTGTTTTGTCCAACATTTGACCGGTTGACATTTCGGCAAAATCTTCAGCTTCGAGGATGTTTTCAAATCTGTTTATCTTTGCTTTTAAAATTTCCGTAACCCGATTTTTACTGTTGTTGTCTATAACGTAATCGACCTCTCCCAATTCTTCGACGGCATCTTTGTTGCGTTGAGCGTAACATCCCGTAACCATGACGGTCGCATCAGGATTTTTTGCTTTTTGAGCTAAAGCTTTCCGGATAGAATTTCTGCTTTTATAATCTGTCCTGCCGGTTACCGTGCAAGTATTTATCAAATAAACGTCGGCTTCGGTTTCAAAATCGGTAATTTCATAATTTTTGCGAATAAATGCGTCAGCCATACATGCGGATTCGTATTGATTTATTTTACAGCCGAAAGTTTTAATTGCCAATTTTTTTTTCATCAAGTCTTATAAATCCTTTTATATTTTCGTTACGCTTTCTTTCTTTAACACCGACGGTTTTCACGGTAAAATTTTCTTTTTTCTCAAGCAATAAATTTCCCTCCACAGTAATTAATCTGTCAGGAAAAATTTCTTTTACGATTCCTATATGACAAAATTCGCTTTCTGATTCCAATTTGCGAAAAACAACCGAATCTCCAGGCAAAATATCTTTTTCCGACTCTTCCGCCCATAATCCGAGAGAACTTGCAAATTCGTACCACGTTTTAACGTAAGCCATTGTCCATTTAGAAGTCGAGGGATGCAAAGGTATCTCGAAACCGGCTTGGCGACAACACCAAAACACAAAAGCGGCACACCAGGCAAAACCGATTTTTTTATCCGAATAATAATTTGTTTTATCCATTCTGTTGAACTCGCTTCGAAAAGGAGAAAGATATTTTTCTATCTCTTCTCCGCTGTTCGGAGGATTTTTTATCCTTATGTTCAATTCCGCTTCTTTTAAAGCAATGTTTATAAGCCTGTTTCTTTTTTCCACAATTAACGCCTCGTAAAATCGGATTGACGAATTATATCCGGATTTTGTTATGTCTGCAAAAATTTAAATAGGATTAATTCTGTCCATAAAAACCGACGAGGTAACAATGAACTCTAAATTTTTAAAAAAAATATTTTTAGCTGCAACAGCAATCTGTTTCTTTTCTATTTTTGCCGATCCGCTTGATTTCTCTTCTCCGGAAGTAATGTCTCAAACAGAATATCTGTTCGGAGATTATTCGATAAAAAATTCCGAAATATATGCCGAAATGCCGGATTCATTCAATTACGGTTTGAATGCGGTATTCTCCAATTTAGAAAATATAAAGAAAACGCCGGCAAGATTTTTCCGAAAAAACGATAGGCATAATTTTATCGAATATTCCGAAGTTTTCAAAAAAAACGAATTAAATTTTTATTTTTCCGTTATCGGAGGCGTTGATTATATTGTCGGAAAATCAGACTCCTATTACAATATATACAGAGGCGTAAGGCTGGCGGGAGACCTAAACAAAAATCTCATTTTTACTGCAAATTGGCAAGCGGGACACTTAAAAGGAGATCTTGATTATGCCGAAAAGACATCGCCTCTTATCAAAGGATTTTTTAAAAACGAACCGGATAAAACGGAAATAAATATCGATAATGCCGTCGGACAAATCACTTTTTTGTCAAATTACGGAAATTTTGCCGTCGGGCGAGGAACTCATCAAATCACAAACAGCATTACAAGCAGTATAGTAACCAACCTCGATGTTCCGAACTACGGTTATTTCTCATGGAAATACGAAACCTCGCGTTTTGATATTTCTTTGATGAATGCTTCTCTCATCCCGGACAGCCTGAGTCGGGAAATTTCGGGAACGGGACAGAAAATTTATGACAATAAATACATGGTTATTCATAAAATAGGCTACTCTTTTACAGAAGAATTTTATACTTTTTTCGGAGAAGAAATTTTTTACGGAAACCGTTCTCTCGATCCGTCCTATCTGCTGCCTCACACATTTCTGAGAATAATAGAACATAACCAAATGGACAGAGACAATTGTATTATTTTTATGGGAGCAAATTGGAAAAGAAAAGAAAAAATTGCTTATATTACCGTC
The DNA here is from genome assembly GCA_002742885.1 of Candidatus Cloacimonadota bacterium. GTDB lineage: Bacteria > Cloacimonadota > Cloacimonadia > Cloacimonadales. Next base: position 4,648 of record PDOO01000004.1, read on the forward strand.
TTATTCGATGAAATGAAAAAATCGGAAATTTTATCAAATTGGTGGGGAAACAAATATGCAATCCAAACCGGGTACGGCTTTTCTCCTTTTGCTTTATCAGGAGAAAAAAGTCGTTTGGTTTTGGAATTTACCGCCGTCCGTCCTTGGACTTACACTCATAAATATATGATCAATAAAATTTCTCACAATAAATTCCCCATGGGATTTGCTTACGGCAGCAATTTGATTTGTTTTGCGGGAGAATTTAATCTGCCGATAGGGAAAAATGTCGATTTTGATATTAACGCTTCTTTTACGAGACAAGGTTCTTTGGGAAATAATTTTTTGATTAATTATAAAAATGCTCCGGAAACCGCAGACTGGCTCGAAGGAGACATAATAAACACCAAAAGATTAAAAGCCGTAATTAATTGGAAATTCAATAACCATAACTCATTTAAAACGGGATACAGAATCGAAAAGAATGATGAAGATAAAGATATAAACGAATTTTCAATCGGTTGGTTCGGAAAATTCTAAAAAGTCTTGAAAAAATAAGTAAAATCTATACAACAATTATTATTAAAAGGTGAAAGAATGGTCGGGGCGAGAGGATTTGAACCTCCGACCTCTACTTCCCGAAAGTAGCACGCTAACCGGGCTGCGCTACGCCCCGACGACAGACAAGAGCCAAATTCATTTTCCTTGATTTCTTGGCAAGATTTTTTTTGAAATTATTTTTTTATAATTTAATGCCGAATAAACAAGAGGATCATTCCCGATAAAAATAAATACGACATTTTTAAATTGAATCTTAAAATAAAAAAGGCTGTCCCAAAATTAAAGGACAGCCTCATTTGATCAGTTTAATATAAAATCTGATCTGATTTATTCGGCGTTTGAAATATCCCAAGGTAACCAGTAAAGGACTTTTTCGTCTCCGAATAATTTAACGGTTTTTGTCAAATCCATCAGTTGTCCGGAAATACCGGAATCAAAAGGATTAAGTTTTTCTTCTATGCTTGATCCGATTTCGGAAGATATTTTTACGAAACTGTCTTCGCTTCTGTATTCTGTAAGTTTGAGATTAGGATTATTAATCATTTCGCCCATAACTTTTTCGGCTGTTTCCATTCCTCCGATAATATCAACCAAGCCGTTGGCAAGTCCCTGCTCTCCCGTCCAAATGCGTCCTTGCGCTATTTTATGAACTTCGTCCCGGGTCATGCCTCTTCCTTCGGCAACCGCATTTATGAATTCTTCGTAAGTTTTTTCGACTGATTTTTTAATCATATTGTATTCTTTATCGGTCATTTTACGATTTACTGAATAGATATCGGCTTGTTTACCTTTTTTAACAGTTGACCAATTGACATGCAGTTTATCGAACAATTTTTCAAAATTCGGCATCATGCCGATAACGCCTATGGAACCGGTAATCGTGGTCGGTTCGGCAATAATTTTATCGGCATAAGCTGATATGTAATAACCGCCCGAAGCAGCAGCTCCGCCCATGGAAACAACGAAAGGTTTTTTGTTTTTGCCGTGAACCGTAAGCCAAACTTCCCGAGCAATGATGTCGCTTGCCAAAGCTGATCCGCCGCCGCTGTTCACTCTCATAATAATTCCTTTCACGCTTTTATCTTTGCGAGCTTTACGAATCGCTTTTGACAAAGATTCCGATCCGATGGTTTTTCCTGCTTTGCCTTCTCCCGTATGAATTGCTCCGACGGCATAAATGAGAGCAACTTTCGATGTCTTATCTTTTTTCCATTCATATTTTATCAAATCGCTTTCGTCTGTATCGGCAACTTTTGCATTGTACTCTTCCTCAAGAATGCCCTTTATTTCGTCTCTGTAATAAAGTCCGTCTGTTAATCCTTCTTCATAAGCTTGGCGAGCAGAAAAATAAGGACCGTTATTTATGACTTCGACAGCCGATTTTTTAAGCTTATCACCTCTTCCTTCCTGAATCATATTTGCCATATTGTCAAAAATTCCCTGCAATACGAATTCGTATGATTCTCGCTCAGCAGGCGTCATTTCAGTTTCCGTAAAATTGTTTCCGGCAGTCTTATACTTATGAGATTTAAAATTAACAAACTCTACGCCCAAAGTATCAAATAAAGTTTTGAAATAAGGCGAAGAAATCGCTATACCTTTCAAATCTATTTGTCCTGTAGGATTAAGATAAATTTCATCGGCTATGGATGAAGCAAAAACATAAGTTGCATTTGAAATTGAATCAAAATAGAAAATTACCGGCTTTCCTGACTCTTTAAAATCAAGGAAAGCATCCCGCAGTTCTTCAAAATTGGCAAATTGAGAAGAGAAGTTGCCGTTATCTATGTACAACCCCTGAATTCTGTCATCTTTCTTCATTCTTTTCAGCTCTGCGACAATATCTTGAAGTTCGGCGCCCTGATTAAAACTTATATCAAGGAATCCGAGTTTAAATCCGCTTTTTTTATCAACTATCTTATTTGCAAGTTTATATTCTTTGAAAGTTTTCTTATCGGAAAATTTCATTGAACGGAAATATTTGTCGGATGCATGGACATAAAGATAAGAGTGTTCATGTTCGTTATCTTTATTCAAGAAAGAACGCTGTCCGATCATACTGCCTCCGAAAGCAAGTTCAAGCCCGAGACGAGCCGTTTCGCTTTCAAAATCATAACTTCCGTTTACAAACAAACCGTTTAAAGGTTCCGCTCTCATACCGACAACCGGCGAATAAAATTCCGAATCATGTCCCGAAAAATCAGCCGAGATACTGAATCTGTCCCGCAAATATCCGCCTATAAAAGGACGAATGGCAACTCCCAGAACATAATTTTCGGCATCTTCGCTAATTGCGTTTATGCTTCCGCCGAAAGAAAAATAGTTGCAGGGACGATATAAAAGAGAAAATCCTACATCTCCGGTTTTGGTTGATTTGTTTCTCCAATCAAAATGAATTCCGGTATAAAGATTATTAACGAAAGAGAAATCTCCGGTAAAAGCAGCTCTGAAATAAGAATTTCCGGACTTTCTTTGTCTCGAAAAAGCAAAGTTTTTGTTTGCATACATCAACCAATAATTTTGATCAAATCCGTCATCGTCGTAAGATGTCATGTAAGTAAATCCGGAATTATTCCCGAAAGCGTTTGCCGACGGGTTTTTTAAGGTTGAAAGCGGCGAATCATAAGCAACGGGCGCATAATCATTCGTACTTTCATAAAATCCGCTTATTTCATCTGCTCCCAAGCTCAGCAACAAAGAAATTATTGCGATTACAAAAATAATTTTTTTCATTTCATCTCCTCTTATTACAGTTATTTTTTATTTTTTCCGTTTTCGGAATTAATTGTTACCAAACCGATCTTATTGGTTACATCCAAAGTGAGAACCGGCAAATCCGAGTTCTTTTTATAAGCGCTGTTAACCCATCCTTCGGACGTTTTTTCAAGTCCCTCGATCTCCAAACGCTTTATGCTTCCGGAACTTGTTTTCAATAAAACGGGATATTGATCAGAAATATCAAGAGACACTCTGCCCAAAACACCGAATATTTTCATATTGGCATCATCTTTAAGGTCAAAATTTTTAAGATCCAAATTTATGATTCCGGCTCCGCAAACTATTCTCATATCCGGAATATAAATTCCTGTCGCATCAAAATTAAGTTCACCGATTCCAACAGCAATAAAAAGTTTATTGATTCGATCTTTTCCTAATTCAATATTCCATTCATCATCAATATTATAATCATAAATATCCTTGTTGTCTTCGTCAAACTTTATTTTTGCCTTATAATCATAATCTTTTTCGCTGACTTCAAGATTACCCAACTTAAATTTATTTTCATCGGAATAAAAAAAGTTTTTCAATTCTAAATCAGGAGTTAATGATTTCAGGTCAAACTTTAAAATTTCAGTTTCGCTTTTTTTGATATTTACAATGCCTGATTTTACGGAAATATTCCCGTTTATACTTACTGTATCACAGTAATCCTCATTAGCCACAACTCCGTCATAAAAGCAATAATTACTGTCAGGAAGAGAAGTTGTCTCATTCAGAGAATTTTCGTTTTTATCATCTATTTTAACGCAATTTGATAGAAAAACAACAAAGATTACCGGTAAAATAATTTTATATTTCATAAATCATCTCCTATCTCACTTCTCTGTATTTATAGATTAATGTCGCAACAAAATACATGGCAAATCCGATCAAAATTTTCCATAAATTAGAATAGTTAAAAACAGTAAACCAATTGTCATTTATCAAATTTTCCAGTCTTACCGATTGTGTTTCAAAGGAAAAATTCATTAAACGGGTAAATTGTTGCATTTCTTTGAAGAGAAAACTGACCAATTCATTTATCAAAACAGGTAAATTCAAATTCCAATAAGCATTTATCAAACCTGTAACTATAGAAATAATGAAGATACTCAGCAATCCCCATGAAAATGCTTTGTTATTAAAAATGGAAGAGGATAAGAACGATAAACTTCCGATAAAAATTCCCAAAATTGCAAATTTACAATAAATTTGGAGCATTGAAACAAAACTTACCCACCAAAAAACTTTAAATCCCGTCATCATAATGAATAAGTTGGAAACAGTATATTGAAAAAGCAGAGATAAGAATAACACCGCCAAATGTCCGAATATTCCGGTCAAATATTTTGACGCTGTTTTTTGAAAAATATTAACCGGCTGAGCTCTGTAAAAAATCTCGCATTTGGCTCTTCTTTCATAGTTCAGCATATTTTGAGTTATCGATATAATAAAAATAATCGTCAAAAAAGCCGGATAGATGCCGTATGTTTTATGAAATAAATATTGAATTAAAATTAAAACATTATCAGGAAGCAAACCGCCGTACATCTCTTGAAATTCAAAATCAGGTCTGATATCGGAATGCGTCCAGCCTAATAAAGACAAGATAAAAATTATGAAATAAGTTCCGTAGGTTACTCCCAGAACAAGCCAATAGCTTTTTAAGTTCAATGCAAGATCTTTTTTGATCAATCCCATGAATTTACTCATCTTTCTCCTCCTAATTCAGCCAAAAACAAATCAGACAACAACGGACGTTTGTATTCTGCCCCGTCAATTTTTACGTCGCTTGAAACAATGGCGCTTATCTTTCCGAGCATGTAATTTATTTGCCGGGCATTTGAATCCATCAATTCCTTTCGCCTTTCGACAGGTACGATAATATTGCTGTACTTGGATTTCATTTCATCAATATTTTCATGCAATAAAACTTTCCCGTCATTCATAAACACAATATCCTGAAGTATATGTTCAATCTCTTCAACCTGATGAGTAGAAATAATGATTGTCTTGTTGTCGTCAAAAAATTCTCCCAAAATAGTGTTGAAGAATTCTTTTCGGAACTCAATATCCAAACCTAAAGTCGGTTCATCAAGAAGCAAAAGATCCACATCAAGAGAAAGCGTCAGCAAAAGATAAAGTTTCGTCTTCATTCCTTTCGATAAATTCCCGATTTTTTGTTTTAAAGGAAGTTTACTTTTACTCAAGAGATTCAAAGCTGTGGATTCTTTCCAGGACGGATTGACCCGGGAAACAAAATCTATCGACTGTTTAACCGTAAGCCTGTCGTCCAACCCGCTTACATCGGGAATAAAAGCAACTTTTTTAAAAATATTCGTATCATTGCGGAGAACAGGTTTGCCCAAAAAAGATATTTCTCCTTTATATTTTAAAAATCCCAACATACAACGCATCAAAGTGGATTTTCCGGCTCCGTTTTTACCCAGAAGACCGATAATTCTTCCTCTCGGAAAAGACAGATTTATACCGTCCAAAGCTTTAAGATTGCCGTATTTTTTAGTTAAATTTTTAATTTCCAAGAAGCTCATAAGACTCTCCCGTATTTTTATAGACTCTCTCAACCTGTTCTTTAATCTCGTCTTTGGACATACCCAAAGTCTTGCCCTTAGTCAGAACATTATACAACTCGTTTTCCTTAAATTCTTTTGTCCTTTTCATTTTCAAAACTTCCCCCGCATTTTCGTTAACAAAAAAGCCGATCCCTCTCTTTTTAGTTATTATTCCGTCACTCGCCAATTCACTCAAAGCATTAGAAACAGTCTGAGGATTGAGTTTATATTGTTGCGACAAAGTTCTTATGGACGGGATTGCTTTTCCTTCTTCCGCCGCACCGCTGATTATGGCTTTTTCAATCTCTTCTCTCAATTGAAGATACAGCGGTTTTTCATTATTAAACATTTTCATTTTTACCTCCCCGAGGTGTTATAGTGATACGTAACACCGTAACTCGTTTTTTTGTCAAACCTTTTTTTAGGATTATCTGTAAAAGAGGAAAAATATTTTTATAAAGTTGCAGAAAGACATAAGATTTTCTATCCGTTATCTTCTTTATTTTTAATCAGTTAATTTTTATCAAGTTTTAAATTACGCATCAAAGCGCACAGCTGATCTTTAGGAGTAAAAACATAATCGCCGACTTGTTGCAGGTGTTTTTTACTGTGCCCTTTGTCGTAAATGTACGACTGTATTATGTCCGGAAAGATAACGAAATTAACTTTATCAGATGTTCTCGACGGTTTTAATCGTTTATTTTTCCGGAGACGTTTTAGCGCGCCGTTCCGGTCAAAAGAGGCAACCCGAAAATTTCATTGAACCAAGTCAGATACTTTTGGATGACGAGATACTTTATGACGACAAAATCGGCTGTTATTTCCTTCAAAGAGACAAAAACACCGTTTATTTTTATGCCTGAGTTGCCCAATTAATCAATAAACATAAGACAAAATTTAAAAACTGTTGACGAAGAACAGGCAGAAAAGATTTTCGCCGAAAAGATTATTTTTAAGGAGAGAGTAATGGCAATTATAAGACCTTTTAAAGCCGTACGTCCCGCAAAAGATAAAGTCCGGGCTGTGGCATCATTGCCTTATGACGTATTAAATTCAAAAGAAGCAAGAATCGAAGTTGCAAAAGAACCTTTAAGCTTTTTGCGCGTAGTAAAACCGGAAGTTGATTTACCGGAAGAAATGAGTCTGTACGACGAAGCCGTTTATTTGAAAGGAAGAGAGAATCTCGATAAGTTTATGGCAGACAAAGTTTTGATTCAAGACGAAAAAGAATGTTATTATCTTTATCGTCAGATCATGAATGGTCACGAACAATTGGGTCTTGTTGCCGGAGCTTCAGCTGAAGATTACGAAAACAACGTTATCAAAAAACATGAACATACCAGAGCCTCGAAAGAAGCAGACAGAATAAAACATGTTGATACGGTTGACGCAAACACCGGACCGGTTTTCCTTACTTATCCTGCTCGCAAAGATTTGAATGACTTGGCAAAATCTTTGACCGATAAAACACCCGAATTTGATTTTGTTGCAGATGACGGCATCCGACATACCGGATGGGTTATCGACAACAATGAAGATATTGAAAAAATTACAAATATTTTTGCAGACATAAAAACATTGTATGTTGCGGACGGACATCACCGTTCTGCTTCCGCCACAAAAGTTTGTCAAAAAAGAAGAGCAGAAAATAAAAATCATACAGGAAACGAATTGTACAATTTCTTCCTTTCCGTTATTTTCCCGTCAGATCAAATGTACGTAATGGATTATAACCGCATAGTAAAAGATTTGAACGGACTTACAGAAGATGAATTCTTTGCCAAAATAAAAGAAAAATTTGAAGTTGAAGAATTTTCGGCAGAAAAAGCTTACAAACCCGAAAAATTACACACATTCGGAATGTATATTTCAGGAAAATGGCATAAACTTACCGCCAAAGAAGGAACTTATCCGGAAAATGATCCCGTAAAATCTTTGGATTGTTCCATTTTACAGGAAAATCTTTTGCATCCCGTTCTCGGTATAGGCGACCCGAGAAAAGATGAAAGAATTGATTTCGTAGGCGGAATAAGAGGTTTGGATGAACTTTCCAAAAGAGTAAATGAAGGAGAAGCAGTAGCCTTTTCCATGTTTGCCACTTCCATGGATCAACTTATGAATATTGCTGATGCCGGTGAAGTTATGCCTCCTAAATCAACTTGGTTCGAACCGAAACTTCGTTCCGGATTATTTACCAGACTGCTTCGCTGATCAGAAAACATAAAATTTTATCCCCGAACCGAAAACGGCAAGGGGATTTTTTTTATCCGAAAATTTCTAAACGAATTAACTTATGACTAAATTCTCATCTCTTATTATTTGAAAAGGGGAAAAATTATCATCAGTCTAAAGATGCTTAAATTTTTCCGTATCAATCAGTTTACCTTGCCTTTTATTTGCCAATTCTCGTTCTATTTCAACGTAAATCTTTTTCGTAATAGGATATTTATAACCTGAATATGCGGAAAGAATCATCAATATCCCGGGAATTAAAGTAAAACCGTCGCTTATTCGTCTCAATGCCTTTGCGGATTGCGCGCCTGCCTCACCGTCAAAGCCGGAAAAATTTAAGATAACGCCCAATATTATCAGTCCTAAAGCTTCTGAGGCGGATTCGGAAAAAACCTGCAAAGAAACTATCGATCCTTGTCTCTCTTTTCCGTTTTTCAATATGTCAAGACGACAGACATCATACACCATTGCCGGCATCAGTTGCCAATAACAAACAGCCCCTAACCCGAAAACAATAAGCATAAATCCCGCTTCCCCAAAAGTATTAACACCGGTAAATCTCAGAAAAATCATACTGATTCCGCAGATAAGCATACCGGAAATAAATTGCATTCTTCTGTCCAATACTTTGGAAGAGAGTAAAATAAGCGGCAAAAAGATTATTCCGGCAAAAGGCTCAAGAAGCATCAACCGACTGATTTCTTTCGGAGTCAACCCCATATTAAAAGTATAATAATACATTCTGTCGGCAAGAAATACCGTGTTGGCCCCCAAGTACAAAATACTGCCTGCCAATAAAAAAGTTAAAGAAGGTATTTTGATTATTTCTCCGGCAGAACAAAGCATTTTTTTTATTTTCGAAAAAATATTTTTGTCGGATTTAATATAATTTTCATACTTTGTTTCACCGATATTTTTTGCGGATTCCGTTTTTTCTTTCTTGTCTTTCAATAAAAAAAGACCGCCCCACAATGCTCCGACAACAGCTGCGCCGACAACGCAAGCAGATAATTGCCACGAGACGGCGACAGAATTTCCTTTCTGCCTGAAATAATCGACAAAAATTGCAGGCAAAACAGAGCCGACCGCCATTCCCAAAGTATTTCCTGCGTATGCAAATCCTCTTAATACCGTTCTTTCGTCATAATCTCCGGTAAGTTCTGCTCCCCATGCCAAAACCGGAATAAAAAACATGGAAAAAGCCGTCCAAAAAAGAAGAGTAACAATTAAATAATAAAGAATTTTTAATGCGGGAGTAAAATCGACTTTCGTAAATATCAAGACAGTAATTATTGTCGCCGGTATTGCAGAATAGAAGATAAAAGGTTTTCGTTTTCCTTTTTCGCTTGTGCAATTATCAGATAAATGTCCGACCCAAAGCGCGCTTACGGCATCCCAAATTGCTCCGAAAGAAGCAATAATCCCCGCAATAACGGGATTTATGCCGGCTACGACAGTCAAAAAGAATAAAAAAAATGTTCCGAACATGAAGTAAAGGCATTGATCGGCAATACTCAAAACACCGTATCCGGTTTTATGCTTCAATCTTAATTTCATTTGCGAACTCTTAATAAAATATTTTATTATTTATAGAATTATTCTTTATTTAATCCGAAAATCATTACGTCTCTTGCCGGTACGGTTATTTCCAAATCGGAATCGGTTGTTCCTTTATTTTTATCCTTCCAAAGGTCTTTGATCGCATATTTTCCGTCCATATCTTTTATGCCGATTTTTTGCCAATTGACGATGAACAATTTATCTTTATTTTCAAGATTTAAAAAGCAAACGGCAATATTTCCGTTTACTAAAGGTTTTTGCCAAATTTCAAAATTTCCTTCGTCATAAACTTTAAATCCCTGTTTTCCGAGAATATCCTGATTAACGGCTATGAGATTTCGAGACGTTAAAATCTCTTTTGTCTCCCGAGTCATATTTCTCAAATCGTTTCCGGCAATCAAAGGAGCAGACAGCATGCACCACATAGTGAAATGAGCTCTGTATTCGTTGGTTGTCATATTTCCGTTTCCGACCTCCAGCATATCAGGATCATTCCATCCGCCGGGACCGGCATATTTTTCCAATCCGTTCTGCATTTCCAAAATTGCCGTCCAACCGAATTGATTTCCCCAAACGTTTCCGTCCCATCTGTCCTCAATATCCAAAGTTGTTCTCCAAAGATGCCCGACTTCTCTTGCCCATTCCCACGGTTTGTTTTTCCCCCACTCGCAAATGCTGAAGACAACGGGTCTTCCGGCTTTATATAAAGCATCGCTCATAATTTTGTAAGACTCTTCGGCATCTTGCCCTTCGGTAAAACACCAATCGTATTTCAGATAATCAACGCCCCATTCGGCATAGGTTTTTGCATCAATATACTCAAATCCTTTGCTTCCCGGTCTTCCGGCGCAAGTTTTTGAACCGGCATCCGAGTATATGCCGAACTTTAATCCTCTATCGTGAATATAATCAGCCAAAAATTTTATTCCGTCGGGGAATTTTTTTCTATCGGCAATTATCGAGCCGTCCTCATTCCTGCCTTCTTGCCAGCCGTCATCAATAATAATGTATTCGTAACCGGCATCTTTCATTCCGCTTTCAACCGCAGCATCGGCAATTTCCATAATTACTTTTTGATTGATTCCGTCACAGGCAAAACAATTCCAACTGTTCCATCCCATAGGCGGAGTTTTTGCCAGACCGTCAAATTTTTTGGCCGATAATATATTGGTCATCAATAATAACAGCATTATAAATCTTATCATTTTAACTCTCTTTTTATTTAAGTAAATTCAATAACGGTTTATTAAAACAAAAGAACTCCCCGCAAAACGGGAAGTTCCGATATTTTTTATTTGTTTTATATAATTATTATAAGCTTTCTCGGTTGTTTTTTGCGACAAGCATAAGATTGTTGAGATTGTATTTTTGCAGAAGATCAAATAATTTGGATACTCGTTTATAAGTAACCTCTTCATCTATTCTGACAATTATAGGTCGTGTTTTTCTGCGAATCAAAGCGCATTTCGAATCCAAAACCTCAAAAGAGATGTTTTCTCCGTTCAAAGCTATATCGGATTCGGACAGCTCTATAGTCATTTCCTGTTTTTGAACATTTTCGTCAAAATTCTCGGTTTCCGGAAGATTCAGCAATAATGCCAACTCTTCTTTTTTAAAAACGGATGAAACCAAAAAGAAAATCAAAAGAAGAAAAACAACGTCAATCAGCGGAGTGAGATCTGCCGTCAACGGCTCTCTGCGTTTTCTCATTTTAATTATCCTTAACTTTAAACATGGTCGGGAAAACAGCCTGCTCCAAGATGATTTCGATAGCATCAACCATACGATTCAGATAGTTATAACCGATATTATGGGGAATGGCAACAATCAAACCGCCCACCGTAGTAATCAAAGCGAGAGAAATACCGCCGGCAAAAAGAGACGGATCTGATAATCCCTGTTTAGAAATAGCGGTAAAAGCCGACAAAATTCCCAAAACCGTTCCGAGTAATCCCAGAAGAGGAGATATTGTGGAGATGATACGAATTGTATTAAGTCCTTTTTCAATTTTAAACATTGCCGAATTTACTTCATCTTTTATAAGTTCGAGAATAACATGTTCGTCTTCAAGCGGCACATTGCGAGATTTTATCGAAGCAATAATATCTTCAAAAATATGCTTTGCGTTTCGTTTTTTTATCATGGTAAACTGAATAAATTTATAGATCATAAGAGCATAACCCACAATATTCAAAAATAAAAGAAAATACATGATAGGTCCGCCTTTTTCAACATAATACCATAAATTCATAAATAACTCCTTAATTATATCTTATTTTTTTTATTTCCCGTTTTCCTGATCAAATACAATAAATATGATTTTATCGAAAAAGTTCGTATTTAATCGGCAAAACAATGTCCCATCTGTCTTTTTCCAATTCATCCGGAATCGGAGACAATTTTTTTACGCTTTTTACCGCTTTTAAAGCAGCATTGTCTATAGCGATGAAATTTGATGATTTGCTTATTTTAACGTCAGATATGCTTCCGTCTTTTAACACCGTAAATAAAATTTCGGCAGTTCCTTCCTGATTAAGACGCTTGGCAACCTTGGGATATTTTTTATGCTTATTTACTTCATAATAAATTATATCGATATACGCCTGTCTTTTTGCCGAAATTTCTTCTTCGGAAAGACCTTCCTCATAATCGGTATAAACAATATCATCGCCGACATCGAAAGTTAATTCATAAACTTCGTCGTCTTCCTCTTCATCCTCAAAAAATTCCTCAAATTCCACCGGAGCAAGAGAAGGAACGGGCATGGCTATTTTGGAAATATCCCGGACAATTTTCTTTTTTTTCTTTTTCGTCTTTTTCTTCATAAAGACTTTATGCAGTCTCATTTTTTTGTTTGCCGAAACAGTTACGACATCTTTTTCTTTAGAAAAAAAACGAAAACTCAAGACAAAGCCGTGAATCATCAGCATCAGGGCTATAATTAAATAAAATAATTTATTCTGCATGCTATTCCTAAAATATATTCTTGTCTGTTTAATTCAAAATAATTATCAGGCATTTTTATTGTTAGTTAAAACTAATACGAGAGACAGCGTTAAATTTAAAGTTGCTCTGTCAACAAAATTAATTTTCTCGGTTTTAAACCTCTTTTCAGAAGTAATAAACAGAGTAATCTAAAACAAATTCTGAGAGAAGAACCCTGAATATTTCAATTATTTCATTTTAAAACAGAAATAAAATTTTCGATACAGCTATAAAGCAAATCAGTAGAAATAAAAAAATATTCCCAAAAAAAACTTTGATTTAAGGCAATTAAGACAACTTTATTTACAGTATAAAAATTATTGACATAATCTCAATTGTACATTTTTTTTACTTGTAATCAAAATTTACAATAAAGTGATTGACAAAGAAATTCCTTCAAAGTTTTTCATGATTTGTTTAAATATTGATTCAAAAAATCCGATATTTGTTTATTTTGCCGACAAAGACAAAAAACATTGTCGGAAATAAAAATAAAGCGAGATCCGATTCGGGGGAATTTATGAATTTATCATTGGATAACGTATTCGCTGAACATATGAACTATCTGCAATACGATAAAGAAATTAAAGAAAAGCTGGAACCGGAAAAAAGTATCATTACGGAAATTACGGGAAACTCAGGTTTTTATAAATTTCATCTTCGACAAGAAGTAAAAGCATTTGCAGAAGAAAGAGGTATTCTCTTTCAAACATACATGCCTACAACAATTAAATTTAATCAAATCAGAGAATTTATCCTGACAATCAGCCATATTTCAGAGACTAAGTTTGATAAACTCATAGCAAAAGCAAAAGAAGTTGAACTGGATTCTCAATATGATTTTTTCTATTTTGTTACCGAATACCTCAATAAAAAATATCTTCAGTCCGGTATTTTTTTCATAGATAACTCCGATTATCTGGATAAATACACCAGAGATTTCATCCAATATTTAAGTTTGGCAGACTTGGATTGTCATCTTAAATTTATTTCCGTAAGCAAAGAAAATCTTTTCATGTTTTCCCACAAAATAAACATAAGTTCCGTAAAAATTGAAGAGTTAAAGCATGTAATTTCAGATTTATTTCCTAAAGAAGCCGATGAATTGAGATCAAAAGCAGAAATTTTAAAAGAAATATCGGCAGGCGATTCTTATCTTATACGCAAAATACTGGAAATACAGTCCGAAGAATCTCCGGAAAACAAACTTGATTTGAGCGCATACGTGGACAGGAAACTCACTTCCGATCAAATGTTTGACAATTACGTAAAAAAATTACCGGCGAAACAAAAAGAAATTTTGATTTTTGTCTTCTTTTTGGGATACTATGCCGGAGAAGAAAACCTTAAGGCATTGGTAAAATCATATAAATTTAACGAAGATTACAAAGAACTTTTAGACACGAAACTGGTCTTTGAAAGAAATCATTCTTTGGCGACAGTGAACTTACCCAAATTAAACAAATGGTTTGAATCTCAGCCGGAAGAAGAAAAAAAATATTATTACAAAAAAATTATAGATAACGTTTCTCTTTTATCCATAGCTCCCGACATGATAGATTTCTGTCGCTATAAAACAGGAAATTTAAATCTGAAAGCAAGCGATAATTTAACTGATCTCATGTGGTCTCTGAATGATCACGGTTCATTGCAAATAATTTACAAACATCTTTTGGAAAAAGAAAAAAAACCTGAAAATCAATGCGAACTTTATTATCTTTTAGCCAAAACGTATTCTAAATTAAACGAAGAAGAAGAATCATCCGAGAATTTGAGAACCGCATTAAAAATAGGTACGGAAAACAGAATTCCGGCAGATAAAACAGTTATTGCTTTAGTTGAATGTTTCCTTAACATAGGTTCCGTTTCTTTTGCTTTGGAGATTCTGAAAAAATATGAAAACAATTGCTCAAACGACTATTGGCGAGCAAAATCTTTACTCAAAAAAGCGGCAGCTCTTACCATCCGGGAAGATTATGACGCAGGGTTGGAAGTTTTGCGGGAAGCTCATGAAGTTATTTTAAAACTGGAAGACAAAGAAATACGTTACGAAATGTCCGGCGAATGTAAAAAATTAATGGGTAAACTGTATTATTTTTCATATCACTGGGAAAAAGCCGAACAAAATTATCGGGAAGCGGAAAAAATATTTTTGAAGTCAGACAACTATAAAGGATTGGCAGCAGTATATAACAATCTCGGGGTTTTGGCAATGTTCAGAGGAGATTGGGAAAAAACCGAAGATTTCTATCTGAAAAGTCTGAAACTGGAAGAAAAACGTTACAGTCTTAAAGATATGGCAGTTTGTTACAATAACTTGGGCAGCGTCATGCAGGATATAGGAAATTTCGAAAAAGCAATGCGCTATCTTAATGAGGGACTCCGCATTCAAAAACTTCTGGGCGATCGTCTGAATATTACGTATTCTTATAATAATATAGGCGTAACCTACATGGATAACGGAGATTATAAAGAAGCCGAGAAAGCATTTAACGCTTCCTTGCAAGCAGCTATGGCATACAATTTATCGCGTATCATTATTGCCTGTCTGAATAACTTGGGAGCATTGCATTTCAAGGCAGGACGCTGGCTGAAAGCTATTGAATTTTATGAAAGAGCAATTGAAAAATCTCAAGAAACCGAATTTATGGAAGGACTTTGCACCTCATACAATAATCTCGGAGAACTTTACGAAATGCGAGGCGAATACGGCTTGGCTCACGATCTTTACCGCAAAGGCGTTGAACTTTTGCCTACCGTTAACGACGATTACCGAAAAGCCGAACTTTACATCAACATGGGAAGCGTTTTAACTATGCTTCACAAATTCGGAGAAGCTTACTCCTATCTTGTAGAAGGATACGAATATTTCAAAAGTCTTGACGCCAAAGACAAACTTGCGGAAGCGGCTCAAAAACAAGCCATGTACTTTATAAAAACCAGGAATTACGAAAGCGCCTCTTATTATCTGGAAACCGGCAAAAAACTTGCCGAAGAGTTGAACAATCGAAAAAATATCGGAATTTTCTATTATTTGGAATCAATGTTCAAAACCAAAGATACCGAAAAAAAGAAAAAACTTCTTGAACAAGCCATAGAAATATTTGTGGAAACAAAAGATAATTTTCAATTATCCCAAGCAAATTATGCTTACGCCGCCCTTCTCTACGACATGAAAAATTGGGAACAGGCTCTTGAAATACTGAATAACAACGAGTTAATTATCAAGAAATTCGATGCCATAAAGTTCTTGGAAAAGAATGATATTTTCATTCAAAAAATAAAAAAAGAACATGCCATAGAATTTAAAGAAACAAAAATACAAGAAACTCTTCTCAATAATTTTTATGAAATAACTCAAAATTTAAATTCGATTACTGACTTTGACATATTGCTGGAAACATCATTACAAAAATTAGTGGAACTATCCGAATCGGACGGAGGTTTACTTTGCCTTTACAATATCAGAGGCACGGCTGATTCATGGGAATATAAAGTTTTCAATAATTTCTCGGAAGAAGACAATCATTACGACGATATGCTTGAGATTGTTTATCAAACATTCAGCCAAAAAAGCAACCAAAACATAAAACAGCCCCAATTTGCTCCTCAATACAACAATATAATTTCATTCCCTTTGGTGATAAGAAACAATAACATGGGAGTAATCTTGCTTTTCAGTCGTCACGGATCTCATTATTTTACCGAGAAGATGTTTAATCTGAT
Organism: Candidatus Cloacimonadota bacterium; assembly: GCA_002742885.1. Taxonomy (GTDB): domain Bacteria; phylum Cloacimonadota; class Cloacimonadia; order Cloacimonadales. The sequence goes on from PDOO01000004.1 coordinate 21,024, forward strand.
CAGCGCTTTATGTAATCAAATTGTTGTAATTATAGAAAATATAAGACATAACAATCTCACAAAATCTCATGCCATAATCAGAGAAGAGCTTAATGAATCGAATATTTACACAAATATCATCGGCAAAAGTTCAAGCATGATGGAGATTTTTAAATTAATCGAAAAAGTGCGAGATACCCCGACCACGATTTTGTTGGAAGGATCCAGCGGAACAGGTAAAGAATTGATTGCCAGAGCCATACATTACACCAGCAAATTCAGAAATAAAAAATTTATAGCTCAATATTGCGGAGCTTTACCGGAAACATTGCTTGAATCTGAACTTTTCGGACACGTAAAAGGATCTTTTACGGGAGCATCCTACGATAAAAAAGGTCTTTTTGAACTTGCCGACGGCGGAACATTCTTTTTGGACGAAATTGCAGACATAAGTCTTTCTACTCAGGCAAAATTACTGAGGTTTCTGCAAGAAGGCGAAATAAAACGAGTGGGATCAACCAAAACGCAAAAAGTAAATGTAAGAGTAATTTGCGCCACAAATGTTTCTCTTCAGGAAAAAGTAAATGCCGGAGAATTTCGTTTAGATCTTTATTACAGGTTAAACGTAATAAAAATAAGAGTTCCGTCTCTTAACGAAAGGCGTTCGGATATTCCTCTTCTGGCAATTCATTTCCTTGATCTTTACAATAAAAAAATATCTAAAAATATTGTGGGAATAACCGATGAAGCCATGCGTTATCTCATAAACTGCGAATGGCCGGGAAATATTCGTCAACTGGAAAACGAGATAGAAAGAGCCGTTACTTTGGTGGACAACGATTCCTTTATAAAACCGTCCGACTTATCCGATGAAGTGTTTAAATACGCCGAATACTCGCAAGCAGTCGATGTTTTGGCAAAACAAACCTTGAAAGAAGCTGTCATGAATCTCGAAAGAAAAATGATTAAGCATTCTTTGGAAGCGACAGAGTGGAATCAAACGCAAGCAGCAAAGGAATTGGGACTTAGTCGCCAGGGATTAATAAAAAAAATAAAGAGATATAAACTTGAAAAATAAAAAAATCGCAGAAAGTTTTGTCGCTTTTAAACTGACAACTTCAGGAGCTGATCCGGATCTTGACGAAATTATAGAAATAGGAGCGGTAAAATATCTGGACGGAGAAATCAAGGACATTTTTTCCTGTTTCGTCCTGCCTCTTCGCAAAGTTCCGTACTCGATTCGCCGATTAAACAAAATTTCGGACGAAGATTTGGAAAATGCCGAATCTGCTTCTTCCGTTTTTACCGAATTTACTAATTTTATCGGCAATTTGCCGACCGTCTGCCATAACGCAAATTTTGAGATGACATTTCTCAATTCTCAACTCGGTAATCACGGTTATGATCAAATTTACAATAAGTTTTTTTGTACTTTGGAAATTTCAAAAATCTTCCAGCCTTTTCTTCCTGACAGAAAAATATCGGATTTGACAAAGCTTTTCGGGATTGAAAAAAATAAATCGGGACGAGCGGTTGAAGAAGCAGAAATAATAGGAAAATTATTTTTGAAGCTGACGGAATTTGTCATAAATTATATTCCTCTTCACCTTATTTCCCAGATGAACGAAATTATAAAATACAACAAATCCTACCACCCGATGACTGATTTTATAAAAACCGTCATTAAAGAAAAAAATAAATCGGCTTTACTGAAAAAAGAACACGAGCCTCCGTTTAAACTTCCCTTTAATATTATACAGACAGAAGAAATACCTTTTAAACATTTGAACTGCGATATGATTTTCGGCGAAGAAGGTTACTTCAAAAATCATTTTTCATATTATGAATTTCGCAAAGGTCAATATGATATGGCAAAAGCCGTGGATCAGGCTTACCGCAATAAAAAAATCCTCTGTACGGAAGCCGGAACCGGAGTGGGAAAATCATTTGCATATTTGGCTCCGTCTTTGATTTTTTCCAACTTATCCGGCGAAAAAGTCATTATATCAACCAATACCAAAAATCTTCAGGAACAGCTCTTTTATAAAGATTTACCGGCATTGAAAGATGCTCTTCCCCTTCCTTTCACAGCAGTTTTGCTGAAAGGAAGAGATAACTATCTTTGCCTGAGAAAATGGATCGAAACAAACTTTGAATTAAAAAAACATTATACACCGAAAGAAGCTGAATCCTTGCTTTACCTTCTTATATGGAAAGAATATACAAAAACCGGAGAAATTACGGAGTGTACTTCATTCAATAAATCTCTTTGTCGAGGCGTATGGAAAAAAGTCGCTGCGGAAAGACATTTTTGTTTCGGCAGAAAATGCGCTTATTACAGTAAATGTTATCTCATGAAAGTCAGACGAAAATCGGAAGACGCAAATCTTGTAATAGTCAACCATTCCCTGCTTTTGTCTGATTTAATGAACGAAAATCAAACCTTGGGAGCTTATGATCACATTGTTTTTGACGAGGCTCACAATTTGCCTAATATTGCATCCGCGCACATGGGCACCGAATTGTCTTTTTCCGATTTTTCCAATTTTTTTACCAGACTTTTTCATCTCTCCAAAAAATTTCAGGGCGGAGTGCTGATTCAATTAAAAACAGCTTTGAAATCGGCAAAATTCGAACAAAAAGAATTTATGCTTGATTTGATAGAAGAAATTATAGATACGATTGCCGTCAATAAAATAAGATTTGAAGTTTTGTTCAAAGAAGTTGAAAAATCCGTTTCAGAAAAAGGAGATTACAATAAACTGAGAATCAAAAATTCAGAACAAATGAAAGATTTTGTCAAACATTTCAAAAAAACGGAAAAAATTCTGGTTGAAGTTAAAAGAAAACTTTCCCGGTTAAGGCAATCTCTGGCGGCAACAGACAGTTCGCTTATTCATAAATACGAATTGCACGCCGGCAATATGGAAGCGGTTTTGCGTCAGGCAGACGAAATTCTGCTTACAATGGATGAATTTGTAAAACCTGATTTTAAGGAATCGGCGGTTTGGCTTTCCTCAACCTCTTCTTATTCGGAAAGCAAATTCCCGAAAGGTATTTTTAATTCTGCTCCTTTGGAAACGGCAACAATCTTAAAGGAATTGCTTTATGACCGCATTTCTTCCGTTATTTTTACTTCGGCAACCATGTCCCTTAGAGGAAGTTTCAAATTTTTCAAAAACCAAACAGGTCTTAATCTTCTTGATCAGGAAAGAGTTGAGGAACAAATTGTCGAGTCTCCGTTTAACTACAATACGCAAACCATGGTAATGGTTCCACAATTTTTGCCTCTCCCGGACGATAAGTACTACCTGAAACAAAGCGCCGAAGTAATAAAATATGCCGTACAAAATTCGGGAAAAGGCTGTCTGACCCTGTTTACGTCTTATCGAGATTTGAACAAAATGAGCGATGAAGTTGAAGATTTCATGAAAGAAAACGGAATCCTGCTTCTGTCTCAAGGGAAAACAGCCGGTCGTTCAATAATTTTGGATCAATTTAAGGAAAACGGAAAAGCCGTTTTATTCGGCACCAGCTCTTTCTGGGAAGGCGTTGACGTGCAGGGAGATTCACTTTCGCTTTTGATTCTCTATAAACTGCCTTTCATGGTACCCAAAGATCCCGTTGTCGAAGCTTTTATAGAAAAACTCGAATCCGAAGGAAAAGATTCTTTCAATCATTATATGTTACCTCATGCTTTGCTTCGTTACCGACAAGGATTCGGGCGTTTAATCAGAAGCAAAAATGACAGAGGTATCGTTATTATTACGGATAATCGGGTTTTAAGAAAAAGCTACGGAAAATATTTCAGAGACATTATCCCCGCTAAAACCAAACCAGTTTATAAAATAGAACAATTGGTAGATTACGTGGCAAAATGGTTTAAAACCATAAAATAAAAAATATTATCAAAAGAAATCTGAGTTGACTTAAAAACAAACCTGATATTTTTTATACTCAAAATTTAAAGTAAATTAATAAAACAATATAAATAATATCGTAAAAAAATGCAGGGGATTGTTAATATAGAAATATATACAACAGTGTTTATATAAATGTTATGCAGCATACTAAAAAAGCCAATGCACAAATAGCACATTTCGTTTTGCTAAAACACAGGCAAATCCTAAAAAATCAAAAGAGCTATTTTTTCGCTGACGCATGAACGGAAAAGATTGAACAAAAAAATTGAATTTAAATATACAGAAGGTTATAGATGAAAGAATGGAAAGAATTAATTGAACAGAATCTGTACAAGCAGAAAAACAGTATTGCTAAAATCAACATTGAAAAAGGAACTGTTCAATATTCAGAAAAGATAAAACTAAACAGAAATTTAAAATCACTAACAGGTGATGAGGAGATTGTAAGAGCTTTTCTGATTGATAGATTAGTAAACACGCTTGATTATAAACCTGAAAATATAGAAATTGAAAAAGAATACTCTGTAAAAGCAGGACACGGAAAACTTTCGCCAAGAATTGATGTTTTAGTTAAAGATGAAAAGGGAAACCCCTTCTTTTTTATTGAGGCTAAAGCACCAGATAAATTTGAGAAAGATAAAACTGAAATTGAAGGTCAATTATTTTCATTAGCACAAACAGAAGAAAAGGACTATAAAACCAAAGTAAAGTATTTGGTTTATTATACAGCAAATATTCAAGACGATACCGTTTTAGATAAAGCAATAATTATTGATTTTGAAAAATACCCAACTTATACAGAGTGGGAGAATGATGGATTTATTTCCATAGCTACAGAATTAACAGCAGGTTATGGTGAACCCCAAAAACAGCCCTTAATAAAAGGACACGAAAAGTATGATTTACGAACAAAAATAAACCGTGAAGAAATTGATGGTTTGGGCAGAAACTTACACAATGTCCTTTGGGGTGGTGGCGGAATAAATGATAGTGAAATTTTCTATTCGCTTGTGAATATTATTCTTGCCAAAATTCAAGATGAATACGAGAAAGAAGACGAGCAGGAATATGACTTTCAGATTTATCAATATGGAAACCATATTGAAAGTTCCGAGAAAATCTACGAAAGAATTAATAAACTTTATAAGAGAGCATTAAAAGAACAATTAAATGTTTCTGAGCAACAAAAGATTGATGATGATAATATTATTAATCGTAATAAGTTTCCATTGAATAAATTAATATACACAGTTCAGGCATTAGAAGATTTTTCATTTTTAGAAGGGCGTAGCTCTTTAGATGGAAAAGATATATTGGGTGATTTTTTTGAAAGTATTACAAGAGACGGTTTCAAGCAAAATAAAGGGCAGTTCTTTACACCAACACCAATCGTAAACTTTTTACTTTATGCCTTGCAATTGGATAATTTGGCAATCGATAGATTAAATAAAAATCGTGAATTACCATTGATTATTGACCCTTCGGCAGGGAGTGGAACTTATTTGGTTGAAGCAATGAAGTTAATTACCAAAGAATTAAAGTATAAGCAAAAAAACAAAATAAAATCAAGCAGACAAATCAAACAACGATTTGAGGAATTGTTTATGCCTGATTATGCCGAAAATAAATGGGCAAGAGAATATTTATATGGTTCTGAAATCAATTTTGATTTAGGGACAGCTTCCAAAGTAAATATGATTTTACACGGTGACGGCTCAACTAATATTTTTGTAAAAGATGGATTATTACCTTTCCGTTTTTATGTAAAAGGAACAGCACCCAACTTCTTAGAAACTTCATCAACAGAAACCTTATATAATAATAAGGAAGTAAACGCAAAATTTGATATAGCTATTAGTAATCCTCCTTTTAGCGTTGATTTAGATACCCAAACGCAACGAGAAGTTACAAATGCTTTTGTATTTGGAGATAAAAAAAATTCTGAAAATTTGTTTATTGAAAGATATTACCAACTTTTAAAAGAAGGTGGGAGATTAGGTGTTGTACTTCCCGAAAGTGTTTTTGATACAACAGAGAATAAATATATTAGGTTATTTCTCTTTAAATATTTTAATATTAAAGCAATTGTAAGCCTTCCTCAATTAACATTTGAGCCTTTCACTTCCACAAAAACAAGTTTATTGTTTGCCCAAAAGAAAACAAAAAAACAAGTAGAAGAATGGAACTCGCTTTGGAATAAATACGGTAACGAATGGAGTTTGTTAAAAACAAAGATTACTGATTATGTTAAGTATTTTGTTAAAGGCGTTAAACTCAACAAAAAATGGGCAAAAGATGTAGTTGAAGATATTGAAAAAGAAAATTTCAAAAACATAAAAATAAACATCAATCGCTTTTTAAAAGATTATGTAACACCAGAAGATGAAGCACTAGAAGTAAAAGAGTTGTTAGAAAAATACAATGAAGAGATTGACAGTATTTCAAAATATGATAAAGAAACTGATGTCTTTGGTTTTTATAATGCTTGGTGGGTTTTTGGTGAAGTAGCAAAAGAATTGGATTATGATATCTTTATGGCAGAAGCGGAAAATGTAGGCTATAAAAGAACCAAGCGAGGTGAAAACCCTATGCCAAACGATTTGTTTGATTTAGAATATGCACCTTCTTCTTTAGATACAACAGAAATAATCAACTCTTATAAAAATAAACTTAAAATCTTAGAAGAAACTTTACAAGAGAGCAAGAACGAGTTTAAAACCCTTAAAAAGAAGTTGGAAGAAAAGGAAACAAAAACACTAACAAATAAAGTTAAAAA
>PDOO01000030.1 GCA_002742885.1 Candidatus Cloacimonadota bacterium
GCCGAATTCGCCGATCATTTCAGTTCCTCTGTAAAGCTTAAAGCCTTGAACAGGACGGAATGATTCAACGGTATTGGTTACGACAACAACATCGCCGGCTTTTGAATAAGCTTTTGTACTGCGAGCAACTTTTTTAGCCTTGCTTACATTTTCAAATTCATTTGAAGAGAATCTTACGGTTTCGGTACGGCTACCGATAACAACATTATCGATAAACCAAGTGTACCAGAGACCTTGACCGTCGCCGTCAACCGCTTGCCATGCAATTTTTACGGATTGACCGGCATAATCGCTTAATGCTACATCAATCGGAGTTTCATAGTGGTTATCTGCTTCTGATAAAGCGGAAGCATCCCAAAGTTCAGTCCAAGTTGAACCGCCGTCTGTTGATATTTTAACATAATAATGATCTCCGTGAGTTGATCCGTAATGAATATAAGTATCAAATGTAAGGTTCATTCCTGCCGAGATCGTAAATTCCGGAGAGATAAGCCATTCGTCCTGATGACCGTAATCCCAAGCAATTTTTGCTTGAAATTCGCCGTCTGTAGGGATAACGTCACCGGAAGGATAAGAAACAATTGTTTCTTGCATCCAACTTTGGGCTGCATTAGTTACAATTGCATCCCAACCTGCCGGAGGAACTGATTCTTCGAAACTTTCAGTTATTCCGTCACCGCTGGGAATGCCCCACATTAAATGAATATCGTTATCTTCAACGTTTCCGCTTAATACAGGAGCTGCATTAGGAATAAGTTCAAGTACGAAATCCTGAGTTACAGTTTCACCGCCTGTAATTGTTACAGAAGCACTTTGAGTTACATATCCTTCTTTTTGGCAGACGATTTCTCTTTCACCCGGATTAATTCCTGATATTTCATAGTTCCCGCTTGCATCTGTTTCGGCACTGTGTCCGTCTATCATAAGCATAGCGCCTTCAACAGCAGCATTTTCAAAGGTAACATTACCGTTTACTGTTCCAGTAGGAACGTGATTAAGAGCAAAATCTTGAGCTGTAGCGTTTCCTTCTGTAATTGTAACCGTGAAAGTCATGGAATCGTAATATTCCATAGAAGCAATAACCTCATGTTCTCCTGCAGGAAGAATAGAGAAGTTATAAGCACCGTTTTCATCGGTTATTCTGGTCAATGCGCCAACAGTTACTGTTGCGCCTTCAATGGGGTTGTTTGTTTCAGCATCGGTAACAATACCTGAAAGAGAACCTGAAGGAGCACCGATTCCGAAGAAATCAACGATTCCGCTTACGGCAGTCGTTACATCATCAAGACCGGTAATTTCAAATGAAGTACCTACTGTTTTATAGTTTGTCGCATCATAAGCAACACCGCAATTGTTACCTGTATCGGCATTAGTGAAAAGAACAACTGATCCGGTTCCTTCTGTAGGAGCAATTTGATCAATCCAAGAGTTGGCACCGGAGTAAGCCCAACTGTTTCCTTCAAGGAAGTCTGCACCGTTAATATTTACTAAATCACTTCCGCCGTCACTGACGCCGTCAATTCCGAATAAAGGATGAACGGAGGTAGGTTGATTGTAAGCCCAAGTATCTCCCCCTTCCATATATAAATTACCGCCGGCATTTAAATAAGCAACTAAAGGAGTTGCTTCTTCTTCAACCAATACATGGTTTGAGTTGAAAACACCCAATAAAATAAAAACAGCATCAAGTTCACTTGTTATAGGATATTCGTTAACTGAAGAAGCTAAAGTAATGTTTCCGTCATATACAGACGCAAGAGTTGTTTGAAGAGCAGTGCCTGTGGCATTGCCACTTAAATCAATTACAAGGATACCGGAAAGAGTTGAGCCTACCCATTCAACATTGGAAACAGCGTTTCCGCCGTTACCGTATGCATTAGCAGGAACAACAGTATAAGAATAATATCCGCTCATATCTTCAGCAAGAGTTTCAGACCAAGTTGTTGTTTCTCCGGTTACTTCATAAACAACATCATCAGATCTGGTAATAGTATAACCGGTAATAATATTGTCAAAATATCCGCCGTTAAGACCCTCGGTCGGGTTAACCCAGTTTAATACTGCAGTAAAAGTATCTTCAACAGAAAGATTAAGTTCGGTTACGGCAGCCGGAACATCTTGACCGATATAAACTGTTTCGCTTACGGCAGCGGGACCGTCGCCCATATCATTTGAGGCAACAACCTTATAATTATAAAGACCAGCTTCGGTAATAGCATTATCGGTGTAACTTTCGTTTCCGCCTATAGCAGGAGAAGTTACAGTAAACAACAATTCATCTCCGCGATACAATTTAACTTGATCCAAGTCATTCAAAGCGGATCCCGAATAAGTTAAAGATGGGTTTGTCCAAGTAATAACTGCTGAATTTCCGCCGTTTTCATCCGGAGTAACAACTAAATTAGAAGCTGCAGCAGGAGCGTTTTCATCGGAAACTGTTCCAGTAAGAACAAAAGCTCTGTCAACAGGTTCCTCAGTCTGTTGAGGTAACCAACCGGAACCCTCTTCATTTTTATATTCGATTCCGTCGCCTTCTGCCGAATTTGCCCACAAAAACCAACCGTCGGTATCGTTATTGTTACCGGCAACAGCAACCCAGCCAGCTTCCATGTTTACGGGAGATTCTAAGACAATATCCCACTCGTAAGCAATAAAACCGATGTAATCATCTCCGTTTGCAACGCGAGCAATTCCGTTAATTTCCTGATAGGAAACAAGATCTCCCACAGCACCGTTGTTATCTTCATAAAAACTAACGATAAAATTCATGGGATCTTCGTTTGCTTCTGCCCATGAGCCGTTGTTAACAAGATTAAGACCTGTAACTTTTACGTTTGTAATTGTTCCTTGAACACCGGTGAAATTATCGGCATGTACTAAACCGGCTCCGGTAGTTCCGTATCCCATATCGCTGACGCCTATTGACCAATTACTCTCTTGTGATCCGATAGGGGCTTGTTCAAAAAGAATTTCTCTTGAACCGATATTTCTGTAAGGAATAGGTTGTTTTACGAAATTTTTTGCGCTTGTCGCATTTTGACTTGTCAGTTTGCTGTTATCAAAAACAACTGCTTCGCGAGCGAATAAAGCTCCTGCGAAAGCAAAACAAACCAGCATCATGATAATGAAAGTTTTTTTCATCTGCATCTCCTTTTTTTTTAATTAAGATACATTGCATTTTGCAAACTTTATGCCAAGCGTCAAGGTCAATTATTCGACAATACATTAAAATAATCCTAACATTCTGTTATATAAATAAATATTACCCAAAATAAAATATATTGCAACGTAATTAAAAACGTTAAACCCTTTTTATTTCTTGTATTCACAGTAAACGTTTTAATTCCATTATGTCATCATCGTTCACACTAAAAGGGAATAAGTTTCCGATAACTTTTTATTTTAATAAATTGATAAAAGAGCCAGAACAAAAAAATGAAAATATCAGAGTAATACAGTATTTACTCTATCTGAATAATATAAAATGTTAATAGTATTAAAACAGTATTTTTTTGGGGGGGGGGAACAAGAAATAATTTACTTGAAAAAATCAATAAAGAGAACAGTTTTAATTAATCTGAGAAAAAGGCAAAACAAGTTAATTTAAAGGGAAGTTATTCGTTAGAAGAAAATAATATCATCGTATATTCTTTTGGATGCGTAAACAATAATTACAATAAAAAGTATCCGTAATTAAGAGTTAATAACTTAACTTTAAGGTCCCATATTATCCTTCCTTTTTTCATTTTTATTTTAGAATCAAAAATGGAAGGTATTCTCACAGCTTGCGGGAATACCGGCATTTTTGACTGATTATCCGGCAATTCGCGCCTTCTCTTCCGGTATCAGACGGAATTTCAAACTTAAACTGTTGTCATCCAAGACCAATTGCTTAGCCAAATTATTTTCCAAATTAACAAGCAAAGGACCTTTAAGGTTTGCCGTCATCTTTGACGGATCATGCGGTACGGTAACTATTACAAATTGAGTAATATGAGTAAAATCTTCAGCTTCGAGTTCTTCCAAATCGGATTTAAAAGCTTTAATTTCGTATTCCGGCTTAAAAATAAGAGGATCGGTAATTACAAATGCCAAATCGGGACGATCCAAAGACTGAAGCCATTTTAAAGGAGATTTTTTATTAGGGTCCAAAAGGACAAATCTCTTTTCTTTGGGAAATCCCAAAATTCCTTTGGGAAAAACAATCGCCGTTTTCGGATCATATTCAACATCTCCGAATCTTTTTGTTTTGACTATCATTTTATTCTCCTTTTTAAATTAGATTAATAAGACTGTTCGGCAATACCTTGGAAAGAGCTTTTACCGAACTGTTTAAGGCGCTTTCAAACATTGTCATTTCAGATAAGACCTTATATACATCGACATTTTCTATGTCTGCAATATTATTTGAAACCCGTTCGGTTACAGCTTTCATATTCGAGCGAGCAACTTCTATCTGATTAAGTCTTACTCCTGCTTTTGCGGTTTCCTGTTTAAAATCGCTTTGCAAGGTTTTTAATTGTTCCAAAGATTCGCCTATTTCATTTTGATTATGATTTTCCAATGCTCTTTTCAATCTGTACATTATATCAAAATAATTATTGTTCTCAAAAACTTCCTGCCCGGAAAGATTAGTCTGGATTTGAGCATGTTTACTGCCGTTAAATTCAATTATTCCGTCGTCTCCCTGATATTTGCCGGAAACAACGTCTATTTGAAATTGATCACCAACCGCAAAAGTACCGGTTTCAAATCTCAATTTAACACCCTCATCTTTCCCGTGCGCATCATCAAAAATCGCTGTTTCGAAAGTAAGGATACGGTTTGAACCCCAAGTTTTGCCTCCGTCTTCGGAAACTTTATATTCAGCTCCGCCCGTTTGCCCGGCGGTAACGATTCTAACCAGATAAGATTTATTTTCTTTTCCGGTAAATTCTCCAGAAGAAAAAGTTTTGCCTGTATATAAGTTTCCGGCGGCAGCCATAGGTTCAAGTATTTTTCCTGATTCGGAATAAGCAGGTTTGTCCGTATTATATCCGCTGAAAATATAACGATCTCTCACTCTGGTATTGGCAATATTCAAGGAACGGTCTATCAATTGTTGAATTTCTTGAGCTCCGATATCATTAACATCGTTATTCGAGGAGCCTGTAGCATTTAATTCCGCAACAGTTCGAGCTTCCGCCAAAATATCGTTAATTTGCGACAAAGCCGAATCGGTTGCTTTGAGATAAGTATCTGCTTCGTCCATATTTTGCATATATTTTTCATTGGCGGATTTCGTCGTATTCAGGTTGTTGAGGCTTGCCATTCCTCCAGGATTATCAGAGGGACGCAACAATTGTTTTTCAGTGCTGACCTGTTCCTGAATTCTGCGATATGATTCCATGTTCTTGCTGACCTGTCCGTACAAAGAAGACAAAGCCATATTGCCGGTAATTCTCATTTTAGCCTCCGATGCGGGTCATGACCAAATCATTCAATTGTTCAAAAGTATTTTGATCAATATCCGTATTGACTGCTTTTTCGTTTTCTTTTAAAATTTTATCGTAAATTTCTTTTCTGTAAATAGATAAATCTTTGGGAGCTTTGATGCCGATCCTTGCCGAATTTTTATTGATTTCGGCAACTACGATTTCTATATTGTCGCCCACAATTATTGATTCACCCGTTTTTCTTGTAAGAATAAGCATTATTACCTTCCTTGGTTTTCCTTTTTTATTCGGAGTTGACCGTCCCTGGTCATTTTTATTCGATGTTAAAAGATTTTATCGTATTAAAGACAAAACCGTCGAAATAATCTCCCTGGCAGCCTGCACAATCTTGGCAGACGCTTGAAATGCCTGCTGATATTTTATCAAATCAGCAGCCTCTTCATTCATGGAGACCCCTTTTACGCTTTCCCTAAATTGATTTGATTGTTCAGATACAGCTTTTTGCATTTCTGCCATTGATTTGGAGTTTGCCGTATCACTTCCCGCTTTTGCCAAAAGTTGAGCGTTAAAATCCGAAAAGGTTGATGATTCAATATCAGAATGCAACCTTAAATCGGCAATTTCCAACGCTGTTCTGTTATCACCGTCTGCTCCTTCTTTGGAAGCAGCAATATTTTTTGAATCATTTAAAATACTCTTGTTTACGGAAATATTTCCGGCATCCGTATTTACGGAATCGAAAAAATCAAAACCGACTGTCGGAGGATCACCCAAATTAAATCCCTTATTATGAATAGAATTTAATTGCGAAACTATCTCCGATGCCAGAGTATCGAGCTTATCTTTGTAACCCGGAATTATATCGTCTCTGACATGATATAATCCTTCGATCAGCCCTCCGTTCAAAGCACTTATTTCTCTGCCGGTATTTTCCCAGACAAGTTTATTGATTTCAATTCCGTCATCAGTTTCCGAAACACTTTGAAGTTTACGGGATGTGTCATGATTTACAATTTCATCAGAGCCGAAATAAACCGAGACCGTTTCGCCGCTTTTTACTTGAACCCGAACCGATCCGTACTCGGAGAGCTGATCAACCAAAATGTCAAATTTATCTCTCAAATCATTGGCTTGTTTCCCGGATAATTCCGTTTGGCGAATATCTCCGTTTAACTCGGCAATTTGCTCTGACAAAGCGTTAATTTCATTTCTAACCCGATTTAAGTCTTTATTGATTTGTTCTCTTCTTTCATTGAGAGAATTATCGATTTTATGAAAAGTATCCGTTAACATAACAGCTGATTCAACCAATAAATCACGATCGGCAATACTTGTCGGATTGTCGGCAACAGCTTCCCATTTATCGAAAAACACATTTAAACGATTGTTTAATCCCGCCTCCGAAGGTTCCAAAAAATCGTTTTCTGTCTGAGTAAGGTTATCGCTTACGCCTTTCCAGTATCCGAATTCGGTATTTTCTCTGCGAAAATTATTATCAAGTTGCACATCTCTCACTCGCAAAATACTCGAAACCTCCGATCCTGTTCCTATTTGAAATCCTAATTGATTTTTAGGATCAGACGATACTTGATCAACCCTTTGCCTGCTGTAACCTTCAGTATGAACATTAGCAATGTTTTGACCGGTAATATTAAGTCGGTAATCATTTACCATTATGGCTTTACGACCTATGGAAAACAAGTTGTTCATTTTAAATCCTCTTGTTTAAAAGAATGGATTTTCTGTTTTGAGTAATCATTCCCACACGACTGTACACGCGATCGCGATCTATGATATCGGCAATTGTTTCCAGATTATCTCCGACCATTTCCAAGCCGGTTCTTATCAGTTCTTTGTTTTCACCGCTGAGTTTATCGATGGTTTTCAAAGTATTGCTGAACACACGAAAGAAGATATCTGTTTTTTCTTTAGTTTCGGGTTCCTTAAAACAACCGGAAAGTTCTTTTAAAGAGTTATCTTCCGGATTCAAGTCCAAAGTAAGAAACAGAGTTTCCATCATGTCATGTCTGCGGTTGGTTGTCGAGTGAGCTCTTCCGATAAGGAGAGCGGCTTTTTGGCTTATTTCCTGAAATAATTTTATATCCCAGTTCATTAAAGCGTATTTTTGCTCTGAAAGTACTATCGATACTTCCTGATAAGCCGCAATTTCATCTTCCCAGGTACGGAAAAAATCTGAGGTAAGAGCATTCATGGCAAACTCCTTTAATTTCATTTCAATTCAGTTTTATTATTTTTAAATTTATTAAAATATCCGTTTACGTTTTTAATATAATTTCGGGTTTCCTTAAAAGGCGGGATTCCCTTGTATTTATCGACGTTAACCGGTCCTGCATTATAAGCGGCAAGAGCTAAATTTCTGTCTTTGTATCGATCAAGCTGTATTTTAAGATACTCAGTTCCGCCCATGATGTTTTCTTCAGGATCAAAACTGTTTTTAATGCCCAGACCTACTGCGGTAGAATCCATTATTTGCATCAATCCTTTTGCTCCGGCAGAACTTTCCGCTTTAGGATTGGCATAACTTTCCTGAGAAATAACAGCCATAATGAGTTCCGGTTCAATGTTGTATTTTTTTGCGGCTTTTTCAATCAAAGGACGCAATTTTTCTAATCTTCCGTTCAAGGCAGGAGAATTCAGCTTCAGGCTTATGTTTTTATTAATAAAATCAAATCTTTTCAAAGGACGCATCTCTGTCTCTTCTGTTTCATTTTTGCCCGATTTAATTTGTTCAATAATTTGTTCTTTCAGACCGAATGATTGTTTTTCGGAGATTAATCTTGAAACTTCTCTCAAAAACATACCCATGTAAAAATCATTTCCTTTTGCCTCTCCGAAAAATGCTCCTTCTTTCAGAGTATCAGTCATTGAACTCAACATTTTTTTTACCAGCAAAGCTTCAAATTGAGCAGAAGCTTTTTCGGCATTCCTTTTCATTCCCGATTCAGCTTTCGCAAGCTCAACGGAATCCAAGCCCGAATTTATTTTAAATCCTGATATTCTGTTATCAAAATTAATCATGATGCCTCCTACAGGATAATAAGTTCCGCCTGTAAGGCTCCGGCAACTTTAAGGGATTGAAAAATAGAAATAAGATCTCTGGACGTTACTTTTATGGAGTTTAATGCTCCGGCAAGTTCAGCTACGGTCGCAGCTTCCAAAACCAAGACTCTGGCAGGATCGGATTTTGCTTCGACAAATTCTTCAGTCTCTTTATATTCAAGACCTCCGAGTTCCAGGTTATTTTCTCTGGCAGAAATTTCTATGGTCAGATTTCCGTGAGAAACTGCCACTTCCGAAACAGTAACATTTCCGCCCGCAACAATGGTTCCCGTTCTTTCATTTATCACGACTTTAGCTTTAGCTTCAGGTTTTACCGTTAAATTTTCCACTTGCGAGACAAAATCAACCAAAAGATTATCCGCTTTAATTTTTTCGGGAACGTTTATTTTAATCGAACCAGCATCCTCGGAATATGCTAATCTTTTTCCGAATTTAATATTTATCGCATCCAAAATCCGACTGGCTACAGTAAAATCAGATTCATACAAATCCAAGATCAATTGACCGTCCTGAATAAATCCTGATGAAATTTCTCTTTCAACAACGGCTCCGTTCGGAACGCGACCTACGTTCGTGTAGTTTTTTCTTATTTTGTTTAATTTTCCGCTTGAATTGAAACCGCCAATGGAAACAGGTCCCTGAGCAGAAGCATATTGTTTTCCGGAAACAGAAATAAGCGGGGTCAGCAAAAGGGTTCCGCCTTCAAGGCTTTTGGCATCACCTATGGAAGAAACCGTAACATCAATATTATTTCCTTTTTTGACGAAAGGTTCCAGATTTGCCGTTACCATAACGGAAGCAATATTATTGGGACGAATTTTATTTATCGGAATAGTTACACCAAAGCGTTCCATCATATTTTTAATACTTTGCGCAGTCATTTGAGAACTGCTTCCGTCACCGGTTCCGTCCAATCCTACGACTAAACCGTAACCGATCAGCTGTTTTGTTTCCAAACCGTTTATTTCGGCAATATCCTTTATTCTGACTTGAGCCGAAATAATAAAAGGCAAAGCAAATATTAATAAGATAAATTTCACTTTCATGATTTTCTCCGTTAATCATTAAAAAAAGGCGGGGAAAAAATATCCCCAAACCAAACCGGATGGGCAGTAATGCCTCTTCATTTTTTAATCCCCGATTCCCGTCGAAATCAGGTTTCTCGTAATATTATTCAACCGACCGTCTAAAATGCAATCCTTGCGCCGGAAAAAGAACAATGGATACAACTTATTAAATAACAATAAATTATAGTCAGACAAGAGTTAACATATTTTTGTTTTTTTAATTTTCTTAGAGTTGAAGAGGAAAAAAATTTCCGCTTAAAAACAAATAATAATTTTCTTAAATTGTACCGCTATTGCATAAAAATCGTAAAATAGAGAGTTCACATAATGCTTTATTTTTATTTTTTTGCAGGCATTAAAACCGTAAATAAAAAAATCGACGAGTCAATAAAATAACCCGTCGATTTAACTTAAGATAATTTACTTTTTTAAAGCAATTAATTACTGAAGTGGCAAAGAATATTATTTTTGAAGAAATCCTCAACATCTTCGTGAGCCAAACCGAATTTATGATCGGAAATGCTGAGTTTGATTGAAGGACCGCAAGCACAATTTTCAAGGCAGAAAGTTCCCTTAAATTCAACTTTATCTTCAATTTGATACTCTTTACTCAAAGAGATTAATTTTTGCAGGACATCATAAGAACCTTTCAGATAACAGTTTGTTCCTACGCAAACGGAAACGGTTAATTTTTCCTCAGTCGTTTTCTTGCTGTCCAATATTTCCATTCCGTCTATTCTCTTTTTGGAGCCGTAATGAGTATGCAAGGCTCTGTGAGCAACTTTACTGTTGGGTTCTCCGAGCCAATCAGTGTATATTTGCTTAATAGTCGGATTTTCCTGAGATTTTTTAACCGGAGCCTGACTATCTATGCTGTAAATTGATTTATTTCTCTTTTTACGGGCTTCTATATTGTTCGGAACAGGTTGTCCTCCGCCGCCGATACAACCTCCGGCGCAAGCCATAACTTCAATAATATCAAATTCTGATTTATTTTCTCTGATTTTGGAAATAATTTCTTTCATATTTGCCAAACCGGAAACAACTCCGACTCTGACTTTCGTTCCGTTTATGTCAACATGAGCGGATTTAACGCCTGCCAAACCTCTGACATCATCAAAGTTAACGTCTTTAAGAGGTTCTTTGGAAAGTTTCTCTGCCGCAAAACGAAGAGTAGCTTCGGCAACTCCGCCGCTGTTCCCGAATAAAACTCCAGCGCCGCTGCTGAATCCGAAAGGCATGTCAAGAGATGAAGGTTCAAGATCGGCAAATTGAATACCCATTTTACGGATCATTCTGGCAAACTCTACCGTAGTGATAACCGTATCGATATCTTGCATTTTTTCCGTACTCAATTGAGGTCTTATCGCTTCGGCTTTTTTGGCTGTACAAGGCATTACGGAAACAACGAAAATGTTTTTCGGATCAATTCCTTTTTGCTTGGCAAAATATTTTTTGATCAAAGAACCGAACATTCCCTGAGGAGAACGACAACTTGAAAGATTGCTGATTAAGTCCGGACAATTTCTTTCAACGTAAGTAACCCAAGCGGGGCAACAGGAAGTAAGGTGAGGCAAATTTTTACCTTGCTTTACTCTGTCTATAAATTCGTGAGTTTCTTCAATAATGGTCATATCTGCGGTAAAACTTGTATCGAAGACATAATCAACTCCGATAAGTCTTAAAGCGGACACGCTTTTGTAAAGATAATTGGTGCTGTCTTTTAAGCCGAATTCTTCTCCGATTGCCACTCTTACCGCCGGAGCAATTTGAGCAACGACAAGTTTTTCGGGATCATTAATGGCTTCCCAAACTTTCATGGTATCGTCTTTTACCAATAAAGCGCCGGTAGGACAGACAGATACGCATTGACCGCAATTGATACAGTCAACATCGGCAATCGGTTTATTGAAAGCCGGAGAAACTTCTATTTTAGGACCTCTGTTCATGAAACCGAGTACACCGACTCCCTGAACTTCCGAACAAATACGAACACAATCTCCGCAAAGAATACATTTGTTGGGGTTTCTGATAATGGAAGGAGAACTTTTATCTAATGCTTCGCGTTCTTTTCTCGGGTCAAAACGGACTTGTTTTACGCCCATGTTTTGCGCAAGAGTTTGAAGTTGGCAACTTCCGCTTTTATCGCAAATAGTACAATCCTGATGATCGTTTGCCAACAATAATTCAAGAATCATGCGACGCATGTTCATTAATCTTTTGGTATGAGTTTTGATGGACATGCCTTCCTGAGGTTTAATGGAGCAGGAAGCCATGATGTTACCTTTTTCGTCTTCAACTATACACATGCGGCAAGCTCCGTAAACGCTGAGAGCCGAGTGGTAACAAAATGTAGGTATTTCTATACCCATGCCTTTTATGACGGTAAGAAGATTTTTTTCTTTGCCTGTGAAAGCAACTTTCTTCCCGTTTACTGTCATGTATTTTTTATTCATTTTTCCTCCGAAGTTATGTCAGCCTATGCTACATAGATCGCATCGAACGGACAAGCAGCAAGACAGGTTCCGCATTTTGTACATTTTTCCGTATCGATCTTATAGGGATTCTTGATTTTACCGTCAATACAACTGACGGGGCATAATCTGGCGCATTTTGAACATCCTTTACATTTATCCGGGTCAATAATAAATGTTTTTAAATCAACACATTCTCCGGCAGGACATTTTTTATCTTCTATATGAGCGATGTATTCATTTCTAAATAGTTTTAAAGTTGACAATACGGGATTCGGGGCGGTTTTACCGAGTCCGCAAAGACTGGCTTCTTTTATGGTTAAAGCCAATTCTTCGAGCATCAAGATATCACTTTCGGTACCGTTTCCTTTTACTATTCTTTCCATTATTTCAAGCATTCGGTTTGTTCCCTCGCGACAAGGAATACATTTTCCGCAAGATTCGTTTTGGGTAAAACTCATGAAATAACGAGCAGTTTCGACCATACAGGTTTTATCGTCGAGGATAACTAATCCGCCGGATCCTATCATTGCGCCGGCAGCTCTGAGCGAATCGAAGTCCAAAGGCATATCCAAGTGTTCTTCAGTAAGACATCCTCCGGAAGGACCTCCTATTTGAGCAGCCTTAAATTTTCCGCCTGTTCCGATTCCTCCCCCGATTTCAAAAACAAGTTCTCTTAAAGTAATTCCGAGAGGAACTTCCACCAAACCGGTATTTCTTACTTTACCGGTCATGGCAAAAATTTTGGTTCCGTAGTTCTTTTCGACTCCTACCTGAGTGTACCATTCCGCGCCGTGGAATAAGATTAAAGGAACGTTGGCAAAAGTTTCCACATTATTGATGTTGGTAGGTTTTCCGAAAAGACCTTTTTCGGACGGGAAAGGAGGTTTTACGGTAGGCATTCCGCGTTTACCTTCAATAGAAGCGATAAGAGCTGTTTCTTCTCCGCAGACAAATGCTCCTGCTCCTTGCTTTATTTTAAGTTTAAAATTAAAATCGGTTCCCATAATATTTTTGCCCAATAAACCGAATTCTTCACATTGAGAAATGGCAATTTCCAATCTGTGAATAGCAAGAGGATATTCAGCTCGGACATAAACATAACCTTCGTCTGCTCCGATGGCGTAAGCAGCAATAAGCATACCTTCAATTAATTTATGAGGATCTCCTTCCAAAATGGAACGATCCATAAATGCGCCCGGGTCGCCTTCGTCCGCATTACATATAATATATTTCTTTTCGCCTTTTGCTTGACGAGTAAAATGCCATTTGAGACCGGTTTGGAATCCGCCTCCGCCTCGTCCGCGAAGATAAGATTTTTTTACTTCTTCGATAACATCTTCCGGAGTCATTTCGGTAAGAGCTTTTTTCAAACCTTTGTAGGCATTATTGGCAATAGAGTCGTTAATGTTTTCGGGATTTATCAAGCCGGAAATACCCAAAACACGGCGCATTTGTTTTTTATAGAAAGGAATTTCTTCCGCTTTGGGAATATTGTCAAAGACCATGTCTTCAATAATATTTCCTTTGATTAAAGTCTCTTCGACGATTTTTTCCACATCTTCCGGTTTTACTTTGCAATAAAAGGTATGCTCAGGGAAAATTTCAACCAACGGTCCCATTTCGCAAAAGCCGCGACATCCCGTTTCAACGATGTTTACTTTATCTCTTAAACCTTTTTCGGAAAGAACTCTTTCAAAATGTTCTTTAATGGAAATTTCACCCGAACTTTGACATCCTGTACCTTTACAGAGAGCAATTTGTTTTTCGTAAACACCGGTTTTTTTCAAATAAATGGCATCAAGTTTTTGAGCTATGTCTTTTTCTTCTTCATTAACTTCTTTTAAGCCGAGACTGCTTAAAACATAATCCCGACAAGGTACGGTGGGATCTTTGATTGCTTCCGGAGAAAGTTTTTCAAATAAATTCATTATTCATCTCCCTCTTTCATTTCATCAAGAATTTTCTGAATATTTTTTGGCGGAACATTACCGTAGATTTTACCGTCAACAACAACTGCGGGAGCCAAAGCGCAAGCTCCGAGACATGATACGGTTTCAACCGTTACCCACAAGTCATCGGTAGTTATTTTATTTTCGCTGAGGTTCAGTGATTGTCTGAAACCTTCAATAAGTTTTCCGGAACCGCGAACGTGACAAGCCGTTCCGTCACAAATTTGAATAATGTGTTTTCCTTTAGGTTCAGTTGAAAATTGCGCATAAAACGTTGCTACTCCAAAAACTTCGGCATCAGGAATTTTCATTGCCGTTGCAATAAAAGAGAGCATTTCTTGAGGCAAATATCTGAATTCGCTTTGAACAGCCTGTAATATGGGAATCAGTTGATTTTTTTCTGTTCCGTATTTTTCAATAATCTCATTCACCCGCTGAAAATTGCTCAGCGGTTCTGTTGCTTGAGTCTTTTGGCTCATTGATCCTCCGATCATTGTATTTATTTTTTATTATTTTAAAGATATAAGTCCGCAAGGACTTGTTTAGATTTTATACGTTTGAGCTTAATTTTCAGGATAATTAAGCATATTTAATGACGATATGTTTACCTTTTTTACGTAAAATTTCGCCGATTTTTTCCATTATTTGAGTTTTAAGACCGAATTCCATAGGCATGTTCGCCGTCTGATGCGCCGGATTTATGGCTTGCCCCATATAAAAGGTAACGTCATCGGCTTTGGTTAATTCCTTAATCAACCCGGTTACTCCGTCTTTGTTTATTTCCAGTTTTTTATAAGAAATATCATCTCTCTGCAATTCTTTCAGAGTTTTGCTGATGGTGATAATTCCTTCTGTACAGAGATCTATTCCTTCCAACTTTCCGACAGGAGGAATTCCTTCTTTTAATCCGGAAAGATCAACTTCTATTTTACGGTTTAATTCTCTTGCCACAATATTTCCTGTGGTTCCGCCGCAGATAACTTTACGTCCGGGAGCTTCCATAAATTCTCGAACAATCATGGCGTCGTCGTTTTTATCTTTGGGCGCTCCGACCATTACGGACAGATACCTTTTTTGTCTGACTTTCACGACTATTACCGAAGTATCGTCTCCCGGTTCTTCTCCGTACAATTTATTGGCAACGTTGGTTAATTCGAAAGCTATTTCCCTTGAAGTAAGAGGCTTCGAGCTTATTCTTTCCGTAAAGTCCGCAATATTTTCCCAACTCCATCCGAAATTCAGAGTATTGCAAATGCCGGCATGAACTTCGCCGTCTGACATCAAAACGAAAATGTCTCCTTCTTCCAAATCAAGTTCTGCTTCTTTAATTATTTTACCGTGCATTTTTGATTCTTGATATGCAATTTCCCGAACCTTATTTCTGCGGATAAACAGAATGGGCGGATTATCGTATTGAACAAGATGAAGAGAACCCTTGCTGTAAAATTGCGCCACCGAAAAGGTGCTGTAAGCAAGCTGACGAATTGAACAAGTAGGAAGAGTTTGAACCAAAGTAGAAACAACTTCTTCCAGCGGACAATCGTTTCTCAGCATGACGGAGAGAATTTTTGAAGTTAAGGTCGATAAGATATTGGCTTTTACTCCGCTTCCCAAACCGTCCGATAAAATTGCAGTTGCCGTTTCCCTGTTGGCATCCGTAATGATCGAATCTCCGCAAAGAATCTCACCGTGTTTATTCAGTTGAGAAGTTCCGATTTCAAAGTACAAATGATTTTTTTTTCTATTCATTTATCTCTTCTTCTTCATCGATGATTTTCAAAAGATTATACAAGGTTGATTTTGTTTCGGCGGTAGTTTCACCGAGCAAACTTGCTATTTCCTGCGCTACTCGCATCTGTTTATTGATCACTTTGTGAGCTTTTTCGATAGTTTCCCGTTTCATTTCCTGAAGTCTTCTTTTGCTGTGAAAATGCTGAGTAATATCTACAAAGAAACAAGCAGACAAACAATCTTCGTCACAAAGACTGAAAGAAATAAGCTGTACTACTTTTCCGGTACGGAAATGATGTTTTATTTTACCTTTGTCTTTCGCTATGTCGGTACTCGAAAAAATATCTTGTCCCAAAACATCATTAACGTTTTTACCGACAATTTTTTCCGTTACGTCTATTTGAAAAATATGCAAAAAAGCTTTATTTACTTGAATAATACAATTATTTTTGTCAACGACAACCAAACCGTTGGGATCATATTCAATAATCTTTTCTGCTCTTGATTTATTGTTTGCAGACATTTTTTCTCCTTATTTTCAGACGTAAAAGAATGCTTCCTCTATTGCTGAAAGCGTCATTTTTTTAAAATTTTGGTTCTTTCCGATTTACGGTAAGCTATTTTTTTCGATAAAACTGCCAAACTGGGATAAATATCAACATTTTCAACAATTATATCTTCAGGAACCTGTAAATTTACCGGAGTAAAATTCCACAAGGCTATAATTCCTGAATTAATCGCCGAATCTGCCGCCTGTTGAGCAGATTTCTGCGTTACCGTAATAATTCCGATGTGAATATGGAGACGTTGCGCCAAATTATTGAGTTTATCCATGGGAAAAACTGGAATTCCTTCAATTTCAGTCCCGATAATTTCAGGATTCGTATCAAAGGCGGCAACAATCTTTATTCCTGCTTTTTCAAATCCGTGATACCCGAGAATTGCTTTTCCGAGTTTTCCGGCTCCGATTAAAAAAGCATCTGAGATATTATTCCAATTAAGATATTCTTCAATCGCAACGATAAGTTCTTCGACAACATGTCCTACTTTCGGAATGCCTCTTACGCCTGTTATTGCCAAATCTTTTCGAACCTGTGTATGATGTACGTCAAATTCTCTTGAGATTTCGGAAGCGGAAGTAAACTCTTGTCCCGATTTACATAGCTTTATCAAATAATTACGATATTTTGGAAGTCTGCGTAAAGTTAATTCCGAAACAGTTTCTTTTTCCTTCATTAAGACCTCCTCTTTTATTCGATAACTTTATATCGATAAAGTAAACTTTAGATATCTTACTTTTTTGTCAATTATTTTTAAATGATATTCTAATTTGTTTTTGCAACGGTTATTTAATTGTTATAGTTAACCTTATATAACTTTACAGCCGGATTGTTTCTCTCCCAGGTTGCGCAAAAAAATAATTAATTATCGATAAAATAATCAAAACTTAAACAGGATTTATTAAAAAATTTTCTGTTCAAGTTTAAAATACGAGATGATTCTGTTAATTGAAGACAATAAAAAATTGTAATGAAAATTAATTATAAGCAAACGGATTTCATGAAAAAAATTTATCAAACAAATAAAGCAGTCGAGAACGAGCAATAAAAAAACATTTTCCCGACCTTAAACATGCTCTGATTTATGAATCGTTTTCTATATAAAATACGGCTTCTGCCTCAGGTTTTTTAAACTTCCAAAACATCATTAAATCATACTTTCTGTCGCCGGTCATGGTAATTTCGGTCAGAAAAGAGGTAATTTTTACATTTAATTTTGCTCCGGGAGGAAAACCTTCGGGAAATTCTTTTGAACAATTGAAAAAGGAAAGATAACCGATAACGTCTTTAACGTCGGAACATGTAAAAGAGGAAGAGGTTTCTTCCGAAAAAACATCGAACATCTGAGCCATGGGATCAAAAAGAACGGAATGAATAAAGGTTTGGTTTAAAGTCGGTTTGTCATTTACTTTCAATTCTAAACGGTAATAAACTTTAAGTTCTTTTCCGGATTTAAAAAGTTGCTCGAAATCATTGGCAAAAGCATCTTGCAGGTAAACGGATGTCGTAAGTTTATTTGATTCGAAACTTATTTCAGGATCGGTCATTTTTACATCATTTACTTGATGAGAACCGAACATCAAAAGAGATACGGTCATCAAACCGGTTACAATCTTTTCTTTTAATATTTCCAGCAGCATAATTTATTTTAACCTCTTAATCAACAATAACCGTTATTTCTTTTTTCGTATTCCCTGTAAAGATTTTTTATCGGATAAAAATAACTCGAGTCGATTTTAAACATCGACCCGAGTCTCAAAAATTACTCTTAAAATCCGAACCAGGGACCTATCGTAAAAGTAAGTCCGTTAAAATCGGTATTCGGAGAATCCTTAATTTCATAGCTGTTTCCCGAACTGATTTTTGACCATCCTTCCTTAAAGGAATAAGATGCCATATAACCTACTTCAGCTCTGACGGATAACCAGCTCAAAATCCTGTACATCATCATAACTTTCGGTTGAAAGAGAATATAACTTCTTTTTAAAGCAATATGATTATTGTAACTGCTGTTGAAATCTTCATTCAGATCAGCCCAATTTAATTCGCCGTAAGTCTGTTCAAAATTAAGTTTGTATTTTCCCCAACCGAGCATAAAACCGGCGCTTGAGATAAATTTGCGGGAAAGCGCCGCTCTTTTATCCAAGGTAACTCCCCAATAACTCATTTTAAATGCCATGCGTCTGTTCACGTTTACGGTTTCTCCCGGTTTAAGAATATCGGGAACGGATTTATTTATTCGAGCATGATTGGAATACCGAACTCCCATCAATCCTAAAAACCAGCTTTTACCTATTATGCCTTTTCCGCCAAGACCGTTTAAGAAGATGCCGCTATCGTCAATTTTCGAAAATCCGAATTCTTTTACCAAATAATTTACATCATCCAAATCAGTTTTAAAATAAACCGGTATCCAAGATAATCCTCCGTAGCCGGTTGAATATTTTTTTGATTTTGATGAATTTCTGCCGAATAAAGTTACGTTTCCTTTTCCGTAATTTATCTTTTCTTCTCTTTCTCCCATAACAAAATCTTTTATTTCAATTTTGCCGTGGCTGAAAAATTCAAGTTTTACTTTGTCGCCGGTATTGTAAGAATCAATGAAACGAGAGAAAGAATTGTCATCGTAAATTTTTTTACCGTCTATGGACATCAAAATATCGTAAGGACGGATACCTTGTTTTTCGGCGGCTGAACCGGATACGACTTTAGTAATTAAAATTCCGTAAAACTCATTGTAACCGAGTTCCCGGGCATCCTTTAAAGACAGTGTTTTGGAATAAACCCCCATATAAGCCTTTTGATTTTTGTCGGAGTATTCGTTTTTATCGAAATCTTCGACATTGTCAGATATTTCTTCTATCGATTCCTCCATAACTTCAGCAGCTTCTTCTATAGCTTCAGCGACTTCTTCCGCAGCATCCTCAACCGATTCCCCGACATCGGGATTTTCAGCCGTTAAACTTGAAAACAGCAGAAATACTGCCATAATCGAAGCGATAATTTTTGTTGAAACTCTCATGATAAACTCCTTTTTTTATGATTTTCAATACAATAATATGCATATTGCGCGCCGGAAAAGATACAAAACCATAAAACATTATATAACAATCAGTTATGAAACAAAAGAAATCAGAGTCCTGATTATAAATTCAATTATAGAACATAGATGTATATAAAAATGATATATAATCCGAGCATAATGAATAAAAAATATCTTTAAAATGTAACGCGATTATTTATCTTGCGTTAATAAAAGCGAATTTACAAAAAAATATATGAAAATCCTTGTTGCAAAACTTTGATTTTTATTTTTAGACAAAAAGAAATTACCGTCAGGAGCTTAATCCGAATTTATGAAAACTAAATTACTTATATCCGTTGTCTTTATTTTGAGTTTCCTTTGTTTGAGAGGAGCGGAAATAAAATCTTATATTAACAGACCCCAACATTTATTTATAGGAACGCCTTTTGATTTTATCGTTGAAATATCGTCCGATGCGAAAGATTCTATTTTTTCTGCCGCTATCGACACGACAGACGTGTTTATTTCACGCAGCTTAAAACAGGAAGATTCCTTTGAGAACAACGTTAAAACAACTAAAATAATTCATGAATTTTCAGCTTACGATACCGGAGAATACGAGTTTCCTTCTTTAGAGTTTATCGTAAAATCGCAAAACGGTTTGCAAACATTAAAAACTTCTCCTTTTACCGTTGTCGTGGAAAGCGTTTTGAGGGATTCTTCTCAAGCTCCTGCCGATATAGCCGATTTAAAAGGAGTTAAATTGGGATTTTTCGATTTCTTCCTCCCTTTGGCTATTCTTGCCGTAATTATTTTTCTTATCGGCTTTATTGTAAAAAAATTAAAGAAAGAACCGATTATCGAAATTAAAGAGAAAAAAGACTTGCGCCCGGCATTTTTAAAAGCTTTGGAACGCTTGGGAATTTTAAAATCTCAAAAGCTTCACGAGCAAGGACGTTTTGTAGAATTTTATTTTGAGACAACCATGATTCTGCGTTATTTTTTGGAACTGGAATACGGATTTAAAGCCATGGAAATGACCACAAATGAAATAAGAAGAGAAAGCGTTTTAAACTTTGACAGAGGTTTAAAATCCGAGATAATGTATCATTTGCAGGCGGCAGACAGAATAAAATACGCCAAAGGCGAAAGCAGTTTGGAAAAAGCTGAACAAGAACTGGATTGGTTGGAAAATTTCCTTAAGTCATTTGAGAATAAAAATAATGAGGAAGGTCAAAATGTTTGAATTTGCTACCCCCCGTTACTTTTGGTTATTGTTGATTTTAATCCCGCATATTATTTTTGAAATTTTTTCGAGAAAAAAAAGAAAAGTCAGACTTCCTCATCCTCAACTCAGTTTAATTAAAGAAGTTGCATCTTTTCAATTTCCTTTCCATATTTTACCGGTGATTTTAAGATTTTTGGCTGTAATTCTGTTGATTGCGTCTTTGATGCGTCCCCGTTTGGCAAATGAAAGAAAAGAAGCTGAAGGCGAAGGAATAGATATTGTTTTGGCAATGGATGTCAGCGGCAGCATGCAGGCTTTGGATTTCAAACCGGTAAACAGATTGGAAGCTGCCAAAAAAGTTGCTGATGACTTTATAGAGAAAAGAGAAACGGACAGAATAGGAATAGTTACCTTTGCCGGAGAAGCTTTTACCCAATGTCCGTTAACGCTTGATTATAATATTTTAAAAAAAACGGTAAGCTCAATCAATATAGACGAAGATGCTAACGGAACGGCAATAGGAATGGGATTGGGAACGGCTGTAAATCGTCTCCGAAAATCGGAAGCCAAAAGCAAAGTAATTGTTCTTATTACGGACGGACGCAATAATTCAGGTAAAATAGAGCCTTTGCAGGCGGCCGAACTTGCAGCAGCTTACGGCATCAAAATTTATACTGTCGGAGTCGGTAAAGAAGGTTATGTCGATTTTCCGGTAAATCACCCTGTTTACGGAAGAACAACTCAAAAAATGAAGGTTGATATTGATATGAAAACCTTAAATAAAATAGCCGAAATTACAGGAACAGGATTCTCCGGAAGAGCTCACAACACGGAAGAATTGAAAGCAATAATTGACCGTATCGATAAACTGGAAAAAACAAAAATTAAAATTAAAAATTTTGTCGAATATAAAGAAATTTTCCCGATTTTACTGATATTGGCAATGATCTGTTTATTGGCGGAATTTACTTTAAAAGTCATTTTTATTCCGGACCTGCCGTAAAAGAATAAAAATTTGTCGTAAAAAAATAATTATTTTTCAGCGGAGATAAATTCAT
Organism: Candidatus Cloacimonadota bacterium; assembly: GCA_002742885.1. Classification (GTDB taxonomy): domain Bacteria; phylum Cloacimonadota; class Cloacimonadia; order Cloacimonadales. Next base: position 21,612 of record PDOO01000030.1, read on the forward strand.
GAGATGGGAAAATCCTTATATTTTGCTTTTATCGGCAATTATCCCGATATTTATAATATTTGTAACTGTTTCGGAAAAGTACCGAAGAAGAAGATTTTCAAAATTTGCCGAGAGTCGTTTTTATAAGTTTTATTTACAGCAATTTTCGGTTTTTCATTGGAAATTGAAAAACATATTGTTGTTGATCGCCTGTTTTTTTGCCGTATTGGCGGCTGCTCGTCCTCAATGGGACAAAGAATTGGAAATAATAAAAAAAACAGGTATTGACATTGTCGTTTGTCTGGATGTTTCCAAAAGCATGGATGCAGAAGACATAAAACCGTCTCGAATTCAAAGAGCAAAAGATCAATTATCCTATTTTACGGATCAATTGCGCGGAGATCGGATTGCGATTGTCGCATTTGCCGGAAAAAGTTTCGTGCAATGTCCTTTAACGGACGATTATTCAGTAGCAAAACTCTTTCTTAATCTTATTGATACGAAAACAGTTGCAACTCCCGGTACAGATATAGGAGGCGCCATAGAGAAAGCCGTAAAAGTTTTTTCAAAAGATAAAAAAGAGAAAATTATTATAATCATAAGCGACGGCGAAGACCTCAGTAAAAATGCGAAAAAACATGCCGAAAAAGCAGCCGAAAAGGGAGCAGTTATATATACCCTCGGAGTAGGTTCTCCGGAAGGCAGCACAATACCGACAGTTAACGAAAACGGAGAAATAGAATATGCAAAAGACGATAAAGGCAATATTATTTTAAGCAAGCTGGACATTTCCTCTTTAACTGAAATTGCAGAAATAAGCGGAGGAAAATTTTATCCGGTAACGCCTCGTCAGTCGGAAATTTTGGAAATTATGAAAAAAATTAATCAGAAGGAAAAAACCAATATCGAATCAAAACGTTTTTCCCGTTACAAAGATCAATTCAGGTATTTTGTGTATATTGCCTTATTCTTTTTATTCTCCGATATTTTCATAAGAACCGACAAAAAAATCAAAAAATCTCGCGTAATTGAGGATTAATCATGAACAAAACTTTAATAATAACGATTATCGCATTTTTTTCAATCGGCATAATGCAGGCTGATTTAATTAATTATAAAAAATTCTTCCAAAATAAAAAAGCTGAGAAAGAATATAAAAAGGGAGATTTTGAAAAAGCCGAAGCTGATTTTTCGCAAAACTCGATAGATTATCCTCATGACGGAGCCTTGCATTACAATTTGGGTAACGCAAAATTCAAAGCAGGAAAATTTGAAGAAGCCAGAAATGAATACCTGCGAGCTTTAAAAGACAAAGAATCGGCAAAAGATTCCGACATATTTCATAATATCGGGAATACTTTTTTTGCGGAAAAAAATTATCAAAAAGCAGCCGAAAGTTACAGAAATGCTCTCATGACCAATCCCGACAACGAAGCAAGTCGTTATAATTACGAATTGGCCAAACAATATCTTCAAAAGCAACAGAATCAAAACCAAAAACAACAAAAAAATCAAGATAAAGACCAAAAAGATAAAAATAAGAAAGACAAAAATAAACAGGATAAAGATCAAGACGAAAACAATAAAAACCAAGAGAACAAAGACAAAGACAAGAAAAAAGACAACGAAAACAAAGATAAAAAAGATCAAAAAAAACAAGGAAAAGATTCTAACAAAGGCGATAAAAAGAACGAAGAAAGAAAGCCTCAAGAAGAAAATCCCGAACAAAAGAAAAAACGCGAAAACGCCGAAAAGTTATTGCGTATGATTGAAGAAGAAGAAAAAAAATCAATGAAAAAAAGAAAAGAGAAAGCGGAAAGCGAAATCCGCTTGAACGGAAAATACTGGTAGGAAAACATGAATAAATATTTTTTTGCGCTGATTATTATTTTAATTTCGGTCGGTCTTTACGCTGATATCAAAGTCGAAGCTTACGTTAATTCGACAAAAGTCAGAAAAGGACAGCAATTTCGCTATACTATAGAGATTTCCGGAGATGATGCAGATAAAGTAAAACAACCCGATTTACCGAAAATTAAAAATATTAAAAACCGGGGAGTTTCAACCTCTTCTTCAAGCAGCATCTCAATCATAAACGGAAAAATGACTCAATCGGTAACAAAGCAATATAATTATTCTCTGGTTTCTCTTCAGGAAGGCAATGTCTTAATTCCTCCCGTCAACATAAAATTCAAAGGTAAAAATTATACAACTTCGCCGATAAAAGTAAACGTAAGCAATAAAACAGCTGCCGCATCTCCTTCATACGGGAATAATTACGCATCCTCAAACAGAAGCAGAAACAACGACTCGGATAATTTTGAAGATAATCTTTTTATAGAAGTTGATTATCCGAAAGGGAAAAATTTTTACGAAGGTCAAGCAATTCCTTTCCGTTATCGTCTTTACAAAAGATACAATATTGCCAATTTAAGCTTTGAAGAAAGACCGGCGATAAACGATGTTTGGATTGATAAACGTTACGAAGCGGAACAAGCAGATTTCAGACCGGTAAATAAAAACGGAACGCGTTATGAAATGCTTGATCTGAGAACGGAAATAATCCGCCCGAATAAAACCGGAACAATAATTATTCCGGAATTATCCATGAATGTTGACGTTATTTTGCGCTCCAGAAGTTTTTTCGATTTTGACCGAACCCAAAGTTACGTCATCTCATGCAGTCCGGTAAAATTAAACGTAAAACCTCTTCCTCCAACCGATTCGCCGTATTTTACCGGAGCAATAGGGAATTTCAGCATCCGATCCGAAGTCAGTAAAACCGAACTTAAAGCGGGAGATTCTTTTACCTATACTTTGAGGATTAAGGGAAACGGCAACTTTCAGTATTTTGATGCTCCCTCTTTACCGGAAAATCCTCATTTCAGATTTATGGAACCGGAAAAAAAAGTTATTGTTGACAACTCTGCTCAAGGCTCTCTGAAAGGAAGTTTAGAACTGAAATATTTAGTTATCCCGAGAGAAGAGGGTAAACATTCTCTGCCTGCCGTAAAATTCACTTATTTCAACCCTGACACAAAGTCATATAAAACACTGACGGCAAAAGAATATCAATTTAATATCTCAAAAGGCGATTATTTCACAATGCGAGGAGGCACGGCTCAAAATACCGTTCTCATGGAAGGAAAAGATATTGCCTATATCAAAAAAACAGCTCATCCGAAAAGTTTTAAACCTTTTTTTGAACAACTTTGGTTTTGGATTGTTTCAGTTTTGCTTTTGTTGACTTTTATCCCGTCTCTTATTATTTACAATGAAAAATCAAAACTTGAATCAAACTCAGGCTACGGACGCAATAAAAGAGCCGACAAAATTTTAAAAAAATACTTGAAGCAGGCTCAGGATGCCGCAGCTTCGGGATCAATAAACTTTTATGCAGCGGCTCAAAACGGTTTGATGAATTATTTAACCGATAAACTCAATCTTGACAGAGGAACCGAATCAAGTATTGTAATTAAAATGCTGAAAGAAAAATTGCCTGACTCCGAAACAGTGATAAAGTTTGAAGATTTTATAAAAAAATGCAATCAAGCCAGATTTATGCCAGGAGGATTTAACTCGGAAACAGCAACGGAAGATTTTAAACTGTTGAAAGAGATCTTAAATAAATTAAATTTGCAGGGGAAAAAATGAAAAAAATCATAATTATTTTTGTCATCCTCATTATATCTTTGCAGGCGAGCGCAGGAAGAAACGAAACGATAATCGCCAATGCCGAGGAAGCATACGAAAACAGAAAATTTGATGTCGCATTGACAGAATATACAAAATTATTGAACGACAATGTCATAAACTCGGATTTATTCTATAACATCGGAAATTGTTATTTTAGACTGGATAAACTCGGTCTTGCCGTTCTTTATTACAAAAAATCGCTTCTTTTGGATCCGGGTAACGAATCGGCTTTTAAGAATCTTTCTCTGGCTCTTTCCATGACCAAGGACAAACAATCTGTCGAAAGTTCGGATTTTATTTCTAAAGTCGCCAAAAATATTTTCGGAATGCTCAGCTTGAACATTCTTGCCGTAATTATCTTGATTTTAATTTTTCTTGCGGTATTGAATGTTAATTTGATGCTTTTGAAATATCGCAACAGAGAAAAAACAGTTCCCGTTTTTTGGTTATTTATTACTTTAACCTTTTTAATCGTTTTCATATTTCTAGCTTACGCAAAAAATGATTATATTTATAATTCAAAACAAGGAGTCGCAATCGGTTCGGTCATTGCCGGATTCAGCGGTCCCGGAGAAGAATTTACTCGCGTTTTTACCATTCATGAAGGAATGATGTTTACAATAATGAAAACAGAAGATGACTGGTCTCAGATTAAATTGGAAAACGGGATAGGAGGCTGGATTCCCGCAAATCAAATAGGACGTTGCGCAATTAAAACTTTTTGATTAACTTGCCTACAAATAACTGCAAGAAATTGAACTTTAAACGCCCCCTGAGGGGCGTTTTTTATTTCCGTAAACAGGAATTTTAATATCTCTAAAATAATTTTTTATAAAATTCTTATACCTTCGTCAGAAATTTCTATTTTTTTCTGTTTGTATAAACTTCCCGCAGTTTTTTTAAAAACCTTTTTGCTTACCCCGAAATATGAATAAATTTTTTCGGGAGACGATTTGTCGTTCAAAGGAATAAAACCGTTATTTTCTCGTAATTTATCAAAAATAACATCGGCAAATTCTTTTACTCTTTCGTAACCTTCTTTTTGCAGAGAAAGATCAACTCTTCCGTCTTCCCTGATTTTTTTTACGTAAGCTTTCATTTTATTGCCGATTTTAATTTCTCTGAATATTTCGTTTTTATAAATCATTCCCCAAGCTCGGTTGTTGATGACTGCTTTAAATCCCAAGTCGGTTTCTTGAGCAATTAAAATATCAACTTCTTCGCCTTCCTCAATAAAAGTCGGGAAATTTTCCATATACTTATCAAATTTTGTTGTTCCGAAAAGACGTCCTCTTTTATCTTTAGTTATATAAATAAGATAAGTTTTTCCTATTTGCAGAGGAAATTGTTGTTCCATGGTCGGAACCAACAGATCTTTCATCAATCCCCAATCCATAAAAGCCCCGAAATCATTAGCATCTTTTACGGTAAGTTCGGCAAACTCTTCAGCCATGGCAAAAGGTTTTAATGTCGTTGCTATAAGACGACTTTCCGAATCATGATAAATAAAAACTTCGACTTTTGAACCGGGTCGCGCATCTCGGGGAGCCGAGTTTTTCGGCAATAAAATCTCTCCTGCTTCTCCCCCGTCCAAATACAACCCGAAATCGACTCTTTTAACAACTTCCAGACTATTCATTCTTCCTATGCTTATCATTTTTTCTCCTTGCAAAATAAAAATCCGCATCTTTTACAATGCGGAAACAATAATTGTTCATAAAATTAAAAATCCTACTCAACCGTAACGCTTTTGGCAAGATTTCTCGGCTGGTCAACATCCAATCCTCGTAAATCAGCAACATGATAAGCCAATAATTGCAGAGGAATAACCGAAAGCAAAGGTTGCAATTCCGGTAAAGTTTCCGGAATATAAAAAACATGCTCGGCAATATTTTCGAGATTTTTGTCTTTTTTGCTGGCAATGATAAAAAGTTTTCCGTTTCTCGCCTTTACTTCTTCCAAATTAGATATGATTTTTTCGTAGAGAGCATCTTTAAGAGCAATGGCAATCACCGGCATATTTTCGTCTATCAAAGCAATGGGACCGTGTTTCATCTCTGCCGCCGGGTAACCTTCGGCATGAATATAAGAAATTTCTTTCAATTTCAATGCTCCTTCCAAAGCAACCGGATAATGTACGCCCCGTCCCAAATACAAAGCATTTTCCGCATTCATGACTTTCTTTGCCATATCGATAATTTCATCGTTTTTATCTAAAATATCCTGCACTTTTCCCGGGATTTTTTGAATTTCTTTAATAAATTCTGCCCCGTCAACGGGAGACATATTTTTCATTCTTCCCAACAATACCGACAATAAACTTAAAACGGTAACCTGAGATGTGAAAGCTTTGGTTGAAGCTACGCCGATTTCAGTTCCGGCATGAATATAAATGCCGCCGTCCGTTTCTCGAGCAATCGTGCTTCCTACCGTATTTGTTATACCGAATACTTTAGCTCCTCTGGCTTGGGCTTCCCTCAATGCAGCCAATGTATCAGCTGTTTCTCCGGATTGACTTATCACTAAAACAACCGTATCTTCAGGTATTATGGGATTTCTGTATCTGTATTCGCTGGCATATTCGACTTCCGTAGGAACCCTCGCCAAATTTTCAATCAGATATTTACCGATTAAACCGGCATGCCAAGAGGTTCCGCAAGCGATTATTTGTATTTTTTTTATTTTTCTGAGCTGCTCTCCGCTTAATCCGAGACCTCCCAGACGAGTTGTCGAGAGTTTATCGACTAATCTTCCTCTGAAAGCATTTTCAATTGAAACAGGCTGTTCAAAAATTTCTTTGATCATGAAATGCTTGTAATCCCCTTTTTCAATCGACGAAATATCCCAATCAACTTCTGAAACCTCGTGTTTAACCGATTGATTTTGAAAATCAAGCAAATCAAATCCGTCATTTGTTATGCTGACAATTTCTCCGTCCTTAACATAGACAACCTTTTTGGTATGAATAACCACGGCATTTACGTCTGATGAGACAAAAAACTCGTCTTTTCCTATGCCTAAAATCAGCGGACTTCCTTTTCTGGCAGCAATTATTTTATCCGGTTCATCCTGAGATATTACGGCAATTCCGTAAGTTCCTTCCAAATTCTTTATTGACGACTGTACCGCTTGCAACAAATCGTTTTCTTTTTCGAAATAATATGAGATAAGATGCGCAATTATTTCCGAGTCCGTTTGACTGACGAACTCAAATCCTAAATCAATAAGTCTTTTTTTTATTATTTTATAGTTTTCAATAATTCCGTTATGAACAACGGCAATTTTGCCGCTTTTATCCGTATGAGGATGAGCATTAATTTCATTAGGTTCGCCGTGAGTTGCCCAGCGAGTATGAGCTATTCCGATATTTCCCTGTGTTTCTGAGGGTGCAGGAAGCGATCTTTCTAACTCTATAATTTTACCTTTCTTTTTATAAATTTTCAAATCTTTGCCTGAATTTATGACAGCAGCTCCGGAACTGTCGTAACCTCTGTACTCCAAGCGTTTAATACCATCCACAATGATCGGCAAAGCATTTCTTTTGCCTATATAACCTACTATTCCGCACATAATTCATCCTTAAATATAAAAATTTTCAAATAATCTGACTGATTAACTTATTTTTCTGTAAAATATTTCCTTAAAAAATAAAATATGGATTAAATGCCAAGTATTTAAATTACTTTAAGTTAGTCAACAAAGCATTTATATCGCTGAATATTTTGAACAGGGCAAATAAGATTTCCGCTGTTTAGAATAACTTAAAAATACAATTTTTCCGGCATCTTCACCTTAATAAAAATCCCTGAAAATAAGAATAAAAAATAAGACTTTAACAAATATTTCATTTTAATTTGTATTTATTTTTTTAATAAAAAAAGCCTCGATATTTACCGAGGCTGAGAGAATATAATCATTTACAGATTTTGAATTTTCTTCAAAGGTTTGGGAGCTGTCGCCGGAGTAATTCCGTCTCCGGATATATATCCGAGAACTGCTCTGCCTTTAGGCTTTCCGTCTTTGTCTTCCCGATAGAATTCGACTTTTATGCGAACTGCTTTACCGTCAAAGGAAAGAATATCTTTACCGTCTTCGTCAACCTCAAAAGGATTATCGCAGAGCCATGCCAAACCGATGGCTGCAGTACCGTTTTCGCCTTGTACGGACTTACGTTTTGATCCGATAAATTCACGTTTTTCAAGAGAAACATTAGGAGAGTTTATGCTTGAAGTAACCGTTCCGAGACGTTTACCGTCGAGATAAATTCCGCAACCGACGACTATTCCTTCAGATATAACGGCAACCATCTTTTTGTTTGTTCCTCTTTCAAGCTCTTTCAAAATTGCCTCTTTTCCGACAAAATCTTTTTCCATATCGACGGCAGCTCCGAAGAGAGGAGAGTTTATCGGAGTATGGTTCGGGTCATACTCTTGACCGTTGAGAGGCAAACCGAAATTGCCGGCAGATATTCTGTTTTCGTCTCTTCCTCCGAGTCCGACCAGCAATCCGTCCAATTCAAGAGCTTTTTCCGTAATTCTGTTGAATTGTTCAACGGCAACTTTTGCGGGAACATATAACTCCCATCCCCATCTGCTTGTATAACCGGTACGGCTGATAATATATTCTTCGCCTTCATATTCAAATTCGTTAAAGGTGAAATAACTCATATTTTTTTCCGGTTTATAACGATTTTTAACAACAGATTTTCCGTAAAGTTCGGTTACAAGTTTATAACTGTATCTGCCCTGAATATCAATTTTTACCAATTCATCGGATAAATCTTTTACGGTTACGTCTTCATCGTCTTTTTTATATTTCATGATTGTATCCGCATCGGAAATAAATTCTTTTTCAATGCCGTGATCTTCGCCTTTTCCGGTAATATCGTGTCCGGCATTGATTACCGCAATGAACTTATCGGAACTCATTCTCATGACAATCATATCATCCTCTACACCGCCTTTTTCGTTTAAAAGCAAGGTGTATTTACAGGAGCCGATTTTCATTTTTTCAATATTGGCAGGCAAAACCCGGTGCAAAAGAGTTTCGGCATCTTTACCGGAAAATTCAATTTGCGCCATGTGATCAATATTAAATATTGAGACATTTTCAATTGATTTTGCTTCCTCCAAAACAGACGTAACATAGTTTACCGCCATATCATATTGACCGAAATTGCTTCTTTTAATCGGAACGCAAGGACGATTTAACCGTTCAGACAATAATTTCTGATACCGCTCTTCCGCTTCAAACAAAGCGGTTTTTCTTACGCTTTTCGGGAAATCTTTTCCGTACTTCATTTAATTTATCTCCTTTTAATTCATTGATCTTCGGTTAACGGATAAAACAATTTTTATAAAGCAGGTCTTTAAACCGAGAACAATAATATTGATTAAACTTTGAACTCGCTGATCAAAGAATCCATTTTTTTTACTGTCTCGGTTAATTCTTCGGCATTATTTTTTACTGATTCTGCTTCGGTCGCCGTCTCGTTGGCGCCTTGAGTAACTTCAACAATATTTTTTGATATTTCCGTCAATCCCAAAGTAATTTCATTGAAAGATCTTACCGTATTATTGATACTGACATGAGCTTCTTCGGTGTTTGAAGCAATTAACGAAGCAGAATCGGCAACATCAGCGGTTTTTTGAGCTATTTCCGAAACGCCTTTTCCGGCTTCTTTTATATTTCTGTTAACATCAAGGACAGAATCCAGTATTTCGCCTGAGAAGACCGATACTTCTTCGGATTTTTCGGAGCTGCGAGCGGTTATTTTGGCAATTTCGCCTATGGTACGAGTTTGTTCATCAACCGTTTGAGCTATATTGATGTTAATTTCATTAATTTTACCGATTATTTCAGATACGTCTTCGATTGAGGTAACCGATTTATCCACAATATTGTGCATCTGATTAATTTCTTCTTCTATTTGAGCCGTTGCATCGCTTGTCTGCTTTGCCAATTCTTTTACCTCATTGGCAACAACAGCGAAACCTTTTCCGGCTTCTCCCGCGCCGGCAGCTTCAATAGTTGCGTTCAAAGCCAGCATATTCGTTTGATCGGCAATATCATTGATAATAGTGATAATTTTAGCAATTGAATCGGCTGATTCTTTCAAATCGCCCATAATCAGGTTTGTATTATTGATTTTTACAAGACCTTCGTTTGAAATATTTTTTGCAGTTTCTGTTCCGCCGGCAACTTCCGAAAGAGAGACGCTCATTTCTTCCACGGCAGAAGCAGAATTTGCGTTGCCGTTATTAACTTCATCGATATTGATTTTTATCTTTTCAATGTTGCCTGCAACAGTTCCTATTTCTTTTATAACGGAATTAAGGTTCGTTGATGTTTGCTCTCCCGCTGCCGCAATAACATTAACATTTGATGTCATATTATTCATGGAAGAAGATATTGACGTTACATTTTCTGAAGTTTTTTCAAACATTGAAGATATCGACAATGCCTCTGAACTGCTTTCTTCGGAAGCGACAGATACGCAATTTGCCTGAGAGGATATTTCTTCAGATTGAGCAGCCAAGTTTTGCGATATTTGATTGTTATGATATAATGATTTTTTTAATACTTCAGAGCTTGTTTTCAATTCCGTAATAATTTTTTTCATATTTATGTTTGCTGTTTCATAAGCTCTGAACAATAAACCGACTTCATCTTTTCTTTCTGCATCTTCGGGATCAATTTCGAATGTCATGTCCTTGTTTGCCATCATATCAAAAGCGTTAATGATTCTGTATATCGGTTTTTCCAATTGATATTTTAAAACCAATAAAATAATAATTGTCAGCAACGCAATCGAGAAGAGAGAAGTAAGGGCTATTTTATTGCGAACGTCCTTGAAAATTCCTAATAAATCTGTTTCGGGTATAGTTCCGGCAAGAAACCAGTTTATATTTTTCAATCTTTTATGCTGTTGATATTTAACGACCCCGAACCAGTCATACTTTATAAATCCTTCATCATTTTTTAAAGCAAATTGAGTATGAGGTTTGTCGGCAAAATTATTTCCTAAAATATTTTTGTCGGGATGGGCAATAACCGTACCGTCCATATCCTGCAAAAAATAATATCCTTTTTCCAATATTTTTTTATCGGTAACGTATCTTTCGCAAAAAGAATCAAATTTTAGAGCTAAGGTAATAATTCCTATCGGAGCATTTTTTTTCATTATCGGAGCAGAAAGCAATAAAACTCTTTCATAATTTCCGTCAGTTTTAATAGGATTTGGGTCAATATAATATGTATTACCGTCGATAAAACAATGTTTCCACATATCAAGCTTAGAGTTATCGTATCCGACCAAAGCACTGACTGACGATGCGACTATTTTACCCGATTCATCGGTAAAACTGAAGTTATCGAATAAATCGTCATTTTCTTTAAGATTATCGGCCAAACGAGTCAATTCGGAGAACTCTTTCTTTTCCAAAGCGTTTATAACATCAGATTTATTCCCCTTTAAATAGACAGTATCGGCATATCGAAGCAAAGTATTGTTAACGAATTTACTCAGCTCGTTGACGCTTTCTTTCATGGCATTTTTTTGAATTATTGAGTCAATATCTCTTTTGATTATAAATGATTGTATCAAGGCAATAATTATTAACACGAAAATCAATATAATCGATATTTTATAAGTCAATTTTAAATTCATTATAAGCCTCCTTTATCATGATTAAATTAAAAAAATATCGTACTGGACATACCCTGGTTAAAAGCTGTACGCCCTTTGTCGCCGACAAAGTTGCAATTTGCCGGTTATAACAAATTGTCAAGCATCATGTTTATGCCATTTTGTTACGGATGGCGTATATGCTTCATTATATTTTCTGTTTCTTCTTTAAATTTTGGAAGTTCTTTTAGAACTGCAGCCCAAATAATTTCATCTGAGATATTATCATACTCATGATCTGTTCTATTTACGGCAACAATTATTTTTGTTGCATTCTTTATTTCTGTATTGCAATATTTAGATTTAAAATACGATTTATCGCCTCCCCTATTATCTATATATTTCTCTCTATTGCTTTTTGGGTATTATATCTTTTTTGTATTCATAAAAATATTTTTTATCCGGTAAAAATTCAAAGATATCATAAATACTTCTGCTAATATCTTCTAACCATGCCTTAAATTAACATAAAAAATAAACGGGATAAATCACAATACAAAGAGATTATGCGAATTTATCCCGTATTATTTGCAATTTATTATGCAAACAAATTAATAATATGATTAAATAATTCTTTGTTTTCGTTGATTTTGGTTTCTGTACCGACTACGCATATATTATCTTTATCGGTAACGGCTTTCAAAACCGGAGAAAAACTTTTGATTTTTTCAATAGTTGTGTTCAAAAGCTGATCTCTTTCTGTTTGAATATCTTCAATCTTATACCCTCTGAAATACCGATCCGCAATTTCGCCGTTATACATAGCAGGAGTTTTGGGAGCATCCAAAGAACTGATTGCTCCGACAATATAATTGAAAAGCATGTCAGACGAAAGAGATAATTCGGCAATAAATTCGTAAGCTTTTTCGTAAACTTTTAAAGTTCTGTCCAAATTGGGATCCCTGTAAGAAGCAAAGAAAGCATCACCGTTATCGTAAAATGAAGTCATAGCTCCGTAAGCTCCGCCTTTTACCCTGATGTTTTGAATAAGATAATCAAATCCGAGTATATTGCCTAAAACTTTCATACCGCCGTCATAATCATAACCGGCTTTTTTAAAGTTGTAAGCGGAAGCGACATACTGGACATTACCCGGGGTAACAAAACCTTCTTTTTTATTTTCAAGCTTGAATTCGTAATTTATCTTTTCGTGTTTATCATTCGGGAAAACATTAACGAATTTTTGCAGTTTTTCTTCAATTTCCGGCATCAGATCTTTTTCCGCCGTAACGGCTATGACCAGATTATTTCGATTGAAAATAAGTTCGCTGACTTCTTTCAGTTTTTTCATAACTTCATTTTTTGTTTCGTTAAAATTTTCTTCAATGTCTTTCAGGAAAATAAAATAATCGACGTTATTTATTTTTTCGTTGTAAGCCGAATATTGGGAATGATAAGAATTTGCTCTGGAAATAGCTGCCGCATGTCCGTTCATGATAAAGTTTCTTTGGAAAACGGTTTTCGCCTGTTTCAACAATTCCAGAAGTCTTACTTCATCATCATAAACGGTACGGAGACAAGTTTCTTCGATGAAATGAAGAAGTTTGTCCAAGTTTGCGTGCATTACTTTGCTTTTCGCTTTCAATTTAGGACAATATTCGTCATTGCTTCCCCATTTCGAGTAAGTTTCCGTATTGTGATAAATTCCGCCCGTATGTATATTAATTTCGTTGGAAAGATCGGAATAATCATAATTTTCGGTTCCGATTGATCCCAAAATATTGGCAACCAGTTTAATGTAGGGCAAATCTTCCTTTGCAACGGAACGGGTATCGAAAATAAAATCGATATAATCTATTTTATTGGTAAAAGCTTCGGAGGCAAGATAGGTTACGCCGTCCTTTTCTTTGACGTTATAATCTATAATTTCGGCTTTGGGAGATATTTCTTCCCCGGAAATTCTCGGCAGTTTGGCAATATCTTCCGGTTTATCGGGCGCAGATTGTTTGATTCTGAGATCTTCGTTCAATTTTTCGATTGCCGCCAACTCTTCCGGAGTCATTTCATCTTTAAATTTTGCCAGTTTTTCTTTTTCTTGCGCTTCTTTTTCCAAAGCCAAACCTTTTTTAGGGAGCAAACTGAAAGTTAATTGATGTTTATTGTTCAATAAATATTTTTCAATCAGTTTTTCAAAGTAATCCGTTTCCAAAGAAGTTCTTATTTTCTTGAAAGTTTCTTCAAATTCCAAATGCATAAAAGGATCCGCATCATAAATCCAGCTGTCCATCATGCCGATATTATAGATCAAACCTTTGGGATAAGAATGGAAATCGGCTTCTCGCAATTGAAACTCCGTTGAATTTACGGAAGCTTCTATAATTTTTTTGTCGATACCGTTTTTGACCAAATCCTTAAGGCAATTATCGATAATTTCATTAAATTTTTCTTTACATTCAGGATTTGTTTCTTTGGCATTGAAAGAAATGGACATTTGTTGCAGCGAAGTATTAAGTTCTCCGCTTACGGATTGAGCTATTTTTGCTTCCAGTAAAGCTTTTTTCAAAGGAGATGCCGAAGTGCCGATCAAAATATCGTTCAGTACGGATAAAGCATGATAATCTTCCGTATTTGACGCTTTGGAAATCATGTAGCGTCTGGTAATATAAGTTTTATTCTCTTCCGAATCTTCCGATGAAACGGAAAAATAATCTTTTAAATATTTCGGTTCGTCAAATTCAGGTTGCAAAGGAATAGCGGAATCAGGATTTATTTTATCGAATTTGGACAAAAATTCTTCGTCGATAAATTTTAAGGTTTCTTCAATATTGAGATTGCCGAAAAGGAAAATTCGGCTGTTGGACGGATGATAATATTTTTTATGAAATTCGGTAAATTGTTCTTCCGTCAGATCAGGAATAAAATCAGGATCGCCGCCCGATTCGTAACCGTAAGGAGTATCAGGATAAAGAGCCCGTTTGCTCAAAGAAGAAATTACTCTTTCGGGCGAAGAGAATGCCCCTTTCATTTCGTTGTAAACAACCCCGTTATAAAGAAGTTCTCCAGTCTCCGGATTTATCGAATGTCTCCATCCTTCTTGTTTAAGAATAAGAGGATCAATGTGAATATTGGGAAAGAAAACAGAGTCAAGATAAACTTCCAAAAGATTACGAAAATCACTGTCGTTTTTACTGGCGAAAGGATACATTGTCTTATCCGGGAAAGTCATGGCATTCAAAAATGTGTTGAGAGAACTTTTAGCCATATCCATAAAAAGTTCTTTCACGGGAAATCTTTTTGAACCGCATAAAACGGAGTGTTCCATGATATGAGCAATTCCCGTATTATCACCGGGAGGGGTTCGGAATGTTATGCTGAAAACTTTGTTTGATTCATCATTTTTCATGTAAATTATTTCCGCCCCTGTTTTGGCGTGTTCAAGATAATAGCATTCGGAGTTTGCTTCTTTAACCGTCCGAATCTCTTTTGTTATGAAATTATTGAATTTTCTCATATCTTCTACTCCTTTTATTTCGAATTGATTGAATGAATAAATGTTTTTTTAAAACTGATTTTTGTCAAAATATAATTATAAAGGTTAATAAATAATCCGATATGAGCAAAAGTTTAATTTATTTGACTTAAAATACATTGCTTATTTGTTCGATCCGTTAAGAGAAGTTAAAATCTCTTAACTCTTTAATCAGTGAAAGTTGAATCTTATATTTGTTTGATCTGAGATCAAGAAAAAAATATTAAAATATTTTAAGGGAAATCAGTTATCCGTAAAAATTCGTCGAGATAAAATATTTGCTTTGCCGACAAAATATCCGGCGCATTAATACTGTTTTTCCTGAAATCAGCGCAAAAATTCGGATTTTGACAAGAAATTTAAGGAGAACATGATAATGAAAAGAACAGTATTTATTACGGGAGCCACCTCCGGCATAGGTTATGCAACCGCAGAATTTTTGGCAAGACAGTCCTATCGATTAATTTTGTGCGGCAGAAGAAAAGAGCGTTTAAAAAAAATAGAAGAGAAATTATCCGATTACACAGAAATTAAGATTTTATCATTTGACGCAAGCAATCGCAAAGAATGCGAAAAAGCCGTAAGCAGTTTACCGGAAGAATGGCAAAAAATCGATATTTTGATTAACAATGCCGGAAATGCCCACGGTTTGGACTCCATTCAAAACGGCGATATTGAAGATTGGGATAACATGATCGATATCAACGTAAAAGGCTTGCTTTATGTTTCCAAAATGATTATTCCCGGCATGGTCGAAAGAAAATCCGGACATGTCATAAATATCGGATCAATAGCCGGAAAGGAAGTTTATCCGAAAGGAAATGTTTATTGCGCTTCCAAACATGCTGCGGATGCTTTAAACAAAAGCATGCTTATAGATTTGAACGGATATAATATCAAAGTTTCCGCCGTAAATCCGGGATTGGTCGAAACCGAATTTTCTGAAGTGAGATTTAAAGGAAACTCCGAAAAAGCACGCAAAGTTTATGAAGGTTTTGATCCTTTGCAAGCCGAAGACATTGCCGAAGTGATTTTCTTTCTGATTACCCGTCCTTCGCATGTAAATATTGCGGATATTACCGTTTTCCCGACAGCTCAGGCAAGCTCGATCATCGTAAACAGAGAGAAATAATTCCCGAAAGAAAAATACGGATTGAAATTCGTTCAGCAAGAATCGGAGATATTTCTTTTACTCGCAATTAAAATTCAGATTTAAAATAAAAAAAATGTCTTTAATTGTTTGAAAAAATCGCAATATCTCCGATTCAGACAATTAAATACTTGCCGGAAAAATGCTTATTCCGTTTTTTGGCATAGAAATAAATATTATCAGGTAGGTGAACTATGGCTAAAGTATGTGATGTTTGCGGTAAAGGTCCCTTAGTCGGCAACAATAGAAGTCATGCTTTGAATGCAACAAAAAGAAGATTTTATCCTAATCTTCAAAAAATTCGCGCCGATATAAACGGACAGATTAAAAACATAAAAATTTGTACTTCTTGCTTAAAAGCCGATAAAGTAAGAAAAGTTATTTAAATATAACATATAATTCAGAGAAGGTCAGCCTTCTCTTTTTTTTTGCTCAAATTTCTCTTTTTGTTTGACTCTTTTAAGTAAATTTACTTTCTTCACGTCGGCAGTCGGGGAAAATATATTTTTCGCCTTAAATTAATAAATTCAGTTTAAAGCTTGCGTAAAATTTAAGCTGTTTTTTTTATCAAAACTGTCATATTTTTTATAAATAAAACCGACGCAAAACGAATTTGGATATTTGATTGCGTTAGGTTCATAAAGGAGACGCAATTATGGAAATAAAAATCGAAAAAATACAAGTTCCCGAAGAGACAAACATTATTTTCGGAATGTCTCATTTTATTAAAACGGTTGAAGATCTTTACGAAGCGTTGGTTAATTCGGTTCCGGGCATAAAATTCGGGCTTGCTTTTAACGAAGCATCAGGTCCGCGCTTGGTAAGATTCGACGGAAACAATGAAGAATTGATCAAGCTTGCGGTTGAAAATCAGAAACGTTTGGGAGCCGGTCATACTTTCTTGATTATTCTCGGCAATACTTTTCCCGTAAACGTATTGCCGGCAATAAAAAATTGTCGGGAAACGGTAAATATTTTCTGCGCAACAGCAAATCCCGTACAGGTTTTATTGGCTGAAACCGAACAAGGCAGAGGAGTTTTGGGCGTAATCGACGGCGGTTCTCCTCTGGGAACAGAAAATGATGCCGAGATAAAAAAACGCAAAGAATTTTTACGCATGATCGGTTATAAAAGATAATATTTTTTGTTCTCATATTTTCGGCATAAATACGACGCTGTTTACTGAATAGAAAAATCCCTTTATTGTCTGTTTTCGGGGGTTTATCGTTAACTAATTACAGACCGGAAATTTTAAATTTATCTGTAACAGATTGCAAATAAAGAGGCAAAAAAAACATGAGACTTTTTATCGCATTCGATTTGCCGGCGCCGGTTGCGCAAGAATATGCCGGCATCATAAAAAAGACATCAGAATCGGTTCCGAGAGGCATAAAATTCGTTAAACCGGAAAATCTTCATATAACCTTGGCATTTCTCGGCGAGATTAATCCTGAAGATGTCAGTAAAATTAATCGGGAACTGAATATAATTTGTTCAGAAACCGAAGAGTTTACGGTTTATGCTCCGAAACTTGAAGTTTTCCCGGCAAGAAATCCTTGCATATTTTGGGTAAATCTTTCTTCCGAAGATGATTTTGTTTATAAAATCCCCGGAAAAATCAGACGTAAAATCAAGCAACTCGGTTATGATGCCGACAATAAAAAATTAAAGCTTCATGTTACCTTGGGAAGAATAAAATCGGCAATAAACCCGGAAAAAATGAAGTCTCTTTTATATTTCGACTTTAACATGAAAAAATATAAAATCACGAAAGTTTCTTTATATAAAAGTATTTTAAGACCGCAAGGTTCCGTATATGAAAAATTATCATCCTGCAATTTAAGGAGAAAAAAACATGACTAAAGATGCAAAAAAAGACGGGAAAAAAGATGCTCTGAAAAATGCTCTGTCCCAACTTGAAAAAAAATTCGGAGTCGGAACAATCATGCGACTCGGAGATAAACCTAAATTAACCGCAGACATAATTCCGACGGGAGCAATAAATCTGGATGCGGCTCTCGGAATCGGAGGCATTCCGAAAGGAAGAATCATTGAAGTTTACGGAGCAGAAGCTTCCGGGAAAACAACTCTTGCCCTTCACATTGCCGCAGAAGCCCAAAAACAAAACGGCGTAATCGCTTTTGTGGATGCCGAACATGCTTTGGATCCCATCTACGCTCAAAAAATCGGAGTTGATACAGACAGCCTTTTGATTTCTCAACCGGACGGCGGAGAACAAGCTTTGGAGATAGTGGAAACTCTTGTCAGAAGCAATGCCATGGATTTAATAATCGTTGACTCGGTTGCCGCTCTGGTTCCTCGTCAGGAAATTGAAGGAGAAATGGGCGATACCCACGTGGGCTTGCAAGCTCGCTTAATGTCTCAAGCTCTTCGTAAACTGACCGCTATAATCAGCAAATCAAATTCGGCAGTACTGTTTATAAATCAAACCAGAATGAAAATAGGAGCTCCGCCTTACGTCAGTCCGGAAACCACGACCGGAGGAGTTGCCTTGAAATTCTATTCATCAGTCAGATTAGAAGTAAAAAATGCCGGATCGATCAAGGAAGGCTCCGGAAGTTTGGAAATAATCGGACAAAATACAAGAGTGAGAGTCGTCAAAAATAAATTTGCGCCTCCTTTCAAAAAAGTAGAATTTCCGATTATTTACGGTCAGGGAATTTCTCACATTGACATAGTTCTAAACATTGCGGTTGCTTCCGGAATAGTTAAGAAAAGCGGCTCCTGGTTCTCTTACGGAGAAACCAGAATAGGTCAGGGAAGCGAAAAAGTGAAACGTTTTATGCAGGAAAACGATGAAGTCAAACAAGAAATAGAGTTAAAAGTAAAACAAGAACTGGGACTTATCCGACATGAAGAGACTGTTGAAGATAAGGAATAAACCGGGTCGAAAAACTCTTCGCATTGTTTCAGTAAACGACATGGATGTAGGGACGCTTCCGCAAAGCGTCCTTTTTCAATATGCCGGGAAAAACGAACATGAAGTTATTTGCAATGACCATAAAATCGAATTGATGCTCGAAAGCGTTTACAAATATACTTTGGGAAGAATTTTGAATTATTTGACTCGCCAAGATCGCTCCGAAATCGAATGCAGGCGTTATCTTAAACAATTTTACATCAGTGAAGACATGACCGATAAAATAATCGATAAATTAAAATCATACAATTATTTGAATGATGCCCGATATGCCGAAAGCATAGCGATATCAGCCTCATCGAGAGGTTTGAGCAGAAAAGAACTTGCCTTTAAAATGAGAGAACGCGGATTAAATGAAGCAATTGCAACCGAAGCAATCGACAAATATTACAACGATAAAGAGGCAGACGAAAAACTTTACCGAAAAATTCAAAAAACAGCAGACCGATACTCATCGCTTCCTTATTGCAAATTAAAAGAAAAGGTCTTGGCAAAATTTTACAAAAAAGGTTTTTCTTTGGATAAAATATCCTGTTTATTGGAAAAATATTCGACGGAAAAAGACAATTAAACATAAATATCTTTTTTCTTTGGACAAGATAAAGCAGAAATCAAATATTGTATTTACTCAAAAAATAAAAACGGTTAATCAAAGATAAAATTAATCGAAGAAAATATCGGGAGAGAAAAATGATACGAATAGCCGAAGAATTATTGTTATTGGCATTGGATGACGAAAAGGGAGTTTTGGTGCCTATGCCTTTTATGGCTCTTGATTTCGGACTTTCCGCCGCTTTGCTGATGGAAATGGAACTTAAAGGTTTTTTGAGAGTTGAAAACGAAAAAATCATTGTTGATGATGTTGACACGGGCGATGATTTAACCAATGGAGCGAAAAATCGCATTTTAAAAAGCAAAACTCCGAAATCCCCTTATTTTTGGATAAAAGAAATTGCTCTGAACAGCAGCGATTTGAAACTCAGAACCATTAAAAGTCTGATAGACAAAAAAATTCTGACAACTCAGGAAAGAAAAATTTTATGGATTATTCCCCAACGCCGATATCCGGTTATAAACGATAAAGAAGAAATTGAAGTCAGAACGCGTATTCGTCAAATAATTTACGGAGGAATTAAACCGACAAAACATGATATTGTATTGATAGGATTAATTTTGGCATGTGATTTAGTCGATGAAATTTTTGTCAGAGACGAAAAAGCCAAAGCCGTCGCAAAATTGACTGAGCTTGCTGATCTTGACCTTATTTCAAGCGCGGTAATAAAAGATGTCAACGATTTGCAGCAAATCATAACGTCGGCTGTTTCATCAATAGGCAGCGGTCCTCCTTCCACCGGAATTTAGATCCTAGGAAAAAATTCAATGCGAACCTGTCGAATTTGCGGTAATGATTTCAGGAAAACTGAAATATATTGCCCTTTTTGCGAGACGCCGGTTTCTTCTCCGAAAATCAAATCATCAGTAAAAAAAAAGACAATAAAAAAAACGGTATTAAAAACTTCTCTGCCGTCTTTTTCAACTAAAAAAAACAAGGCGCATCTTAACATAAACTTGCCCGGTACTTGTCATGTTTGCGGCAATGAATTGCGGGAAGATAAAAATTTTTGTCCGTTTTGCAGAACACCTGAGTCGGAAGTTAAGATTACCGGAAAAGTAAAAAAAATTACAGAATATAATATAAAATTCGATTTACCGATCCGGAAAGAAGCGGGGAAACGTCTTTTTTTTAAAATTCTCGAGTTTAAGAAGAATAAACACAAAATAATAAAAGTAATCCACGGTTACGGCTCGTCGGGCAAAGGCGGAGTCCTGCGTTACTTTTTGAGAGAAAAACTTGATAAAATGAAATACGACGGATTGATCAGAGAATATTTGCCGGGAGAAGATTTTTCCATGCTGTCCGAGAAAGGCAAAACAGCAATAAAAAAATTCCCGCTTTTGAAAACGGACAGCGATTTTAAAAAATCCAACAAAGGCATTACCATGGTAATACTATAACAAACGTTTTTCTGAAAGTTTAAAAATAAAAAACATAAAGAAAAAGCCCGAATATCGAGGCGACATTAAGTATAATGAGAGAAATTCTGTAGCGGTCTGTTTTTCTGGAATGCCTGTTTAAATTTATGATTAATCCTATGGAACTGATACCCAAACCTAAAATCAAAACTCGGAAAAGATATTCCAGTATTCCGTAATCCCAAACAGTTCGAATGTTTTTATTAAATCTGATATCATAAAAATTACTCTTTTCCGGAGCTGCAGCCGAATATAAAAAAGTACATAAAATCAATAAAACCCAAGAAAAAATACCCAAAAAGTTAAGAATATATATCCATTTATCTTTTTTTCTCACCCGGAAAACTCTATGTTTTACCGGCTCTTTCTTTTTCCTTCTTTTAGAAAAATAAGGTTCCAAAAACTTTCTCAATTTTTCGATAAAGGTTACTTTAATTATTCTTTTATATTTTAAAGGCATTTAATTGCTCCGAAACAAATAAAATTTTTTCAATGCTCTCCCTAGGACATACCGACAACAATAAATTGAAATAAAAACAAATATTTTCTTATTTTAAGCTTCATCGGAAATAATTTAATAAAATAATATCCAAAATATTTTACGGGAATCAAAGAAATGCAAATACCCCAAACGGAAATAAAAAATCAAAACTCTTCAAAACAGCATTCTTATTATTAATTTATTTTATCTTTAACCGAATTTCTATCGTTGTTCTTCCGAATTTTCCTTTTTTCTCCAATCTTTAACTTTCATTTTTTTTATTTTATTGCGTAACCAGTTTTCAAAGTAATCAGAATTAATATCATTAATCATTTCCCGACGAATTTTTTCCTTATGCTCGTTAAAAAGTTCTGCCGGAGCCGGATAAGAGAGATTTTTTCTGACAAGATATAAATCAGAGCCGTAACTTGCCGGATAAGGCAGAATTCCGGTATTCGATTTCAAGAGAGTTAAATTCATTTTCTCGGCAACAACACCGTTGACAGGCGTATTTATATCGAAATAATCAAAATGCAAACTTTTATATTTTCCGGCATTAATTTCTCCGTTCAATAATTCCGGAGTCATATTTTTGCATAAATTAACCGCTTTTCGATATTCGGATTCCTTGATTTTTTCCGATAAAATTTTATTTCTTATATTTTCGCTTACTTCAAACAAAGATTTATAGCCGTTTTGTTTAACTTTTTTGCTTTGGACAAGCACATAACTGCTTATTTCATCTATAAAAAACGGTTCTGTAAGCTCGCCGTTGCGAGTTTTGAGAAGTCTGACGAAAAGCTCTTCGTTAACTCCCAATCTCGGGAAATCGGGATTTACGCCAGAGACAGAATCAGCTTCAACGCATTTAAGATCAAATTCGTAAGAAGCTTTTTTTAAACCCAATTCTTTGGCGGTTTCTCTTAAATCAATTATACGATCCAACAAACGTTTTTCTGATTTTTCGGAAAACTCGGGTTTAATAAAAATCTCCATAACTTTTATCATTGATTTTGTTTTGCGCAAAGGCTTGTAAATCACCCAACCGGCGCCGGTTTTAAAAGGGCGAGAAATATCCGAATAATTATTATATTCCCAATCCCGTATTATATCCCTAGGAACAGAATTCAATTCGACAAAGCCCGCATTGCCGGAATGAACGGAAGATTTCGCCATGGAAAATTTTCTTGCCGCATAAGCAAAATCATGCCCGTTTTTCAAAAGCGCGTAAATTGAATCTATTTTGGATTTTGCAAAAGAATCTTCTTCTTTTCCGGGAATCAGAGGAAAAACGACATAATCGGCTTTAACATAAGCGTTGACTCTGTATTCATTCTTATGTTCTTCGTAATACCGGTTTATTTCAGACGGCAAAATATTCGGTTGCTCAATTGTTTCGTTCTCGATTTTAATCAAATCAAGATCAGCCATCGAATATTTTTCATCATAAAACTTTCGTATTTCTTCCGGCAGAACCGATTCTCTTTCTATTACTTTTCTTTTAAGCTTTTCAAAAGGAAGATAATTCAAGAGATAATTTTGTTTTACCCAATTCATATCGTAAGGTTCATCATGCAAAATAGAATTTTCGTAAGTTTCCCGCTGAAATTCGTTATCAACCGTAAATTTAGGAGAATTTTTCAAATAAGACGGAGGATTTGCCAATAAAGAATCAATGCATTCTTGAGGAGTTACGCTGACATTATATTCATCATACAATTTTTTCAGGACAAATGCTTTCAGCATGTCATCCCAAGCTCTGCTTTCAATCAGATCAATATCCTCAGCAGTCGGCATTCCGGAGTTTCCCATACGGAAAATTTTATATTGTCTCATGACAAACCGATTATATTCTTTCGGCTCAACGTCTCTCCCGTCAATTTGAGCAACATACATATTTTTGTAATTTCCGCAACCCAGAATAATCACGGCAAACAATATTAAACATAATTTTTTCATAAAAAACCGCCTTAATTTATTTTCCCCCGGCAATACAGATTAACCGGATAAAATACACGTAACGGGAATACCAAATGAAATAAACATATTTCCCGTCAAGTTTACAATTGGAACAAAGAGATTATTTCTTTGAAAAAACAAAAAAAGTCCCGACAAATGCCGGGACTCAAAATAAGCTTCAATGCTTTATTTTAACAACATCATTCGTTTCATTTGAGTAATTTTATCCTTTCCGTCATCAACGGTAAATCGATAGAAATAAATTCCCGAACCGACTTTTTGATCATAATCGTCGGTACCTCTCCAGATAATCTCGTGATAACCTGCGGAAACCTTACCGTCTTTCAGGATTTTAACTCTTTGACCTTTGACATTATAAATCTCAATATTAACCTGAGAATCTTCCTTTAAACCGTAACGAATAATTGTTTCAGGATTGAAAGGATTAGGATAATTTTGGAAGACGCTGTGCTTATTCGGTCTTCCTCCCGCCAAATTCGGATCATTAACCAAATTATAATGCAAAGTATTATTTTCATCATTAAATTCAACGGTATCTTTTAAGGTTACGTAACCGGTAAGATTTATTTCAACCACATAAGAAGTCTTAAACACATCTTCCCAAACTATCGCATCCTCATTATATTCTCCGAAAAATTCCTGGTTAAAAAGACCGTCATCGGCGCGACAAGAGATTGAAGCTCCGGTTGCCGGTTCGCCGTCAACCTCAATATAAACTTCTGCGCGACAGAATTTATCAACATTCACGGCATCTGTTTCAACATAGGGGCTGATACCTGCCGAATAAACTCCCCGTAAACGATAATAATAATCGCCGTCAGGCTCGTTTTTCAAGTCATCAATAAAGTTTTCATCTGTTGTTTCTGCAATTAACAGCCATTCTCCGTTGTTAAAACGTCTTTCTATTTCATAGAAAATCAATTCTCTGTTTTCGGATTTTTTACGAGCCGAATTTGAACGAAGAACATTTTCTTCCCTAGGAATATAAGACTGCCAACTTAAATGAACTCGATAAGCGGCATCAACAGCCCAAACAAGATCAGAAGGAGCAACAGGCGAGAATAAAGTAACAGGAATATCTCTTACCGTTTTATTGCCGGATTTATCGGTCGCTTCCGTATGAATAACGTAATTACCGTCATCTGATCCGTCATTTGCCAGAGCATTATCCAAAACAACGGCAACAAGAACTCGTTTTTCATTCTCGTCAAGCATGACCTGAGTATATTGTCCAGGCAAAGCTTCTCCGTCTTTCATTAAAGCAACTTTTGCCATATTAGGCAAATTATAAATTCCTGCCGTATAATCGAAAATTTCGGCTGATACTGAAATAATTCCGTCATTTACTTCGGAGCTGTCGCTTACGGTTACAACACCGTTTTGGGTATTAACATTCACAACCGTTATTTCCGGCGGAGCAGAGTCGTAAATAAACATTTTTTCGGTTTCCAAAACACCGCCCATTATATTTTCGGCTCGATAAAGCACCCGATAAGCGCCGTCATCTTCTCCGTCATCGGCAAATCCTCCGTGCAACAAGAACTTAACTCGCAAAGTGGAATCTGTTTCGGTATATTCTATGCTTCCTCCGTAGTTATCGGCGGAAACATCACCGTTAGGATGAATTATTTTAATAAATGTTTTATCGGTACTGTCTATTAAAGCAAATTGATCTTTAAATTCGGCAGTAAATTCAGCCGGAGAAATCTCATGGTAATAAGCAGGCAAATCTTCCGGCGTGAACGCAGTCAAGTCAGGAGTAATGTCAGAGACCAGATCAAAATCGACTTCCTTCTCAAACTTGTTTCCCGCTAAATCCTGAGCGCTGAGAATAACGGTGTAAGTTCCGTCCATAGTACCGTCGGCAAGTACGGGCTGATCCAAAATACAGACATATTTCGATCCGAAATGCTCCTGAGCGCCGCCGATAATTTCTCCGTATTTATTTTTAAGCTTAACGTTTGTAAAAGCTTCCAATTCAAATAATCCGGAAGTAATATCTTCATAATTTACTTTTAAAGAATCAATATCTTCCGAGATCAAAATTCTTCTAATAGAATTTGAACGGGAATTACGGGTTCTGTTGAAATCTCTTTGCGAAGAAATATAACCGTGACTCAACAAAGTATTGTTTACTTTTAAATTTCCGTAAAGAGGTTTAACCGTATCATATGTAAACTCATATTCTATAGGAATAACTCGTCCGGTTTCAAAAGCGACATAAAGATGAACCGTATATTTACCGTCGTCATTTCCGTTTGAAGCCAAATCTTCATTCAAGGAAAGTCCCATTTTGTAAATATCGTCGTTTTTCTCAAATATTTTCAACGCTCCGATACCGTTTCCGGAAGAAGCCGGATCACCCATAATATAACCGGCGGGATGTTCAACTGTCATGTAAGTTTGACTTTCGCTTACGGCATCCATTCCCTTATCATCCAATTCAAGGAAAATTTCGGAAACCCCCGTGTCGTTAAAATAAGAATACTGAGCCGGGAAAGTGTTGATTATAACCCCGTTCAAAGCTCTCAATCTGAAATTATTTTCGCTTTCTACAACTCTTCCGGAGAAATCGACAATCTCCGTTTTTACCGTAAATATTTCATCATCGGCAACAAGAGAATCGTTCAGAGTCCAGATGAAAGAAGAATTAAGTTCATCGTATGAAGCTGTTCCGGGAACAAGTTCTCCCAAATCATTCAGCAATACAACAGATGAATTTTCGACATTAAATACTCCCAAGTTATCGGAAACTTTAGCTCGCAATTTCGTTACGGACTGATATAAAATCATATCATCAGCCAACTCGATATTTTGCTCCATAATCGTACTTGCATAAATCTTATCAATAACCGGATTCTCAAAATCAAGCACAAAAGGAATATTTCCGAAAATGCTTAAACCGGTCGTATTTTGACATTGATATTGCATGATGTAAAGACCTGACTGATTCGGAACAACATCGGGAGTAAGCTCAAAAATATATTGATCACCGGAATTTACAACAGTAAAGACACCGCCGTTTCCGTTTTCGATAACAGTTTCATCAGGCATAATAACCCGTATGAAATTATTCGTTATGTCATTTATATCTATACCCGTCGTATCCGTAACCGTAACGGAAAAACTGTCATAATTCCAATCGCTTTCCCAAGCTGAATAAGCCGGTTCAGATTGTTCAAACAGAGGAGCAGACGGGTCAATGATTCTGAATTGCAATTGTCGGGAAACTTCATTTCCGGAATTGTCTCTAAGACGAGCTTCCATGTTATAAACGCCGTTTCCGCTCTGATCGTTGACAATGGTTTCGTTCAATCTCAAAATTACGCGATCATTTTCATATTCTGTTTCGGCTTCAATTTCTTCACCCGTAAGGTGACTGAGTTTAATCCAAGAGCTGTCGGGATCAACCGTAAGCCCGCTGTATTCTTCTTCAAATTGAACCGCAATATAGTTAATGGAATCTGCATAAATCAGGTTATCGGTCAATTCGGAGAAATATTCATCCCAATAACCCAGAACAGTCGAAATTATTTCCGGAGCTTGAGTATCATAAACAAATTCAAACGAATCCTGAACCGTTCCGGCAAAATTATCTTCTATTTCATATTCAACCGAATAAAATCCGTCGTCAGATCCGTCAACGGCAAACAAGGAATCAAGAACCAGGTCAATATTGTAAATATCTGTCTGTTCCTCGTTAATCTCAACGACAGCTCCGTTATTATAAGAATAATTATTGCCGTTTCCGGATAAATGAATATCTGTTTTTTCGGCATTAAATCCAAAACCGTTTAAGTCGCGAACTTTCAATTTAATTTTATTGTCTTCCAATACATTAATAAATTCGGAATCGGGATAATAAGAAAGAACCTGAGGATTCTGACGACTGATAAGGTTGAACGGCATTTCGCTTTCAAACAAGTTGCCGGCATAATCAAACGACTGGAGTCGCAATTTATACAAACCGTCTTCGTTCAAAGGCTGGTTAAGAGTCCATTCTATTTTATCGAATCCGTCATAATTTCTCTGTCCGTCTATAATTTCGTTATTCGAATTCATAAGATAAAGTTTAGTCATATTAGGAGCAAAATTCACGCCCGAAACTTCATCGTTCTGATTGACGACAAAATCTTTAAAATGAACTTCAATCGTATTTATCTCTTCCGGATAATATAAACTTGAAGTTCTTGCAGTTTTCATTTTACGCCGTTTTAAAACAGTTCTTAAAGAATCATCTATTTCATTTAAAGTTCCGTTTCCGTTGAATAACAGATCAAAGTAAATCGGAGAACGAGTATCATAGACAAAATGATAATGATAATTATTGGTCGTTCTTTCGGATAAACCGACTTTTACGTAAACCTCGTAACGTCCGTCATCGTCTCCGTCTTCAGAAAGAGCATAATCCAAATCAAGGCTGAAATTAATCTCGTTTCCGTTTTGCTCAATATTAAGCTGCGCTCCGTGATCAGCTCTGATAGTGTCGCCGTCCGGATGAACCAGAAGCATTGAACTGTTTAAATAAGAGAAATCAGCTTCTCCGGTATATTCGATGCCGAATTGCACAGAATTCAATTCTCCGTTAATATTACCGTTCATTTCCGGTACTGAAGATATGACGTTACCGATGAAATTATCGGAGGAGAAATCAAGAAATTCGGAAATATTGTTACCGCCCTTATCCGTTACATTCATCTCCAACTCAAAGTCTTCGGCATCAAGTCCGAAAAGATCAGGCAAAGTAATCAACAATCTGTTTAATCCCGGCACAACCTGAGCTTCCGAAATATTCGTTCCGTCTTTAAAACGAAGATAAGCATCGGTCAAAGTCCAATCTATTTTGGAAGTAAGATCGTTAAGCTCAATTATAATCTTATCAAATCCGTTATAAACAACGTCGTTGTTCTTAATTGCTTTAAGATTTGAACCTGAACCGACTTTTACGGCAACAACTTCCGGATTAACCGTATCATAAATGATTGTATAATTGGAGTTGAAAACCTTATTCTCAGCATTTTCGGCTCTTATTTCAATACCGTATGCTCCGTCTTGAGAACCGTCCGAAACAAAAGGCTCGGCGAAAGCGTAAACAAAACGATAACCGGTTTGAGTTGAAGATATTTCCAGCTCTCCCCCGTTTCCGTTTGAGAAATAAGTTCCGTCAGGTTTGCGAATTTTAAGATAATTAGAGAATAAATCAGTCGTATCAAGCGCAGAATTACAACTTATATCGGCAATAATAACGGCAGGATCCCAACTTGAAATTACCGCTCCTTCATGAAACTCTTCTCCGCCGATTAAGAGATTATCAACCGTCGGCGAGAAAGGATCAGCCACTATAAAAGTCAGCATTGTATTATCTTCATTGCCGGCTTTGTCATAAGAGAAAATTTCAACATTGTATGAATTATTTTCTCCGTTTAAAGCTGAAAGTTCATTTTCCAAAGTAAAAATAAATCCGTCATTCACGATTTGCGCATCGCCGGGAATTATTTCTCCGGAACCGTTTGACAATCTGACTCTGGAACCGGGATTGTACATATCAAATCCTGATCCCTGATCATCTATCGTTATCTCAAAAGAAGTAACCGAAGTCATTTTTGCCTGATGATCAACAAAATGCAAATTATCCGAACCGCGCAAAACAGCATCAATAACTTTCGGATTAATCGTATCCCAAAGGAATTCGGCAACTTTTTGATTGGATCCGTCTGCCGTATTTTGATAATAAATTTCATAAATGCCGTCTTTTGTTCCGTCTGTCGGAACAGAAGGATCAAGTTCCAAAATAACTTGATATAAGTTATTGCCGGCAGAAACAATATTTTGAGAGGCAAAATGGTTATCATAGTAAGCTATTTGATGTTCAATCGACTGCATGACGATCTTTACGGTTTCATCGGTAACAGCTGATTCATCAGGAGTTTCCAAAAATACAGAAATTTTATTTCCGTCCAAAGATCTGACAAAAGCGCCGTCTTCCGGAATCGTTCCCGTAACATAAGGAGAAGTAATATCCGACAAAACTATCGGTATCTGCTGATTAAGATAATTACCGGCTTTATCGTAAACTTCAATATGTAAATTATATTCTCCGTAAGTTATCAAAGTTTGTTCAAGAGCCAAATTAAGGGTATTTCCGTTATGACTCAAGTCTCCTTCAATAATAGAGTTATTTTGATTTTCAAGATAAATGCGAGTAAGGTTTTCTGCAAAATCAATATTAAAATTATCCGAAACCGCTACGCTTATATCATCAATGACGTTATTCCAAATCATACCATCGGCAAAAGGAATACCGTCCAAAAGAATTTCATCGACAACAGGCGCATAATGATCGTAAATAAATTGATAAGAGTTGGCATAAATCTCTCGGACACCCGTATCAACCTGAATTTCCGCTTGATAAATACCGTCAGCTGAACCGTCAGTCGGAAGCGGCTGAATCAAATTCAAAGCAAAGTTATAAACATTGTCAGACTGCGTAATATTTAAAGTCCCTCCGGAATTATCGCTGATTTCGCTTCCGTCAGGCATTATAAGTTTCAACATAGAGTTGCCTTCGACCAAGCTTCCCTGAGGAGCATATACAGAAACTTTTATTTCTGAAATCTCTCCGGAAATTTCGGAATTTGCGGAAGGTTCATTGGAAACAGTGTAAAAAGGAAAGTCGGAAATAACAAAGTTTCTCGTTATCCACACATTGTTTCCCGTTGCATCAGCAATATAAAGTTCAACTCTGTATTCGTCAGGCATATTCAAATTTAATGCGAGCGATATCTTGTTGTTTTGCAGAATCGAAGTTTCGCCCATGTTTTGCCCGTCCGAATCAAGCACTCTCATATAAGCAGAATTAACAGAGGAAAAATCATCAAAAACGTGAGCGGTAATTAAATTTATATTTTTATTTGTCGTGTAGTTTTCATATAAATTTTCCGATTCTCCGTCTGCAAAAACAGACATTTGAAGAAGTTCCGGAACCTCTTTGTCAAGCGTAAAATGTTCTTCCGCAACAACAGCCAGTCCTTTGTTGTTTACGGCATGAATATTCAAGGCATAAACTCCCGAAATAAAGTCGGAAGTATTTATCAGCAATTTAATTTCATAAATATCTCCGCCGAGATCGGTTATCATTTGAGCAGCATTTTGTCCGTGTTTGTAAACCGTTCCGTCCGGAGCAACAAGTTCCAGATAAGACACGTCATAATCCTGATTCAAACCGATTATGTCTCTGATTTGCGCAGACACTCTGTTTTCCGGAAGTTGAGCCGTAACCGACCCGGATGCGGGAGAGATTGTTTCAATAATCGGTTTTTCGTCGGAAATAAGACTGAAATTAAAAATTGATTCTGATGCGTTGGATGCTAAATCAGCATATCTTATTTTTAATTTATAATTTCCGAAATCGTCGGTTGCCGTCAAAGGCTGATCCAATTGCAAAGTCATATTAAGTTTACGGTCAAGATCCGTATCAGGGTCTTTATCGTAAGAGACTTTAGTTACCTGACCGGGAATAACATCGTCATCATCGTTCATCAGGAAAATATCAGTCATTACGAATGAAGGATCAGGACCCGAGAAAACATCTTCCAATTCAACCGTAAAATTACGAATTTGCGAAGAATAAACCTGAGATCCGTCGGAGATATTGTCGCCTTCCGCTTTGACGGAAATTAATTCGGGAGCCTGCGTATCAAAGATAAAAGAATGAGTTACCGAATAATTTTCTCCGCCCAAAGAAATAATATTTCCCGTTACCCGATAATAACCGTCGAAAGAGCCGTCCGCTTCAAAAGGAGAATTCAAAATCATTTTTAAATTATACTCTCCGTCCTCAACAACTCCGAAATCAACATCTTCCGAAGCAGAAACAAACTCTCCGGTAAGAACATTTTCCAATTGAACGAAAGTCTGCGTCAAATCGAGACCTGCTCCGCTGTTATCGGTATAATCAAATCCGACGACATTAAAAGGATCGGTAACAAACAAATTGTCGGTAAGCTCAGGAAAAGCCGAGCCGACAACACCGTTGAGATATGAAAATTCAAACTCATTATTGTAAGTTAAAACATTGCCCAAAGTGTCTTCCGCAGTAATTTCCAGTTCGTAAACACTGTTGCTCGTAATTTCGTTGGCAATGGAATTATCCAATTCGTATTCGTAAACATTTCCTGCAACAGGAAGCCAACTTCCCGGGATATTTACTCCGTTTTTCAAAATTTGAGCGGAAATATCGGCAATTCCGTCATTATCGTAAGCAACGACTTTTATTCCTTTAATTTCTTCATGGACGACAACATTGCCTGTTAATACGGATTCCTCATCATTCGGATGAACCAAAGAAACGGAATTAATGACAGGTTCGCTTGTATCCAAGGTAAAGGTATAAGTCTTTTCGGTTGTATATCCGTAGATATTGGTCGTATGAACCGACACTTCGTATAATCCGTCAACAAACAAAAAAGCTGCTTGAGGATAAAACTCAAATAAATAAACCGAATTTACCGGCTGGAAAACAATTTGATTAGGTTGTCCCGCCACAAATTCCATACCGTTTGTATCTTGAAGAATTTCCCCGTCAGGGGCAGTTAATTTTATATAATTTTTTTCATAATCCGTAATATCTATTCCGACAAAATCTTCAACATTAACTTTTATGACGTTAATTTGTCCCGTTGTCTGATTTTCTTCGGGAAGCACAGCCTCTATGTTATAAGCAAAACTCGGGTTATATAAAGAGAAGTTAATCTTACCGGAAGTTTCGTTGCCGGCAAGATCCAGACAATTATATTTGATATAATAATCTCCGTCATCAACTCCGGTAAAAATAAGAGGATCATTCAAAGTTAAACGAACAGAAGAAGGAGCAATAAAGGATTTGCTTCCGTTAAAAACAACATTCTCGTCATTAAAAAGATTTACGGAAGTATAATTTGAATTGAAATCAACCGAAGAAATTACGTCGCTGAAATCAATTTCAATAAAATTTATTCCGTGTCCGGTTACAACGCTTCCCTCAGTTAAAACGGTTGTTTCAAAAGCATCGCCGATTCTCGGATCGGAAGCAACCGGAGCGGAAGTATCGTAAGTAAAGGAATAAACTTCGTCAGTTTGACGGTTGTGAATATCGATTACCGAAACAGCCAATTGATAAACTCCGTCATCGGAACCGTCTGTATAAAGCGGCTGATCAAGCAATAAATCAAGATTCCAAACATTATCGCCTTTGTCATGAATTTGCATGCTTGCATTATTATTTTTGTCAAACACGGTTCCGGAAGCTAAGGAAGTAAGAACAATATTGCTCAGATCACTTATTCCGGCTCCGTTAACGTCTCGAACGACAATACGAATCAATTGATTTTCCAATTTGTTTATTTCGGAATCAGCAGCGGGAACAGTTTCAATGATTTCCGGTTGAGCAAGATTCATCTTACGAAATTCAACCGTTTTCTCAAATACGTTTCCGGCTTTATCTCCGATAAGGATGTTTACGGCATAATCTCCTTCCTCCCGAACAGGGTCAGTCAGATTCCAGCTGACCTCATCCGTACCGTTGTCTGATCTGGTTCCGGCAATAACTTCATTTTCGGAGTTTGTAAGCCAGACCTTGGTTACGTTGGGAGCAAAATCAACCCCGGAAGGGATTCTGTTTCGGTTCATGACTTCATCAGTACATATAACCGAAACGGTTTGAAAATCATCAGTAAAGAAAAATTTATCGCCGACTTCGGCAAGATTCAATCCGTCAATTAAAATATCTGTTTCCGAAGGATCGGCAGTATCATAAACAAAAGAATATTCCAAGGGGAAAGAACCGCCTGTAACAGGAGCAATAACAGCATTTACCTTATACTCTCCATCGTCTTCTCCGTTCTGAGAAAGAGGTTGATTAAGGAGAAGAGTCATTCTTCTGAGACCTTCCGTATAATCAAAATCCATACCGGCTCCGTGATAACGGTCAATAATACTTCCGTCCGGGTGCAACAAGGAGATTCCGGATGTTTCCAAATTAATGGAACCCGTAAAGTTAAAACTGATCTCAATCCTGTCTATTTCTCCGTTTTGGAAAGATCCGTTTGCCGGAATAATCTGAGTTTGAAAGCTGTTTAAAATAAAATCAATTTCTTCATAGGATGAATTTCCCAGTTCGTCTCTCGCATTTACGACTGCCGTAAATTCTTTTTCGTCACCCATCAAGGTATGATTTAAAATCCATCTGATTTTATGTCCGCCTTCATTTGTGTTCAAAATACCGGGAACTTCATTGCCGAGGTTGTCTCGCAAAATAATGTTTGTTTCTGACTGATCAAAGTCAACTTCAAAGTTATCGGTCAATTCTGCTTCGATATATTTAATGCCTTTCTCTAATTGATCGCCGTTATTTACCGCAATAATGCTGTTATCGTCAAGCTTTGCAGAAATAGGCAAAACAATGACCGGAGCATCATGATCTAATTTAAATTCGCTGACAAATTCATAAACGCCGTTAGAATTTCCTATTCTATAATGCATTTTATAATCATTGCTTTCGGGAAGAGAATTCAAAACAAAAGAAAGACCGTAATTATCATTGGCAACATCAGATAAATCAAGAGTTCCGGAACCTTCCGCAATAAGTTCTCCCGAGATGTTTTCAAGTCTGACAAAAACATCATTTACCGCAGTCTGATCATGAAAATCAACTCTCAAAGTCAAATTTTCAATATCATTTACGGCAGAAGAATTTACCGGATAAACGGAAATAATGTCAGGAGCTCCGGCACCTGTTACCGAAAAGATCATTTCTCCCGATTTATCGTTTCCGGCAAGATCTCTGATCAAATATTCAATTCTGTAATTTCCGGGTTCCGTTAAAGGAAGAGTAAAATCAGTGCTTAAATATCCGGGAGTTATT
This sequence comes from Candidatus Cloacimonadota bacterium, assembly GCA_002742885.1. Classification (GTDB taxonomy): domain Bacteria; phylum Cloacimonadota; class Cloacimonadia; order Cloacimonadales. Next base: position 55,929 of record PDOO01000030.1, read on the forward strand.
TCAGTCTCTCCGGCTTGTAAAATATCAGCATCATTATACACTCTGATATAAGAATCGTCAGAAAAACCGTAATTTTCATTATCTACGTAAAATCTTACGTACTCTACGGGCTGGTCAAATATATCGCTTCCGTCCCCTGTCATGGTTTGATTTGCCGAAACTTTAATTTCGGAAACAACAGGTTCCGTACCGTCAAAGCTGAAATTAACGATGTGCAGAGAATCCGTTACGGAATTAGCGGGAATATTTTCCGGATATTCGGCAACGGCATAAACCGTCATGGTATAATCTCCGTCTTCAAATGAAGTTTGTGCATCGGGAAGATACTTAAACCTGTAAATGTCTCCGCCAAGATTATCAACGGAAGTCAGACCTTGAGAAGATAATCCGGAAGAGGAATTTCGGATAATAATCGAAGAGTTTTCCTGTTGAATGCCGAGACCTTCGGTATCTTTGACGTCCGCCGTAAATCCTGAAGCAAATACCGACATTCCGATAACTTCATTTTCCTGCGGAAACACAGAAGAGATTTCGGGCGGCAATACGGCTCTGTAAGAGAAATACAGACTGTCTTCATATAAACGTTCATTGCCCAAGAGATCGGCAGCTTTAACGGTAACCGAGAAATTTGCTTGCTCAATTCCGTCCAATTCGTCATAATCACAATAATAATTAAGTGTTTCTCTTGATCTCAAACCGTTTTTCCAAACAGGCGAGTTTCCGTTTATGGAAAATCCGAATTTTACGGACAAAGGCTCCACTCCGATACCGTTAAAATCATCTATATCAGCGCTTACTCTGATAGGATATTCCCTGAATACGGTTCCGGAAGCAGGACTGTCAATCTCGACAGAAGGAGCAGAAGAATCCAAATTAATGACAAGAGTATTGGAATTTTCTCCCGTATTGTAAGCAGGGTCGCGCAATTTGATATAGATTTCGTTGTAGCCTTCTTCAAGTTGCACTTCAAATTCAAAATAACCGGGCAATTCGGGAGTCGATCCGACAACGCCTTTGTTTACATTATTTTGATAAAGGATAATATCCGATCTTATGTCATCGCTTATTCCGGAAACGGTAAAAAGACTCTCATTAACAAAAGAATTGCCGTTAAGAGATGATATTTCTGCCGGTTCAGGACCCAAATCATCAACCTTTATTTCGATATGCTTACTGACAACATCTTCCTGAATATCTTTATCCTGCGCCGTTATCTCGATTAAAAATTCGTCTTCGGTATTATTGGCGACAGGCTGACCGGATTCGTTCGTTCCGTCCCAAATAATGTAACCGCTTTCAAGCGTTTCCGATCCGTCTCGCAAAGTTCTGATAAGATTTTCTTTATTTTTATCCCAAACTTTTACGGTAACAAATCCGTCTTCGGTAATCTGGTATTGAATAACGGAATGATCGACAAAGCCGTCGCCGTTGGGCGATATCCAATTCGGATCCACCTCCGCCGTTACTTCAATGGGATAATTGTTTACCAGTATTTCGCCGTTTTCTTCCTTGGCGTGCATTGCCTGATCAGTAATAATGATACGGTAAATGTAACGTCCGTCAGGCATAATTTCATCAGGAATTTCATAAGAGCCGGGCATGGTAATAATATAAGCAAACCCGGGATGAAGTTTTTCGCCGGGGTGCGATACGGTCATGGGATGATCAACATTTTGGAAAGCTCCGAAATAATCTTCATAAAGGTTGTTCAAAGAATAAGGAGCGCCGCCGTCTTTATAAACATTGTAAGAAGCGTTTCCTTCCACGACAAACAAACGCAAATAATCATAACCTATGATATTGTCTTCCTGATTTTCTTCAAAATCGTCAATTACCGGAACGCCTATTTCTCCGCCGTGAACGGGATGAGCGACATCTCCCAGCTTATAGCGATTCCTATTGCCTATCATCGTCGTAAATCCGGCAACTTGAATTTCGTAATTGCCGTCTCGGGTAACATTATGATCGTCGGATCTTTCCCAAAACAAATAGCCGCCGTCCGTCAACTCGTCAAATACAGACAAATCCAAATTTTGAACATTCAAAACTTGAGTCGGATTTTCTTCATCCACAAAACAAACTCTTCTGAATGTTCCGTCGGAAAGTTGATTTCCGGGAGGCTCATTGCCGGGTCTGTAAAGACAAACCCTTACCAAGCCGAGATACTCGGTTCGCACATCATCTGCTCTGAAAGATGTTTGATGAAAATCCATGTATCCGTCATCATTAGGGGAAATCGGATTCGGGAAACTTGAAATAAGATCTATAATCGGAGGCTGAGTATCGATTTTAATACTGAAACCGCATTCATAAACTTCGTTGCCGACTGTTATCTTCAATCCGTAACTGCCGTCAATCAAGTCATTATATCCGTTTATATTGCCGTGTCCGTCCCATTCAAAAACATTAAGTCCGGCATAGCTTTGGATATCGGCTCTGTAAACAACGTCTCCCGGAGCAAAAGTCTGACTTATTTCTATTAACGCAATTCCGTTTCCGCTTAAATAATAACTTATTTCCGTATTATCTTTTTGTCCGTCATTATCAGGAGAAAACGGATTAGGCGTAACCGATACGTTTACGACATGAGGAGAAATAACCGAAACGGCAACAGTATGTTCCGCCGTTAATCCGGCATTATCAGAAACCGTAAAGGTAACCGGAGAAGTTCCCCAAAATTCTTGATCAGGCGTAAATTGAACCGTGTTATCGGGATTAATCGCGACATTTATTTGAGCGGCATCAAAATTTACCCCAAAGCTGAGAGCATCTCCCGGCAGAGTTAAATCGGGATCGTCGAAAACATTATCCAAGTCAAAAAGGGAATTAACGCTTTCAACGTTACCGCCCCCATCGTAAGTCGGAGTAATGGAAAAATAATCAACCGGCGCAACAACTATCGGCGGATCGTTGACCGGAAGAACCGTAATTTGGAATTGATCGGAAACCTGTAATCCGGCAGGATCTTCAGCCGTAAAAACAATATTTTCTGTACCGTTCCAATTTTCTTCCGGATAAATCGTAACCAAACCGTTCTGAATGATTATTTCAAAATGAGGTTCGTCTGAAACGGTAAAAGTTAAAAGATCTCCGTCCGTATCCAAAAACACTTGGTTTAAGTTAATGCCGTAATAATTTTCGTCTTCATTAATCTGAAGATCGCTGATGGGATTGGCAAGCGTCGGAGCAGTATTCTGAGCCGACAAAAAATTTACCAGGAAAAGAAATATTAGAGGAAAAAGTATTTTTTTCATTGTGATCGCTCCTGAAATTTTATGGGGTAACTTGAATTAGGTTCAATTTGCTTCTTTGCAATAAAATAATGTAATTATCGCTGGACAACACTTTAACGGCTTCATCGTAAGGCAATAAAGCATTAATGAACGGTTGAGACGAGTTGCCTGTATCGACTGTCATAAAACCTTTTTCAGAATCAGCCAAATAACCGAAACTTCCTTTACCGTCCGTCGAACATACATTTCCGTTTGTCTCTATATAAGAAATATTTTCTAAATTATATCCGTTCAATATTTTCATTCCGGCATTTCCTGATGCCAAATAAAGATTACCGGAATGATAAGCGCATTCTCTGACTTCTCCGACTCCGGTATTTGAAAATAATAATTCAGGATTCAAAGGATCGGAAACGTTATATTTTTTAACTCCGTCGTTACCGTTCGCAAGGAAAAGGAAATTGTTCGTCAAAGCCAATCCGTAACTGATTCCTCTGGTATCTTCCTCTTTTTTTATCATGGGATTAAGAGGATTGGTCAAATCAACATCAACAACAAGGAGATTGGCTTCTCCGGAGGCAACGAAGAGATAAGGATTATTATTTATCTCGGCAAATTTCAAATCATAAGGGACATCAACGCTTTCGGTTTCTCTAAGAAATACCGGATGAGAATTATCCGTAACGTCATAAAGGGAAATACGACTCGGAGTCTGCCCTGTATATAAGATATTGTCATGATATTCCACGGAAACTGTTTTACCCGGGATATTATTGATTTCTCCTGCTTTTACAATATCGGATTGATTGGAAATATCAAAAATAATTACTCCTGAATAACCGGCAGCAACGTATAAATAATTTCCGTTCAAAGACAAATCATAACCTTCCCCTTCAATATCGCAACTTCCGGCTTTTTCTATATTGAATAAAACAGATTCGGTGTCCGAGTATCCGGAAAACAAAGAGTCTGTCTCGGATATATCAGTATAAGCTCTTATTCTGTAAGAAATAAGTCCTGCTTCAATTTCAAGAAAATCAGTAAATTCGGTTTGATCCGCATAACCGGCAATATTCCAGTTTTTCAAACCTATCTTGCGTTCTATAACATAACCGGCAGCTCCTTCGCTCTCCGATTGCCATTTAACCTGAATTTGTTCTCGAGAGATTTGATTAAGTTTAAGGCTGTCGGGAGCCAAAAAAGAAGGATTAATATTATCGGCGGAAGTCAAAGAATTAGATAATCCCGAATAAGCATAAACTCTGTACTCCAAAACTTGACCGGGAGCAACGGTATCCGTAAATGCAACAGAGTTTACTCCTGTTTCGGCATATTCTTTCATCCATTCTCCTGCTCCGATTTTTTTATCTATTTTATAACCGCTTTCTCCTACGGCATTGTCTTTCCAGGATAATTCAACCAAATTTTGAGCAGGTTGCTTTATTTTAAAATCAGAAGGTTTTGTTTTAGGAGAAAAATAAGCGCAAACCTGAGAAAAAGCCGATTCGTCTTCATTTTCATTAAAAAAAGCTTTTACCTTATATGAATAAACCGTATAAGAATCGGTAGGAATATCGTCTATGAACTCAGCAGAATTGTCATCGCTGACGTAATATTGATTATTCCAGTTATTTTCACCTTCCAATCTGGCAATTTTATATACAATATCCGTATCGGAAGAATCATATGTCCATTCCAGTTTGATTTTATCGCGAGCTATCTTATACACTTTTAAGTTATAAGGAGCATCATATTCGTCCGGTCCCGTATTTTCGCATCCGGCAAGAACAAAAACCAAAACAACCCCCAAAAGAGCTGTTTTTTTTATAAGATTTTTCATAAGCACCTCTTATTTTTAAAACAATGACGACATGTCGTTAAAATTCGCATCATCGTCATCATCCGTTATTTTTTCTGATTTTTCAAAATATTTATTTTCGGTATCTAAATTAATGAAAAAATTAAAGCTTGATTCTTCAGCATAATAATCGAAATCAAGCAAAAAAATATTTAAATATTTTTTTGCGTAAAAAAGCCCAAGTTCTGATTCCGGGATATTTTTAACGTCATCCTGCTTGAAACTTCCGATTTTAACGTGTTTTTCAAGCTCGCAATTTATAATCAATTGAATTTCATTTTCTTTTTTTTCTTTAAGATAAAAATTCAAAGAAGAATTTTCTTCGCAGTTTTCCAAAATAAAAAATATTATTTCAAGCAAAGCATTAACAAAATATTTAGCATTTCCATGACATATATAACCTGTTTTTTCGGGCAAAGAGACCTTTAATCTGTGTTTATATTTCATGTTTGTTTTCAAAAATTCATTCACGCCGTTAAGAATTTCGTCTATTTGCAAAAATGATCTTTCGGATGAATCTCTGTCCAGCTCAATCATCCACGCCATAGAAGATATTATCTCGTTTATTTTCTCGGTCTGCTTCAAAATTTGATCCAATCCTTTCAATTCCGGGTTCTTAAACTTCATCAATTCAACCCTTCCCTGAATCCCCATGAGAGGAGTATTGAGATTATGAATAAATCCGGAGACCGATTTTCCGTATTTCAAGGATTTTCTGTTTAAAAAAAGAACGTCATTAATTTTGTTCATTTTCTTTTCCCTCTTTAATGCTTTCAATTTTATTTTCCAAATCAAGCATTTTAATATTTTCCAATTTGTAGTCCTTCAATGAAATTTCCGTCATTGATTTTAATTTATGCAATAATTTTTCAATTATTTTAACGCTTTTCATGATACTGTCGGTATAAGAGACTATATCTTTAAAGTCTCCGTATTTTATTTGTATCATTTCGGCAAATCCCAGAATCGAATTCAAAGGCGAATTTATACCGTCGTTGGCTGTAACGGCAAATTGAGCAGCAGTTAATAATTTATCTCTCTCGATTCTTTCCATTTCAGCCAATTTTTCTTTTGTAATATCTCTTACGATAAACAATTCGGTTTTTTTGTCGTCCAAGGTAATGGAAGTAATGTTAATATTCGCATAAAAGAATTTATCTCCTAATTTCATTCTTACTTCCGCCTGAACGAAATTTTCTTCTTTTCTGTGAACCTGTCCGTAACAATTCAATAATTTTTCTTTATCGGATTCGGATGCCAGCATATCAATCGTTAACCCGACGTTATCCAATGAATTGGAATTTTCTTTTGTAAGATCCGAAAAAATTTTGTTGTAATAAATTATTTTTTCGTTTTCAACCAAAATAATTCCGTCATTGGTATGCTCTACCACCATTCGGAATCGTTCTTCTGAATCTTTGAGGCTTCTGGTTCTTTGTTCAACCAAATCTTCAAGATGATTGGCGTAATTTTCCAGTTTTACTTCCAATTCTTTTTTTCCGGTAATGTCATGCAAGCTGCAATTAATTATAAATTTATCGTCATCCCTTTTCATTAATCCGGAAGAAAAAATAAAATTTTTATTAATTCCCGACTTTGAAGTTAAACAAATCTCGTTATCAATCAAATTCTGAGATTTGCGGTCTCCTTTAAACAAATTCAAAATTTTATTAACTTCTTCTTCCGGGAAAAAATCTTTCAAATTCATATTCGTCCAATCATCTTTGCAATACCCGAGTTCACTTTCCAACATCTGATTGGCATAAAGAATATTTCCATCGGCATCAATAAAAATAATGATATTACCGATTGAATTCAAAAGCGTTTTCTCGGAATTCTTAATCTCCTGCAAAGCGGTTTCGGCAGCATATAAATCAGAACCGAGCTTTTCAACTTTAAGCTTATTTCGTTCTCTCTGCAAAACAAAAGAACTTCGCGCAACAAGAAGCTTCACTCCCAGATAAACGGTAAAAAGCATGTAGGCAAAAATAATAAATCCGATAATCCGAAATTTATATTTTACGGGGAAAGAGAAAATGCTTTTTAAGGATTTTTTTTTATTTTCGTCTGTTTTATCTTTCTTGCGAAGATCTCGCAAAACAGAATTGATCTCCTCTCCGACAAAAAAATACTTTTCATCTGTTTGCAGGCGAGCATTAAGGGATTCGAAGTTATTTTCGACAATATATTTTTCGACGTCATATTCCGAAATATTTTCAAGTTGTTTAAATTCGTCTTCGTCAATAACGATTATACCGTAAGGATCACTCTCAAAATCATGCAACAAATCAAGTTTATTGTCATAAAATCGATAATCTGCCTCGTCCGATAAATTCAATTTCTTTACGATTGTCGGATGATTTAAGCTGTAAATATTTTTATTCTTTTTATTTTTATTTTGTTTAAGAGAAATAAAATTAATTTTATAAACCGGTTCGGTGATGAATTTACCGACAGGTTTTTCGTCTCCGTAAAAAAAAGAGAAAATCGGCTTTCCGGGAAGAGGTTCGCTTAAAAGCACAGGACTTTTTCCCGCATTTAAGCTTATTTTCCGAAAAAGTTCTATATTCTTTCCTGATAATCGACCCGATTTATTGCGGTATTCAAAAGGAGCAAAATTTTGCTTTGAAAGCAGATAAAATTCACTTTCATCATGGCTGTATCCGTTCTTTTTACCGTTAACGGGAAAAATAAAAAAAGACGAGAGAATAAATAAAAAAAATATTTTTTTATAAAATGTTATCAATCCTGCTCCTTAAAAATACCCTCAATGGTCGAAATCAGATTTTTCATCGGAAAAGGTTTGCAGAATAAAAAATCAGCTTTAAAATGACGAGCTCTTTCTTTAGCTTTTTTAAGATTAACGCCGGTCATCAAAATAACGGGGAAATCGGGCTTTTCTTCCTTAACCTGTCTTAAAAGTTCTATTCCGCTCATATTAGGCATATTGATATCGGAAATAAGCAAATCATACTTTCCGCAACGCCATTTTTCCCAGGCGGCTTTTCCGTCCTCCGCCAATTCCGGTTGATAAGAAAACATAGAAAGAAATTCGGAAAGAGCCTCTCGCATTAAAGGTTCGTCTTCCGCAACTAAAATTTTTTTCATAACGGCTCCGTTGATTGCGAAAAGGGGCTTTCGCCCCTCAAAAAATATTAAACGGTTATTTCATTTGGCTTTTGATGACTTTTGCCAAACGTTCGATTCCTATTCTGTTGTTTTCTTTGCTTGCATAAGAGAAATTAAGACGCATGGTATTTCTGCCTTTACCGTTGCAATAGAATGAAGTCCCCATAACAAATGCCACATTTTCTTCAATGGCAACCTTGAAAAGAGCTTCCGCATCCATGTAATCCGGCAAAGTAATGAAAAGAAACAATCCGCCCTCGGGCACAGTCCACTTTACGACTTCAGGCATTTCTTTTTCAAGAGTATCCAGCATAATGTCTTTCTTTTCCCTGTAAAGTTCAATAATATCTTTAATCTTTTCAGACATAATTCCGGATTCAACGTATCTGGCAGCTATTCTCTGAGTAAAAGGAGGAGTACACAAATCTGTTCCCTGCTTTGCCATAACGATTTTATCGACAACTTTGGGATGAGCGATTACCCAGCCGATTCTGAAACCGGGAGCAAATATTTTTGAAAACGTTCCCAAAGTAATGACATGACCGGTTCCGTCTGTTTTGTAAAGCATATCTTGCGGTTCGCCTTCAAAACGAAGCTCTCTGTAAGGACTGTCCTCCAGAATAAGGACATCGTATTTGTGAGCAATGTCTATTATTTCTTTCCTTCTTTCAAGCGGCATGGTTATTCCGGCGGGATTTTGGAAATCGGGAATAATGTAGATAAACTTAGGTTTTTCTCCTTTTGCTTTCATTTCGGCAAGAGTTTTTTCGAGTTCATCCGCTCTCATTCCTTTATCATCCAAAGATACTCCGGTCATTTTGGCTCCGTAAGCGTTAAAAGCGCTCAAGCCTCCGAGATAAGAGGGAAGACCTACTATAACCTTATCGCCTCTGTTGATAAATATTTTGGCTACCAAATCAAGAGCCTGCTGAGAAGCTGTAGTAATAATGAGATTATCAACGGTAATATTAAGATTTTCGTTTTCGTTATAATATTTAACCAAGGCTTCCCTAAGTTTCATGTCTCCTTCGGTAGAACCGTATTGCAGAGCAGAGGCAGCTTCGGTTTCCATCATTTCCGCAACTATTTTTTTCAGTTCTTCCACCGGGAAAGAGTCCGGCGAAGGCAATCCGCCCGCATAAGAGATAATTTCAGGTTTGGCAGTAAGTTTAAGCAATTCTCTGATTGCAGATCTCTTCATGCCTTTACAGCTGTCCGACAAAATTTGTTCAAAATCAGAAATCATAATTTCCTCCGTTAATGTTTTCAACTCTTTATACTTTTCAGTACGTTATGTTTTTCAATTTGTTTTTTTATATTCCCGAGAACATCAGGTTCTATCCTCAATTTAATAATCCACGCATTTTCTTTGTCGCAAAATTCTTTTTCGGAAACCTCCGAATTAGCATGAATAAAAGAAATCAAACCGCCCATATCGGCGGGAACTTTCAACTCCGCGCATTGATTCAAACGATTCACGGCTTTTTCAATCGCCTCTGTTACCGCATTGATCGTCTCATCATATTTTGCCGATATAAAAACAGAGTCAGGATACATAGTTTTCAGTTTTTTCTTCAAAAAAGCCGGCTTAAGACCGGTAAGAAGATCGCTTTTATTGAAAACCGTCAACGTGGGAATGTCCCATGCATTTATCTCTTTCAAAACGTTTTCTACCGCATTTATCGTGTCCAAAACCCGAGCTTGAGAAATATCCGCAACATGAATCAGCATATCCGCTTCGGTAACCTCCATCAAAGTGGAATGAAAAGAAGAGATCAGCTGATGAGGCAATTTCCGAATAAAACCGACCGTATCGCTGACAACCAGCTTCTTCCCTGTTTTGGAATAAAGTTTCCTGGCAGTGGAATCCAAAGTCGCAAACAATTTATCGTCCGCATAAATATTTTCCCCGGTCAAACGATTGAATAAAGTTGATTTTCCGGCATTCGTATAACCCACAAAAGCAATATTGTAATATTTTTTTCTTTTATTTCTTTTTATAATCGTTTCTTTTTTTATGTCTTTCAATCTTTTTTTAAGAATAACTATCCTTTTTTTTATTTCTCGTCTGTCCAATTCGATTTGTTTTTCTCCGGGACCTTTAGAACCCATAACGCCCTCAATGCGAGACAAATGCTGCCACATATTGCGAAGGCGCGAATAATTATATTCCAGCTGAGCCAATTCAACCTGCAAACGAGATTGACCGGTTCTGGCATGTTGAGCAAAAATATCCAGAATCAATTCGGTTCTGTCCACAACATTGCACTTTGCTCTTTCAGCAATATTTCTTGCCTGAGACGGACTGAGATTATCATTAAAGACCAGAGTATCGAATTTAAGATCATCTTTTTGTTCGATAATTTCTCGCAACTTTCCGGAACCGACAAACGTTGCCGAATTTATTTTGTTAAGTTTCTGTACTGCTTTACCGACAACAACGGCATTTGCGGTTTCGCAAAGACTTTCCAGTTCAGAAACGGTTTCGTCGTATTCTTGCAAATCGGTTCCGGGAGTAATCACTCCGACTAAAAAAACACGTTCTTTTATTTTTTTGTTAACTTCTGTCAGACTCATAAACCAATACTTTTTTGTTTTCTTTTCGCCATTCAAAATAGGCTTCTTTTATCTCCATCAGCCATAATGTTTTGCGATTTTCGTCTTCAAAACTGATTATATCCAGAAAATGAACCTTGCCGGCTTTTCCCTTAAAACTCTTTTTAGGAAGTTCTATTTGAATTTGGTTATTTCGTCTCAAAACAGTTACTTCGTTCAACAGAATTCCCGGCGCAATCTCAATAACCGCTCTTGCTTCCACTATACCGCTGTTAACATCTTTAAATTTTATATTCATATTTCCCTCAGACAATATTAATTTTCATCCAAATAACAGATTTAACTTTTTTATAAAAAAACAAGTTATAAAATTTGCAACAAAATATCTTTCATGATAATGTCAAATAAAGCTAAATATTTAAGGCAAAATGAAAAAAAAACATATTCTTGTCAAAATAAATAAGCAAAAATATCGAAAAAAAACAATAATTCGGATTATACCGAAAAATCAGCTTTAAAATAAACAGGATAAGTCCGTAAAACAGCAATAAAGTTAACCGATGGAATGAAACAAAAATACATAAGTTTATTGTAATCATAATTGAGAAATAAAAAATTGTTTTCAGCTGTGTACAAACAAATAATCGAAACAGGGCAGACAGCCGGCAATTATAAATAAACCGGATAATTTTCTGCCAAAAAAGCATAATTTAATCAATCGAAGAAAGAGATGTTTTGAAGATTGCGCCGGTCTCCCGATCAGCCGAAATTTGCTTATTCTCCGATTATTCAAATTTAAATAAAAAAACAAAGGAATCAGAAAAAAAAGAGCTTTAATACAAAAAATAATATGCGTCAAATTTGCCTTTCAGCAAGAAAATGTTAGGTTTATTTAAACTTGAGAAAAGAACGACAAGAAGAGAATAGCGCTCTTTTTGATTGATTGCCGGAAAGTGATTGACATAACTTATCATCATCCAAAATTTGATTTTTCAAACGGAGGTCAAATGACTGCAAAAAAAGATAACGACAACAAAAAAAATAAAAATAAAGTATTGCCCGTTATTCCTCTCCGCGAAACCATTATTTTACCGGGAATAATTACCCCGATTTTAGTGGGACGAAGCGCCACGATAAATGCCGTGGAAGAGAGTTATATGGACGATAAACAAATTTTATGCATAACTCAAATGTCAAACAGCGAATCTGACGCCAATCCTAAAGCGGAAGATATGTACAGAGTAGGAACGGCAGCAAGAATACTGCAAATTTTCCGATTACCGAACGGAAATATTCGCATTTTGGCGGAAGGAACGTCCAGAATAACGGTAAAACGTTTTTACAGAACATCTCAAATGCTGAAAGCCGGATACATTGAAAGCAATCTTGTCGAACCGGAAAGAACTCCTGAATTTCATGCCTTAATAAGACGTTTCTCGGCATCTTACGAAAATTACGCAAAATATGCAAAATCAGTTCCGAATAACGATATTGAAACAGTCGATGAATATTCCGGAATTATGATTTATTTCTATTTGGTTCTGTCTCACTCAAAACTGAGCGTAACCGTAAAACAAGAACTTTTTGAAATAGAAGACATAGAAACCGCGCTATGGGAAATGTTAAACCATATAGATTCAGAAACACAAATCTTAAAATTAGAAAAAGAAATAGATAAAAAAGTAAAAAGCCGCATGAACAAAGCTCAGAAAGATTACTATCTGCACGAGCAGTTAAAAGTTATCCACAAAGAGCTGGGCATTGATTCAGCAGCCGACTACATCAAGTTCAAGGAAAAAGCGGCAAAACTTAATTTAAATAAAGAAGCCGAGAAAAGAGTGGAAGAAGAATTAAGCAAGCTGTCCAGAATTTCTTCCCAATCTCCCGAATATGCGGTTACAACCTCATATTTAAGCTGGGTTTGCGATATTCCGTGGGAACAGCCTGAGAAAACCGTTTTTTCCATTAAAGAAGCTCGCAATATACTCGACAGAGATCATTACGGACTGAAAAAAGTAAAAGAAAGAATTATAGAACATCTTGCCGTGATGAAAATGGCAAAAAAAGTTAAAGGTCAAATATTATGCTTGGTCGGTCCTCCGGGAGTAGGCAAAACATCTTTGGGAAAATCGGTTGCCGAAGCGCTGGAAAGAGAATTTGTTCGCATAAGTCTCGGCGGCGTAAGAGATGAATCCGAAATCAGGGGACATCGCAGAACTTACATCGGATCAATTCCGGGAGTTATTATAAAAAGCATGAAAAAAGCCGGTACCGTAAATCCTCTCATAATGATGGATGAAATAGACAAATTAAGTTCTGATTTCAGAGGAGATCCGGCATCAGCATTGCTGGAAGTTCTTGATCCGGAACAGAATAATTCTTTCAGGGATCATTACCTTGATTTTGACTATGACTTGTCCAAAGTTCTTTTTATAACCACGGCAAACTCCGTTTCCTCGATCCCCGGTCCTCTCTTGGACAGAATGGAAGTTATTCAATTGCCGGGTTACACCGCTTTTGAAAAAATACATATTGCGGAAGAACATCTCATTCCAAAACAAATAATGGAACACGAGATCCTCGGAAGCGGTTTAACTATAGATTGGCAAAAAGAAGCCGTAAAAAAAATAATCGAAAATTATACCAAAGAATCAGGCGTAAGAAACCTGAATCGCCAAATCGGCAAAGTTTTCCGTAAAATAATAACCGAATTTGTGGAATGTGAAGAGAAAAAAGAGTTTACTCTTACGCCGGAAAACATCAAAGACTATCTCGGCGTCGAAAAACTGAAAAACAATAAAATCAACAAAGAAAACCGAATCGGAGCGGTAACAGGTTTGGCATGGACTGCTCTGGGCGGAGAAACTCTGCAAATAGAAGTCCTGAAAATGGAAGGGACAGGCAAATTAAAATTAACCGGAAAACTCGGAGACGTCATGAAAGAATCGGCTGAAGCAGCTTACAGCTTTGCCAGAAAAAATGCAGAGAAATACGGTTACAAAAGCGATTTCTACAAAAATACGGATATCCATATTCATATACCGGAAGGAGCAATTCCGAAAGACGGTCCTTCTGCCGGCGTAACCATAACAACGGCTTTAGTGTCCATATTGTCAGGCAAAAAAGTACGATACGATGTTGCCATGACGGGAGAAATCACTCTTTGCGGAGATGTTCTGCCCATAGGAGGATTGGAACAAAAACTTATGGCTGCCAAACGAGCCGAAATAAAAACAGTATTGATTCCCGCGCAAAATATTCCGGAACTCGAAGAAGTAAACGATAAAATCAAAGAAAATCTGGAAATCATAGGAACAGAGAAACTGGAAGAAGTATTGAGACACGCCATACCGGAACTGTAATGCAAATAGAAATATTCAAGAAAACAGAATTGCCGGACGGTTGCGACCGTTATTGGCTCCGAATACCTTCCAAAGAATATGTAACAGCCGGATTTTTGTTTGAGTCTCTGGAAGGAAGATGCAATTATTCTACCGTAAAAAAAGGGAATGAACGTTATATGGAAGTTACGGTTTCTCCGGACTTTAAAACAGATATTGAAAAAATGATAGAGTATCTGAAAAAAATGTAAACAATGTCATCCCTTCGTCATAAGGCGAAGGGATTTTTTTTCGGAAAGCATTCTACGTTAAATATTTGTCTTCTTTCAGATCAAACACTCTTTTAATTGATTTCTTTGACCCCATAACCAAAACGGTATCTCTCAGTTCAAAAGTTGTGTCTCCTTGGGGAATAAACCGTCCTTCCGAAGTACTCTTCAGAAGTACGTTTATCCCGTGTTCTCTTCGAATATTGCTTTTACTCAATTTAATGTTTTTAAGTTCTTCAGGCATAATTACCAACTCTATTTTGGCAATAACGAGATCTCCGTAATCATCCATAATGATTATCTGATTAAAGTTTTCGTTATACACAAATCTTGAAGCTGTCTCTTTGATAATTTTATCGATTAAAGAGCTGATTATCCTTGTTTTTTTTACCAATAAACGCATAGTGATTACGGCTATTATCATGGGAATAAAAGCAACTGCTCCGCCTGTTGCGGTATGACGAAATTGCAAAAATATGTTCACAACGGTTGAAACAATGGTTACCGTAAAAGCGTAACCGAAAATCATAACAAAACCGGCAAGCTTCCTTCTTTTGGGAGAATTTACAACCAGTTCAGCCTCTCTCGTTGTATAACCGCTGTTTGTAAGCATAGATATAACTTGAAATCGAGCCTTCTCATCGGTAAGCCCCGTAATCCTGAAAAGCATGACAAAAATTTCGACAATAACGGAATAAACAAAAATAAAAACAAGAAATAAGATTAACGACCCGATAATTTCCATGACAATCCTCTTAAACAGCGTTAATAAAAAAATTAATTCCTTCTGTAAAATATAAAAAATTACGCCATTTTTTTATCCGAATAATCCTGCGTCAATATCCTTTTATAAAGTGTTCAGAAGACCGCAGACAGACATAATTTTAAACAACAAGTAATTTTTTATCAAAAAGACAGCAAGCAAAAGAAGCAATAATCTCTTTTTTTTTCAGAAGGAAAAACATTTTTAATTAACGATAAATTCATATTAAAACTGAAATAATTATTTTTATTGAATCCTGTTCTTGACACCTTTCTTGCCATAAAATAAAAAAAACATTGAGAGTCGTTTTTTTTATCAGCCGCTCACCGCATAAAAGAAGAACAGGAGATTTTATGGGTAAAATTATTTTCGTAACCGGCACCGATACAGATGTCGGAAAATCTTACGTATCATTATTGCTGATGCAGTATTTTTATAAAACAGGCAAAAAACCTTTTTATCTGAAACCTTTTCAGACCGGATGCAAAAATGCTTTCGACAAGTACAGCGACGCAAAAACAATTTATGAAAACGTTAAAGAATTAAAAGGGCAAAATCCCGAAAATTCGGTTCTTAACTGCTTCAGAAATCCTAAAGCTCCGCTTTTTGCGGCTCGGGACGATAATTTGAAAATAAATTATGAGGAAACTTTAAAAAAAATAAAAACTCTTAGCCGTAAACACGAATTAATCATTGCGGAAGGAGCCGGAGGTTTACTGGTCCCTATTGACGAAAAACACTTTATGATTGATTTGATAAAAGATTTACAGCCTCGCATTGTTTTAACGGGAAGAGCCGGACTGGGAACGCAAAACCATACCTTGCTTTCCGTCAGAGAACTGATTTCCAATAACTTAAAACCGGCAAAAATAATTTTTAACGATATAAACGGAACCGATGAACAAATGATCCGGGAAAACATCGAAACCGTTAAAATATTCAGCGGTTTCGATGTTGCCGGAATAATTTTCAAAACAGACAATTTCAAAAATCCCGATTACGAATATTTGAAAACTTTCCGATTTGAAGATCTGTTAAATTGATTATATTTTTCTTGCCCGTTAATGACGGAAATGGCGCATTCCCGTGAAGATCATGGCAATTCCGTATTCGTTGCATGCTTCGATTACTTCCTGATCACCTTTTGATCCTCCCGGTTGAATAACGGCAACAATTCCGATCTCGGCAATTTTATCGATACTGTCTCTGAAAGGGAAAAAAGCGTCAGACGCGCAAATTGCGCCTTTCAGGCTAATCCCGAATTTTTCGGCTTTGGAAACGGCAATTTCGGCAGAATCTATTCTGCTGGTTTGCCCTATTCCCAATCCGAGAGTCGAGTTTTTATCTGAGAAAGCAACAGCGTTTGATTTTAAAACGGCAACGGCTTTCCAACCGAATTTCAACGCTTGCATTTCTTCTTCCGTCGGTTTACGTTCGGTTACGACTTTCCAATTTCTCTCGTCATCCCTTTTGCTGTCCCGATCCTGAACCAAAAATCCTCCCAGACAGGATACAGCCTGTTTATCGTTTTCGCCTTTAATAAGTTTTTCGGGATTAAATTTTATCAGGCGACGATTTTTCTTTTTGGCGAGACGTTCAAATACGCCGTCTTCAAAATCCGGAGCCAAAATTATTTCCGTAAATATTTTGTTAATTTCCAATGCCGTTGTCATATCAAGCGGTCTGTTGACAATTACGATCCCGCCGAAAGGAGACAAAGTGTCTGTTGCAAAAGCTTTTTGATATGCTTCCGTAAGATTTTCAGCTTGGGATATTCCGCAAGGATTAGTATGCTTTATGATGGCGACAGAAGGCAATTCGGTAAATTTAGAAATTATATTCAACGCTGCGTCCATATCCTGAAAATTATTGTAAGACAAAGGTTTACCGTGCAATTGTTTCCAAAGTTCGTTCTTGCCTTTTTGATAAAAACCCGCTTTTTGATGGGGATTTTCTCCGTAACGCAATTCTTCCTTTAAACTTGCAACGGCGCGAAATTCCGGATTAATCGAATCTCCCGAAACAGAGTAAAAATAATCAGTAACGGCAGCATCGTAAGCGGAAGTATGAGCAAAAGCTTTGAAAGCAAGACGTTGTTTCGTTTCCAAAGAAAGCTCGCCTTTTTCTTCGTATTCTTTTATGATCGGTTCGTAATCGTTTTTATTTGTTACAATTGCAATGTGGCGAAAATTTTTGGCAGCGGAACGAACCATAGTCGGTCCTCCGATGTCGATATTTTCTATAGCTTCGTCCAAAGAGACATTTTCTTTGGCAATTGTTTGTTCAAAAGGATACAGGTTTACGCAAACCAGGTCAATCATTTCTATTCCCAGTTTTTCAGCTTCTTCAAGATGATTTTTATTGTCTCTGTCGGCAAGAATAGCGCCGTGAATTTTAGGATGCAAAGTCTTTACTCTTCCGTTCATTATTTCCGGAAATCCCGTAATATCAGAAATCCTGCCTGCTTTTATTCCCGCGTTTTCCAAAATTTCGGCAGTTCCTCCGGTCGATAAAATTTCAAAGTCCAACGCTGCCAGTTTTTTGGCAAAATCAACAACGCCGGTTTTGTCCGAAACGCTGATCAATGCTTTTTTCTTCATAAATACACCTCTTTTAATATGATAAATGTTCAATGAAAGAGCCGTTAAAATGGTCCTTGCTCTCCAATATTTTTTCTATTTTGTTAAATGCATCAACCGTATCAGGATCAAACTGAGTTCCTCTTCCCCGGTTTATTTCTTTTACGGCAATGTCGTGACTTAATGCTTTTCTGTAAGGGCGGTCAGATGTCATGGCATCGTAAGTATCCGCAATAGAGACTATTTTTGCCAAATACGAAATTTCATCGCCTTTTAAACCGTCAGGATAACCTTTTCCGTCGAATCTTTCATGATGTTGCCTGACTATGCGAAATACTTCCTCATCGTGATCCAAAGTTTTGATAATATTATAACCTATTTCAGGATGAGTTTTCAGCAATTTACCTTCTTCTTCCGTTAAAACTCCGTTTTTATTCAAAATATTCTTATCTATACCTATTTTTCCTATATCGTGCAAAACAGCCCCGAGACGCAGAAAATTAAAACATCTTTCGTCGCACCTCATTTGTCGAGCAATAATAAGACTTATAGCCGTTACTCTTTCCGAATGACCGAAAGTATATGAATCGCTTGCTTCCAAAGCGCTTATCATGGCAAGAACGGTTCCCCACATATTTTTTTCCAGTCTTTCGTTGGTTTTTTCCAATCTTTTATTGGTTTTTTCCAATTTTGCGGTTTGTTCTTTTACCAGTTTTTCCAATTCGGTCTGATATTGTTTGTTTTTCAGGATAAGAGCGTGTTTTTCTAAAGCTTTTTGAATGGTTATAATCAGTTCCTGCCATTTAAAAGGTTTCTTTATGTAATCATATGCCCCTGCTTTAAAAGTTTTCATGACAGTATCCATATCACCCGCTCCGGTAATCATTATAACGGGCAAATCCGCATTAATTTCTTTTATTCTGCGAATCATTTCCAATCCGTTCAGACCCGGCATCATAAAATCAGTCAAAACCAAATCAAAATTTACTTCGGAAATAAGGGCAAGAGCTTCCGATTGATCTGTTTTAGTATAGGTTTTATAATTGTAAGACGACAATGCCTCTTCCAGCAAATTCAAGAGTCTTTCATCATCGTCAATTACCAGAATTTTCACTTTATTATTCATTATCTTCAAGTTCCTCGGCAATTAAATTTATAATCTTGGAAATTTTTGTTCTGTCATCTGAGGTGAGTTTTATATTATCGCTGTCGCTTTGATATTGCAAAGTAAAAACAGCGGTTTTCTTATTTTCCGATTGATGTAATTCTGGAATGGAATACTCGTTCCTTTTTTCCAAGACGGCAATCAAAATAACTCCGCTCAGAATAATAATCCAATTTATGTAAATCCAAATCATGAAAGCCGGTATGCTTGCCCAAACCCCGTACAATATCTTAAAATCAGTAAGATAAGTAATATAATAATTAAAAATAAATTTTACGGCAAGCCATAAAAAGGCGGTTACGGAAGAACTTATAAAGACAACGCTTTTTTTTACCTGCATACCGGGAATAAAAGAGAATCCGACAAGAAGAATAATAAATAAAAGCAAAAAAGGCAAAATTAAATCCAGGGTTACTTTCAAAACAGGAATATCCAGAAATTGCGAAATAAGGGTTATAGAACCGGATGAAAAGATAACGGCGGTAAAGACAAACCCCAAAATCAACATGCCGAAGAATTTGGCAATTCTGACCGTTAAATGTTCTTTTCGGTGATGCTCAAACGTATATAAAATCTTATCAAAAGTTCTGTTAACCGTCAAAAAAAGAAAAATTGAAGTTATCAATACAGTACTCAAGGTCATAATATTGTAAGTTGAATTATTCCCGACGGAAGATTTTAAAATATGGATTATTTTTTGAGCCGATGCAGGCAACATTACTTTTATTAAAAGATTTTCAAGCATACCGGAATCAAAACCGGCAACTTCGGGAATAAAAAATAGGATAAAAAGCGTAAACGGTATCATCCCGGTCAAAGTAATAAACGATAATGCCGAAGCTTCTTTGAAAATTCCCTGTTTGGAAAATTCTTTTTTATATTTAAGGAAAAAATCAACCGCTCGATTAATGCTATTCATGACGCAATGCTTTGACAGGATCGAGGTTGGCAGCTCGCACAGCGGGAATTATTCCGAAAATCAAACCGACTCCGGCAGATACGGAAACGGACAGAATAACCATGTAAAAATCCGTTAAAGCATCAATCCCGATAAATTTACTTACGGTGTTTTTTATAAAAAATCCCAGAAAAACTCCGATAATTCCGCCGATGGAAGTAATTACCGCAGCCTGCACCAAAAATTGAATAAATATATCTCTTCTTCTGGCTCCCGTCGCCAAACGTATTCCTATTTCCCGGGTTCTTTCTTGAATGGTTGCAAGCATGATATTCATTATAACTATACCGCCGACAATAAGAGAAATACCGCTTAACAGAAAAGAGATGATATAAAAGTATTTAAAATTTTTCTTCATTGATTCCATTGTTTCTTTATTGGATTCAATTTCAAAAACAGGTTCGCCCCGTCTCAAATTAAGAAGCAGATCTTCAAGTTTGTTTTGTACTTCCAAAGCTTGCGAAGGATCTTTTATTCTTACGGATAAAGATTGTATTTTACGGTTTGGAGAAACTCTTTTTATCATGGTTGACAGAGGAATAAAAGCCCTTCTGTTCAGATAAGCGAGACTGTTTTTACTGCCGAAGTCTCCTGCCATTTTCTTTAAATATCTGTGTTCCATTACTCCGATAACCATGAAACGCTGTTTTTTGGCAGTTATATATTCGCCGACGGGATTTTTATTGCCGAAAAGCCGTTTCTTTATTTCTGAACCGATGACTATCACATTGGTTGCTTTTTGCGCATCATAATTTTTTATAAAACGTCCTGCGGAGACATCCCATTCTTCAACCTTGCTCATGCCCGGCAAAACTCCCGAAACGGAACAATTATATTTATTTTGTCCGTAAGAGATTTGTCCCCAATTTCTGATTTTGGCATCAAAATTTTCCGCTTCCGGCAACTTCGACATTAAAAATTCAAATTCGCTCCATTCCAAATATTCTTTTAATTTTTTGGGATTTTCATATTCTCGATTAATATTGACGTTAATGCGCTTTAAACCGCCGTTTGCCATCATAAAACCGGTTGAATAATTATTGATTCCTTTAACCAGAGACAATATAACGATGATGGACATGGTTCCCAAAATAATTCCGAAGACGGTAATAAAACTCCGTATTTTTCGTAACCAAAAATCCTGTAATCCGACAAAAACACTTTCTTTAAACGAGATTGCCATTTACGGTTTCTCCGTCCACTATCCGAATTTCCCTGTCAGCGTATTTGGCAACTTCTCGATCATGAGTAACCATAACTATGGTATGCCCCTTTTCATGAAGCTCCGTGAATATTCTTAAAATATTTTTTCCGGAACCGGTATCCAGATTTCCGGTCGGTTCATCAGCCAGAATTATGGCAGGATTATTGATTACCGCTCTGGCAATCGCCACTCTTTGGCGCTGACCTCCCGAAAGTTCGGAAGGTTTATGTTTAAGACGATTTCCCAATCCGACGCTTTCCAAAACCGCAGCAGCTTTTTTGGCTCTTTCGGAACTTGAAACTCCCGCATACATAAGCGGAAGCTCTACATTTTTTTGTATGTTTATATGGGGAAGCAAATTAAATGTTTGAAAAATAAATCCTATCTTAAAATTTCTGACTTTAGCCAATTTGCTTTTTGACATTCCGGAAACCTCTTCTCCGTCCAAAATATATGAGCCGGAAGTCGGAGAATCAAGACATCCGAGAATGTGCATCAAAGTTGATTTTCCGGAACCTGACGGACCTGTAATTGCCGTAAATTCGCCTTTTTTTATCTCGACGGTTACGCCTTTTAAGGCTTCCACGCTTACTTTTCCCATATTATATATCTTTCTTAATTGCGATGTTTTTATTGCCGATTGCATTATTCCCTCAATTTATTTTTAATCTAAAACACTTCCCGAGCGGAAATAGAAAAATTTAATCCTTTATCGCCTAACGCAAAATCCGCCCTCAAATTTATGTCTTCGTTTTTTACCAATTTAAACCTGAAACCGGCGCCGTAAGAAAAATGCATTTTATTTTCGGAAATATTTATAAGCTTGTCATATACTTGACCTGTCTCGACAAAAACGACAAAACCGTATTTGCGCAAAGCTTCGGCATAAAACGGAAAACTTCTGAACTCGGTTCTGTAAAGCAACATGCCTTTGTCTATAAATTGCATGCTTCTGTAACCTCGCATTTCCTTACCGAGTTTAGACAATTGAGAAAAAGGAACGCTTCCGGTTTTTAAGTTAATCATAAATTGACTGCCCAACAAGGTTCTTTTTCCAAAAGGCATATAGTAACGAAAATCCGCAAGATATTCATCATAACCGAAATCGGAGAGCAGATCCTTTGAAAAGTTAATCCAGTTTAGTTTCAGCAAAACGCCGGAAACCGGATAATAAGCATCATCTCTCGTGTCATATTCAACTCCGGAACCGAATCCGACATTGAAGTAACTTTTTTGTTTTTCTGACAGATTAATAAGAATACCGTCATCTTCAAGATTTCTCAGTTTAACAAAATCAAAAGAGTTGATAAGACTTATTTTAAATTCTCCGTTTAAATAACGCACAGCTTCATTTCTCAGTTCAGCTTCGCCCAAAGTAAATTTTTCGATATTTTTTTCGGGAGAGGAGTTTCCGAAACCGTAAAAATCTTCGGGCCATTTTTTTAATTTAAGTTTTACCCGATCAAAAATATTGAGAGATTTTAGCGTTCCGGAAAAGATAATGTTGGATGTAATTTGTTTTTTAAACGAGTACAATACCTGAAATACGGCATTTTTTGAGGAAGGCGCATAACCCGCAAATTCTCTTTCGCCCGAATAAACAATAACGCCTCCGATCATCATGCCGGTTTCTTCGCTGTAACCTCCGGACGGAACCGCCGAAAAATTTTCGTTAACGGAAAATCCTCTCAGGAAAAGCGGAAAAATAAGACAGAAAATTAAAATGCAATTTTTCATAAATTTTTTAAATATTCGACAATCTCGGAAGAATAAGTTTTATCGCACACGGTTTCATCAAGATCTTCGTATTCGGAAAGATCAAGATTGCGTATCCTTTCTTTCAGCTGCAAAGTCATGTTGGGATTTACGCTCAATTCGGATATTCCGGCTTTCAAAAGGAAAGGCGTAATTTTCAGATCAGAGGCAATTTCTCCGCAAACCGAACAGGGTATTCCCGCTTCCCGAGCTTTTTCGGCAACAAATTTCAATAATCTGAGAACGGCGGGGTTATAGGGATCGTAAAACTTTTGAACCTGTTCGCTGTTTCTGTCGATGGCGACCGTGTATTGAATCAGATCATTGGTTCCGATACTGAAAAAATCACATTCTTCAGCAAATTTGTCGGCAAGCAAAGCCGCTGCCGGAACTTCAATCATTATTCCGCATTTATAGTTTTGATTATGTTCTTTTTTCTCGGCAGAAAGTTCCGCAGAGCATTCTGCCAATATTCTTTTGGCTTCATCCAACTCGTTCATTGCTCCTATCATGGGGAACATTATTTTTAGGTCATAACCTTTTCCTGCTCGGAGAATTGCTCGCAATTGAGTCTTAAATAAATTTTTGTGTTCAAGAGAAAGTCTGATTCCTCGGCAACCGAGATTGGGATTTACTTCTTTAGGCATGCTTATAAGACGAGAAAGTTTGTCTCCGCCTATATCCATTGTTCTGAAAGTAACCGGAGCAGGTTTTACTTTTTCTAAAATATCTTTGTAAATAAGGTATTGTTCTTCTTCGTTCGGAAGTTTATGTTTTTCCAGAAAAACAAATTCTGTTCTGAAAAGTCCTATTCCTTCGGCGTTGTATTTTATAACCTGTTCAGTTTCTTCGGGAAATTCTATATTATTTCTTATTTTTACGGTAATTCCGTCTTTGGTTTCGGCCGGCAAATCTTTTAACGCCAAAAGTCTGTTCCGATCGATAATGCCGTTGCGAATTTTGTTTTCCCAATCCTCCAAAAATGTTTCGGTCGGATTTTTTATGATTTCTCCTGTTGTTCCGTCAACGCAAAGCATATCGCCGTTTTTTATTTTTTTTAATCCGTTACCCAAGCCGAATATGGCAACCAGATCCATTGATTTTGCCAAAATAGCGCAGTGAGACGTTGCAGAGCCTTTTGCCGAAACAATCGCGGCAACGCCTTTATGAACCATTTGCGGAATTACGGAAGGAGAAATTTCTTCGGCAACTGCTATGTCGCCTTTTGAAATATTTTTCAAAATATTGTCTTCAATTCCGAGAATCTCAGAAAGAAGACGATTACCGACATCTTTGTAATCTGTCGAGCGTTGAGCATAAAAGTCATTTTCCATTTTCTCGAAAAGAGATACAGTTTCTTCAAAATGCTTGTAAACGGCATGCTCCAGACAAACAGAATCCTCTTCAACCGTCTTCTTGATATTTTTATGCAAATCAGGATCTTCTATGATCATTTTATGAGTGGCAAGAATTAATTTATCTTCTTCCGAAAGGTTAAGATTATTCATCAAATCAAGAATATCCAGAGCAACTTTTTCAATGCTTTTTTCCAGTTTTATTAATTCATTTACCTTTTCATCTTCGTCTATATGACGATAATCTATTTTAAAATTTACGGTATTCGTTAAAACTGCTTTTCCGGAAGCAAGTCCCGGAGAGATTCCCAATCCCAGAATTTTTTCCATAATTAATCTTATTCCTCGTCAAATTTTGACTCAAATAAATTGACTATTTCTTCAATCATATACTCTTCGTCAACTCCGTCCGCTATCAATTCCAATTCGGTGCCGCAAGGAGCTCCGAGCATCATTACTCCCATAATGCTTTTTCCGTTTACTTCCATATCGTCTTTTACTATTTTAAATTCGGAGCGAAAATTTTGAGCAAGTTTAATAAGCAAAGAAGAGGGACGGGCATGAAGCCCGAGTTTATTTTGAATTACGACTTTTTTTCTTATCATCAGTTAATGTTTCCTTTTTGGGTTGCTTCTTCCAGTCTTCTCATAAAGACTTCCGCCGAATTATACCCGAATGTTTTTAAAATATGATTTAAGGCAATTACTTCTATAATAACCGAAACATTTTTTCCCGGCGAAACCGGAAGATTAATCAACGGAATATTCTTTTCGAAGTAACTTGAATAATTATTTTTTTGACCTACTCGTTCGTAATCCAGATTTTCATGCCACGGCATCAAAACAACTTCCGTTTCAATGGTTTTATTCAATCCTACGGCTTGGATTCCGAACATCTTTTGAATATCAACTATACCGACTCCTCTCACTTCCAGAAAATGTCCTATTTCTCTGGAAAGAGTTCCCGTCAATTTATCGTCTTGAAGTTTAATTTTTACTAAATCGTCGGCAATCAAACGATGCCCTCTTTCTACCAAATCCAAAGCGCATTCGCTTTTGCCTATACCGCTTTTCCCGGTAATGAGAATCCCGACTCCGAAAACATCAACCATAGTTGCATGCATTATTTTTTCGGGCGCAAAAGAATAATCCAAATATTTTTCCAGAGAACGATAAAGTTTATCGGTGGAAAGACGGCTGGAAAGTACGGCAATATTGAGATCATTCGCCAAAAACTCGATTTGATAAGGAATCGAAAGTCCTTTACTCACAATCAGACAAGGAATATCAAATTCAAAGACTGTTTTAATTTTTTCGTAAATTTCGTCTTCGCTGAAATTTTGCAAGTAAGAGATTTCCGTTTCTCCGAGAATTTGAATTCTTTTATAGGCAAAATGCTCCAGATAACCGGATAAAGCCAATCCCGGTTTATGCAGGTATTGAGTTTCTATAATATTATTGAGAGTGTCGGGCTTTGTTAACACCGATAAAGATAATTCGTTTTTATTGTCTTCGAATAATTTTTTAACTAAAATTTTTTTATTCATTCACGACTCCCTGAATTTAAATAATATCAGCTTTCCCGGACTTTATAATCAGGTAATCACGCTTTTACCGAGCATAAAATTAACGGTTATATTATTTTTTATATAAAAAGAACCCAATGAAAATAATTGCAAGTATTGTCAAGCCCGGATAGAATGATTGAAGAAAACAATACATAATATCTGACAATGGAGATTAATACAGTACTGAAATAAGGCAGAAAATTTATAATTTAATGTTGTTTATAAGCAATTTATGATATTTTTCTTTTTTCATCCTCTCAACATATAAAATACAAATAAGATGTAAAACATCCGGTTGAAAATTTCCTGCTTCCGACATTATAAAAACAGCGTCTCGGAAATATCAATATCAGGCGTTAAGAATTTTTCATTGTCTGAGCGCAGCGAGTTTGAAAAATTCAGCATGATTGCAGAGATTTCAGATGTTTTTATACAGTCGGGAGTTTTTCTTGTTTCGTTCTTTTGTCGGCGCAAAAGAATGAAAAACATCGTTAGAATAAGATATAAAAAAATCCCCGACTTTTGCCGGGGATTTGAATGTTGAATCTCTGCTATTTCAGTTTAATCGATTTTTTGAAAGACTGGTGAGATCCTGCGGTAAATTTCACGAAATAAATTCCGCTTCCGCATTCTTTTCCTTCTTTATCGTTTCCGTTCCAGCTTATCGTGTACATGCCGGAAGCTGACTTTATGCCCAAATCTCTTCTGTGAACTTCCTGACCTTTTACGTTGTAAATCATGATTTCTGCTCTTTCGTTTTGTTCAACGCTTTCTTCGTCCATAAAGAAAGAAATGTTTACGGGCGGATTGAAAGGA
>PDOO01000031.1 GCA_002742885.1 Candidatus Cloacimonadota bacterium
GCCGAATTCGCCGATCATTTCAGTTCCTCTGTAAAGCTTAAAGCCTTGAACAGGACGGAATGATTCAACGGTATTGGTTACGACAACAACATCGCCGGCACGCGAGTAATCTTGATTGTTGCGAGAAACAACTGATTTTTCGGATTTGCTTACGGAAGTAAGTTCTGAAGTTTTAATTGAAATTGAACTGACTTGATTTCCTACGGTAACATCATCGATAAACCAAACATACCACAATCCGTCGTTTGTAGGACCGTCAACGGCTTGCCATGCAAACTTCACCGTTTGACCGGCATAAGCATTCAAATCAATATTAACGGGAGAATCATACATGTTGTCGCCTTCCGGTAAAGCGGAGGCATCCCAAATTTCAGTCCAAGTCGAGCCGTTGTCGGTTGAAATCTTAACATAGTAATGATCAGCATGAGTTGAGCCGTAATGGCAATAAGTCCAGAAATTAAGGAACATTCCGTTCTCTATTGTGCAGTTATCGCTGATAAGCCATTCATCCTGATGACCGTAATCCCAACCGAGTTTTGCTTGATATTCGCCGTCGACGGGAACAACGTCTCCGGACGGATAAGAAACTGTACCTTCCTGCATCCAAGTTTGAGCGGCATTAGTTACTACTGCATCCCAACCTGCCGGAGGAACGGATTCTTCAAAGCTTTCTCCGTCACTGTTTCCGCCGCTTGGGATATTCCACATTAAATGAATATCGTTGTCTTCAACGTTTCCGCTCAAAACAGGAGGAAGATTCGGTTCTGTCGCTTCTGGTATAAGTTCAAAGTTTTGGGTTGTTGTTTCATTTTCTGCAATTACAACGCTTTGAGTCAAAGTTTCAAAGCCTTCTTTAGTACAAACGGCATCATAATTGCCGGCAGTAATATTCATAATTTCATAATTTCCGTCAACATCTGTTGTATCAGACATTCCGTTAACGGTAACAACAGCTCCTTCAATATTGGTTCCTTCCGAAGAAACAACGCCTTCAAGGTTGCCGTAAGCAGGAGTTATATCAATAACTGTTAAAGAGTATTCGCCGGTAAGAGCTCTATTGTAAGGATTATTGTTAAATGCAGCCAATCTGAGGAAATAAGTTCCTGCTTCTTGGGTTTCATATTCAATTAAAGGTTGAAGATTACCGTTGCTGTCATCGTTAAGCGCCAAATATTCGTTAAAATCAATATCGGAACCGTCAGGATTGTTAGGTCCGTAAAGAAATGCTTTCGGGTCAACATTAGAGCCGTTTATTTGTTCTGTAAAGATTCTGATTGTTTTACCGGATTCTGCTTCAAATTTAAACCAGTCAACATCAATATTAATATCTATTTCTTGTTCTAAATTTTGAGTGGGAATTTCAATAGCAGTAGCAGTCTGAGGATCTTCATTGTTGTCTGCGGATAAATATCCGTATCCTTGAAGTTCTAAACTTAATTCTCCGGCATTGGTTACAATAACCATATTTAAAGAATCAGGTACTGTATCTGCAGCTGTATAAGTTACTGTAAACTCATATTCTTCGTTACTGCCCAAATTTACGTCTGCAGGCATAAAAGAAGTGGTAAATTCGGTATTTTCCAATCCTGTAATTTCGGTAACAGTTAAAGTATTCGTACCTTCATTCTTGAGAGTAAATACAGGACTTTCATAAGAATAATTAACTGCTTTTAATCCGAAATCATATGATTCAGGATTCAATACGGCAATCGGAACTTCCGGAAGGGTGTCAACAATAAGATCATCCAAATAGAGATAAAATCTGTCAACAGAAACGCATTGAACAGCCAAATAAATTTGATCTCCGACATTAATGCCTTCAATATCTGTTAAGTTATAAGAATATTTGCTGTAGGTATTAGATATTTGACGTTCTTCGGCAATTGTGATCGTAAAATCTGCAACGGCATTGCCGGCGCCGTTAACAGTAGCTTTTACATTAAAATCTTCCAAGAAACTGCTTGAGCCGCTTTTTGCCCAAAAAGATAATATTTCATTTTCTCTGACGATAATTTGAGGGGTAACCAACCAATCGTCATTTCCTGCTGGATTCCAATGAACTTTCATGCAGTGCGGTTCAGAGTGAGTGCCGTAGGGAGTTGTTTGAAGCATCCAAGAATTTTGATCCCCGTCTTCATTATAAATTGTCCAACCTGTAGGTATGCTGTCGGAATCATCGAAATTCTCGTCAATCAAAGGATCGGCAAATAATCCGATCGTGAGAATTAACAAGAACATCAGTAAACTGATTTTTTTCATTTTGTCCTCTCTTTTTATTTTTTTGAATTAGGAGTGCATAATTTCAGGTTGAAATATATGTCAAGTAAAATGAACATTACAAGGGTACCCGGAAAAATATGAATAAAGATACAGCTTATTTATTTAATATGTTAAATGTTAATGTTCCAATCATCTGATCTTTCCTTCAAATATCGGAAAATTTTTTATAGAATAAATTTAAAAATGATAAAATTCTCTTAATCGCATAAAATAATTTATGTTAAGACTTAAATGCTGATTTCAAATATCGAGAAAATTGATTAAAATCTTTAGAGCGTTTCGTAAAATAAATCTTTTATTTGATCTTTACGTTTTATAACTGCGATAAATTTTTTCTCCGATTTTTATTGATGATGATTAACCGCAGTAATCTGAAAAAACCGAGAAAATAAATAAAAAAAGTTTATTGTTAATGTTGCACTGTTTTTTGAAAAAAAATAATATGTCTGATATCGGGTTGAATTGTTATTGCCTGAAGTGTTTTAGCTGCTTTCCCGGGAGATGATTATTGCTGTTAAAGGAGTATGTTTATGCACCTTGTTGCGGTACAATATGCTTTCTCCGATAAATTTATTTTTATTAAACTTCAACCGTTTTTATCGATAATTACTGACTTTTTCCCAGATTATTTTTATATTTAAACAATGCTTTTTCAAAGTCGGCGCATTCTGAAATTAAATTTTTAATCAATTCTTCAATTTCTTCCGATTTCAATTTATCTGCTCTTGATCTCAGGCGGTTAATAATTTTTATTATATGGACACCGCCGAAGTTACTTATCAATCCTTTCAATTTATGAAGCAAAGCCTGAAATTCATCGATATTTTCAGAGATATTAAGTTTTTTTACGGCATTAATAATTTCTCTTGAATTTTCCGAATACATGTTTATCAACAAAATCAGAGTATCGTAATCGTCAGAATAGTTCAACTCCAGTAAATCTTTATCTATATAATTGGTTTTATCTGTTTCTTGAATTGCCGGAGTCTGCAAAAATTTTCTGACAGTTTCGGAAAAACTCCCTGCGGAAACAGGTTTTATAACGGAAGCGTTCATGCCGGCATCCAAACATTTTCTGAAATCGTCGCGAGAAGTATTTGCAGTCATGGCAATAATCGGAGTTTTTTTATCAAATTCGCGAATAGCTTTGGCAGTCGCAATTCCGTCCATGATCGGCATCATCATATCCATAAAAATAATGTCGAATTTTTTTCCTATTAAACATTCCAGAGCAACTTCTCCGTTTTCCGCCAAGGTAACGTTTATTCCCATTTGATTTAAAATGTTTTTTCCTATCAGACGATTAGTTTTCACGTCATCGGCAACCAAGGCGCTGAATTTGAATCCGTAATCGGGCAGTTTTGATTTGGATTTTTTATTTTTGTTTTGCGATGCGCTTTCTTCTTCAGATTCAGGGAAAATCTGCATTGCTTCAAATAAATCATCTGCAAAGAACGGTT
Source organism: Candidatus Cloacimonadota bacterium (assembly GCA_002742885.1). GTDB lineage: Bacteria > Cloacimonadota > Cloacimonadia > Cloacimonadales. The sequence goes on from PDOO01000031.1 coordinate 3,741, forward strand.
TGCGCAATAATCGAGAAAATCCTTTTTCTTTGTAATCGGCAATAAATTTAACATTTGTTACTGAGGCTGACAGAATGAACTCCGCATCTTTAAAAGACGGATGCATTCTCAATTTTTTCGACAATAAAACACCTTTATTTTCGGGTAAGCCGGCATCTGTTAAGGCAAAAGTAAAACTGCTTTCCGAATCAATATTTTGCAGAATTTGTTCATAATCGAAATTATTAAAAGCCGAATAGTTAATTTGTGCGGAGTCGAAAATTCTGCAGGCATTTCTGAGATTTGTTTTATCTTCATCAACAATTAAAACTTTCTGAGCCTTAAATTTGTTCTTGTAATATCTTTTTGATGTTTTTTCGGATTTTTTCAGTTTTACCGTAAAATAAAAAGAGGAACCTTTTCCTTGTTCACTTTTAAGCCAAATACTTCCGTCCATTATATTTACCAAATCTTTGGCTATTGCCAAGCCTAATCCTGTGCCTCCGAATTTTCTGGTAATGGCTGAATCCGCTTGAGTAAATTTATCAAAAAGTTTATCTCTCGCATCTTTCGATATTCCTATTCCGGTATCTTTTACGGAAAATTCAATGATATTGCAATTATTTTCTTCAATTTGACGGCAATTAATGTCAATTTCTCCTTTTTGAGTAAATTTAACGGCATTTCCTATAATATTTATAAGTATTTGTTTTAATCTGCCTGCATCTCCGATAACATAATCAGGCACATTTTCATTAACGTAACAATTAAATCTCAGTCCTTTTTTATAAGCTTCAAAAACCATGGTTCCTATTAAGTTTTTCAACATATTTTTAATGTTAAATTCAACATTTTCCAAAGTGATTTTCTTTGCTTCTATCTTGGAAATATCCAATATGTCGTTAATAAGGTTCAGCAGGGAGTCGGCGCTTCTTTTTATAATATTGACCAGATCATTTTGTTCCGAGTCAAGTTTAGTATCCAGCAAAATATCAGTAATGCCTATAATGCCGTTCATGGGTGTTCTGATTTCATGGCTCATATTTGCCAAAAATTCGCTTTTGGCGCTGTTTGCTTCATCCGCTTTTTTAGCCATAAATTCTGCTTTGTCGCGTTCGATTTTTAATTTTTTTTCATATTTTTTTCGTTCTGAATTATCCAATAAAACTTCCATCAGAACTTTTTCGTTATTATATGAAATGGGGATTATGCTTTTCAACAGTTGCATTTCAGTGTCAATATTGGGCGATTCTTTAGTGATTTCGGTAAATTCCGCCATATAGTTATCCGGATATGAGAATAAACATTGCGAAGGATCCTTATCGCATATACTGTCTCCGCAGAAACTGTTGAGCATTTTTTCTTCTGCTTCCCGCAGAGATTCGTAATGGAAAATCTCGGCAAACTTGTTGTTTATTTTTATGATTTTTTTATTGCAGTTAACCAGTACCACGCCTACCGGCAAATTATTTATAACGGCATTTAAAGAATCGTTCGTGCGAGATAGTTTTTCCAGAATACTCACGTTTTCCGTGGCATCCAATTTAATTGCCGAAAAGTTTATCAGCTTTCCGTGATCATCAAATATCGGAGCAATAACGGCATCTTCATAAAACAAAGAACCGTTTTTGCGTTTATTGCACAGCCTTCCTTTCCAAACTTTATGATCAGAAATAGTTTCCCACAAGTTTCGATAGACATTTTCCTTGGTTACTCCGCTTTTCAGGATACGCGTATTTTTCCCTAATGCTTCTTCTTTGGAATACCCGGTGCTTTGTTCAAAAAATTTATTAACATATTCTATGTTTCCGTCCAAATCGGTAATAACGACTGCTGACGGACTTTGATCTATAACGGCGGAAAGTTTTGCGTTTTCCTGTTTAGTTTTTTCTTCGCTGTTTATTGTAATTTTTATTTTTCTCAGCAAAATCAAAGAATATGAAACAAGAATAAGATAACTGAAAAATCTCACAGTATTCATCATTGTATTCATTTCCTTTACTGAATCATTATAATATTTTTCGTGTTTTCGATTTGCAACAATGGTGTTAAACTCAATTTTATTGGCTCTTTCAAGCAATACAGGTATCAAATTTCCTGCTTTTCGGGTATAAATAATGATTGAATCAGATATATATTTTGGGGAGCCCGATTGCTTAATTGCTTCTTTTTTGGCATCAATCGCCAACATCATAAAATGGTTTAACTCTTTGATCTTGGACATCATGCTCATCAGTTCCGTATTTACTCTGTCCAAGCCGGTATTTTTATATTTTATTTCGTCAACGAAATAATCTGATTTATCGGAGTTCAATATTTTTAAGGATTTATAAATACCGCCCTTTGAAATAACGTTTTGCGCTTTCAAAATTCTTTCCAGGGAAGTTAGAATTTTTCTCTTCAGCAATTTTATGTCTTTTTCTTTGTCAGAAATTAAAATAGTTTTAAAATTGGAATCCATAAAGTGAATTTCTTCCTTTATGATATGGTAAAGCTTCTTTTTATTGGTTTCGTTTTCTATTTTTTCTTTAATGGGATTTAATTTGAATTTTTCGACAACATGAGGCATAAGCAACATTAACAAACTGAAAATAGAGTACAAAACAACCTGCTGAATAACAAGTCTGATAATTTTATTTCTTGATATTTTAAAAAATTCGGAAACCTTTTTCATTCATTACCTTTATATGTTTTATTTTAATAAAAACCGAAACTTAAAAATAATTACTTACAACTGTAATTTTAAAATAATTAACTTGAACCGGGCATAAAAACCAGAATGAATCCTATAAATTGATTTATCGCCGAGATGTCAAAAGATTAGTAAAAAAAATTTTTCGTCCTGAAAGTAATTAAAAAGCCTCTTGACATAAATCCTTTTTCCAAAAAATTCAAAAAGTTATGTTATTGCTCGGAAGTTTCATTTTAAACTCCGGTCAGAATATATGATAAGCGCAATATAAACAGAAAATCAATAAACATACAATAATATGTTTTCCTTTTATTTTGTCGCTTGTCGGGAAACTGCGAATTGCCTGAAATTTCTATTGCAGACTCGAGCAACAAAAATAAAATATAAAAATTAAAATTCCTTTGTTTGCTTTTAGGAATATAAAATCTTGCGAGGTTAAATTGTTAGTACAAAAATATTTCGAAGTTCGGACAGAATTAGTCGATAAAGCATTGAAAAAATATTTAAAACCGCCCAAAGAAGGTCCAAAACAACTTTATGAAGCAATGAATTATGCTGTTTTCAACGGCGGTAAACGTCTTCGTCCTTTAATGATGTTTTCGGCTTACGAGATGATGAAAGGCAAAAATAATATAAACAGTCTTAAACCGTTGATTCCCTGCGCCTGCGCTGTGGAATTGGTGCATGCCGCTTCATTGGTTCACGACGATTTGCCGAATATGGATAATTCTGACGAAAGGCGAGGAATGCCCAGCGTACATAAAAAATACGACGACGCAACTGCTATTCTTGTCGGAGATTCTTTGATGACATTGGCATTTGAAGTTCTTGCCGACATAAAAAAAACGGATATTTCCGTTCATTGCGTAAGAACTCTGGCAAAGGCAATTTCTTCTCGCGGAATGATAGGGGGACAGGCAGTTGATATAGTCTCCGCTCAAAAGAAAATCAGGATTAATGTGTTGCGTTATATTCATGCGAAAAAAACCGGGGCATTGCTCCAGGCAACAGTGGATATGGCGTGCAAAATGTTCGGAGCAGATGAAAATCTTACCGCAACTATGGGAAATTATGCTTTAAATCTCGGTCTTGCTTATCAGATTATAGACGATATTTTGGATTATTTCGGAGCATACGAGGTCTTGGGAAAAGAGCCTTTTGAAGATCAAAAAAACAATAAAGCCACCTATCCGACGCTTATCGGTTTTGAAAAAGCCAAAAAAGAAGCCGAAAACTTGCTTTCCGTATCTAGAAAATTGATTAAGAACATGAAAAATAATGAAGTTATGTTGGAATTTGTTAATATGATTCAGGACAGGTTACCGTAGTGACGGTTTTTCGGCTGATACAGCTTATCAGACCTTTTAATTGTCTTTTATCTTTGGTTGCCGTATTTTTCGGAGCATTTTACAACCGTCAAATTTATTTTGATTTTCGATTGCTTTCGGCAGGAATAGCCGCTTTTTTGATTGCTGCCGGAGGAAATGCGATAAATGATTTTTTTGATATTGAAATTGATGTCATAAATTGCCCTGACAGAATTTTGCCGTCCGGTAAAATTTCTCCGAAAACAGCTTATATTTTTGCCGTTTTTCTTTTTGTTTCGGGAGGAATCGCAAGTTTTTTTATCGGCAATTTTTTAAGTGTCGCAACAGCTTATTTCAACGCTTTAATGCTTTTTAAATATTCTCAAAAATGGAAAAAACTTTTTCTTGTCGGTAATTTAGCCGTTGCTTATCTGAGCGCCTCAACATTTATTTTCGGAGGGCTTGCCTCTGGAAATGTCAAAAACGCAACGGGAATTGCCGTATTTGCATTTTTAATAAGTTTATTGCGAGAAATAATCAAAGACATGGAAGACATAAAAGGGGATTCAAAGTTATCGGCTCGGACAATGCCCTGTATTCTGGGATTGGAAACTTCGGCAAAAACGGCTTTTATGCCGACTTTGTCAACCGGGGGATTAATCGCATATCTTACCGGCAGCGGAATTTTTTCTTTATTGAAAGGAATCGTTTTCGCAATTGCGGTATTTATTCCGCTTTTATTCATGAATATTAAAATACTTAATCGCCGGGAATCTTTATTTTTACATAAATGTTCTTCTTTTATTAAATTAACTATGCTTTTGGTCTTGGCTCTTTATTGGCTGATCAATTAGGAGTAAATTTGAATAATCATACTACTTATAATCGTCTTCTTGATTTAACGGCAAAAGGAAGCAGTTACGTTTGTCTTATTGACCCGGATAAAACAGAGCCGTCGCAAGCCGCCGAAACGGCATATAAATATTGCAAAAACGGAGCAGACATAATCTTTGTCGGAGGCAGTCTTATGATGAAAGATAATTTTGATTTAAGTCTCCGAAAAATTAAATCCGCCGTTGATATTCCGGTAATAATTTTTCCGGGATTATTTAATTTTGTCTCAAAACATTGCGATGCTTTGCTTTTATTAAGCATGATAAGCAGCCGAAATCCTCAATTATTAATCAGCGAACAGGTGCAGGCTGCTCCGGCAATATGCAACCTTAACGTTGAACCTATAGGCACAGGTTATATTTTGGTGGACGGCGGAAACAATACTTCTGTTCAATACATGAGCCAATCCTTGCCGGTTCCTTGCGATAAAGACGATATAGCTTTGGCGACAGCTCTTGCCGGACAATATCTCGGAATGAAAATGATCTATCTGGAAGCCGGAAGCGGAGCAAGGGTTCCCGTCAGCAACTCCATGATTGATAAAGTAAAAAAACATCTTGAAATACCGTTGATTGTCGGAGGCGGAATAAGAACTCCGGAAACGGCGAGAGAAAAAGCCGAAGCCGGAGCTGATTTTGTGGTTACCGGAACTGTTTTAGAAAAGAATGCCGACCCTGGTTTGATAAGAGCATTTGCCGATGCTGTTCACGGAGCTTGATAATGATTGATATACACTGTCATATCTTACCCGGAGTTGACGACGGTTCAGATTCAATTGAAAAATCTTTGAAAAAAATCGAGACAATGTACGAATCAGGAGTTAAAACCATCGTTTTTACGCCTCATTTTATGCGAGGATGTTACGAAAACACAACTGAATTAATGAAACCGGTTTTTGATGATTTCAAGAAAAAAGTTTTGGAAAAATTTCCTGATTTGAAATTATTTCTGGCTGCGGAAATTTATATAACTCCTAAAACTGCGGAAGATGTTCAACAAAATGATTTCGGGTACGGCGAAAGCAATTATGTCTTGGTGGAATCTTCCATGAGCGAGTTTCCCGATTTCTTTGAAGAAGTTATTTTTAATTTATTGAGAAAAGGCTTTCGTCCTGTTTTGGCTCATCCGGAGCGTTATGCGACAATACTGAATAATCCTGAAAAAATTGACGAATTGATTCATAAAAATGTTTACATGCAGGTTAATGCCGGCAGTCTCGGAGGACATTACGGAGCGGACAGCGCCAAATTGGCGTGGAAAATGATCCGACAGGGAAAAGCTCACTTTATGGCAAGTGACGATCACTGCCGGTCAGAAGAATATTCATTGATAAAAGCAGCGGAAACAGTCAGGGAAAGGATAGACGAATACACAGTTAAACTGCTGACTGAAATTAATCCCGGCAAAATGCTTAGAAACGAGAAAATAGATTTCTTCTATCTTGAATTGGAAGAGGAAGAAGAAAAATCAGGATTTATAAAAAAAATCATAAGGAAATTACTTAATCTATGAAAATTTTGTTCACCGGAATTACGGGTTTCATCGGAAGACGCGTTGCGAGAAAATTCATTAAAAGAAAACATGAATTAACGGCTTTGATTCGTCCCGGAACAGCTCCGGAGAGAATATCCGAATTTAGAAGCAGCTTTAATTTTGCGGAAATCGATCTTGCTGATACGGAAAAATTAAAATCTTGGCTTGCCGAAAACAAATTTGATTTGATCTATCATATCGGAGCAGTCAGAGGCGGAAGAAAGTTTCCGAGAGAAATTTATTGCAAAGCCAACATAGATGCAACGGAACAATTGGCATTAAACGCTTTTGAAAATGAATCTAAACTGATATTTTGCTCATCGGTAGGAGTTTTCGGAGCAATACCGAGAGAACTTCCGGCAAACTCAAGAACTGCCCGTCAAAGAGATACTTATTATCATTACACAAAAATACAAGCAGAATCAATTATACAAAAATATGTCCTTAACGGCTTGAACGCGGTAATAATTCGCCCTTCAATTACTTACGGACCGGGGGATTACGGATTTCCTTACACGCTGATAAAATTGATAGATAAGAAATTGTTTTTAATGCCTGACAGACCGGTAAAAATTCATTTGAGTCATGTCGAAACCATGGCGGAAGCATTTGCGCAAGCGGGAGAAAGATATCTTAATCCCGGTTCTGAATACATCGTTGCCGACGTTGCCCCCGTAGAATTGAAGGAACTGGCTGATTTTATAAGCATGAAACTCCGAGAGGAGCCTTATCCCCAAAACAGGATAATACCTCATCATTTTTTCGATTTAGGAAAAAATATTGCCCGAAAAATAAAAAGCGACGTGTGGAAATCCCGTTTTGAACTTATTTCCGAAAGCTGGTATTACGATACCTGCAATTCTCTTAAAGATTTAAATATTCATCATCATAAAACAATACCGGACTTTAAAATCGTTATCGATTGGTATAAAAAGAATAAGTAGAGGAAAAATGGCTATTCCGATTCTCAAATTTTGGAAAAAATATTACGAAAACCCGGATGAAGGTTTGGGCTCGTCTTACGAAAGAATAATTTTGAACAATAAATTGATGCAGATATGCAAATTAATGAAAATTGAATCTGTTTTGGAAGCTCCCTCTTTCGGATTTACGGGGTTATCCGGCATAAACAGCATGGAAGCAGCCAAAAACGGTAAAAAAGTTACGATTGTTGATCATGACAAAGAAAGAATAGATTTGATAAAGAAAACTTGGGCAAGCGTAAACCTTCCTCTGGAGACAGCGTTTTCAGATAATTATTCGGAATTGCCTTTTGACGACGGGAGTTTTGATTTAAGCTGGAATTTTTCGGCGCTTTGGTTTGTCAGGGATTTGGAAGTTTTTTTATCGGAATTGGACAGAGTAACCCGAAAAGTAATTTTAATATGCGTCCCGAATAGAGCCGGAATAGGTTTTTTGAATCAAAAATACACCGGTAAAAATGATTTAAAAAAATATCTCAAAGAAGAATTTATTATTCCGCGAAATTTTAAAAAAATTTTGGAAGATTCAGGATGGCAAAAAATGTCGTCCGGATACATAGACTGTCCGCCTTGGCCTGACATCGGCATGGCAAAAGAAGATTTCCTGAAAAAATTCGGTATCAAGATTCCTCAAAAAGATTCTGAACATGAACCTGTTACCGTTATGGATTACTACAGCGGAAAATCTCCCGATTTCCCGGAAAAAATGATGAAATTATCTTTTGTCGAAAATAATGCCCCGGAATTGTTTAAAATGTTTTGGGCTCACCATCGTTATTTCTTTTTTGTAAGAAAATAAAATCGGATTTTCCCTTTTAACAATATGAAAAATAAAAATTTGCAAGCTGTCTTGGGGATTATCTTCGGGATCTTGCTTCTGTTGTTGCTCGGACGTTCTCTCGAGCTTGAAAAAGTTATAATGAACATAAAAAACGTAAATATTAAATACATTGTTTTAAGTTCGTTTTTTTATGTTGCATCTTATTTTTTCAGATCATTGCGTTGGCGAGAATTGCTCAAACCTGTTATTGCGATAGGAAGAATTGAATCTTTTCTCTTTTGGATGGGAGGAAATTTTATAAATTACGTTATCCCGATAAGAGCCGGAGAATTGGCGAAAAGTATTTTTCTGAAAAAAAAGCGCGATATATCCGTTTCAGCGAGTTTACCGTCCGTTTTCATAGATAAAATGTTCGATTTTGCGGGAATTATTCTTATTTTGGCGCTTTTGCCTTTTTTGTCGATAAAAATGAATACCGGTTTAATTTCTGTTATTTCTGTGTTGGTTTTTTTTGCGATTTGCGGAACTCTTATCTTAATCTTTTCTGCAAAACATCAAAAAGGCATCATCAGTTTTTTCTCTTTTTTCGTCAGAAAATTACCTGAAAAATATCATGACAAAATCAACGGTTTCATCGAAATTTTTATCGGCGGAGTCGGATTATTTAAAAACCGCATGAATCTTTTGCCTAACGTGTTGTTTTTGACTTTTATATCCGTATTCCTTGACGGGATGTTTTTTTATATGCTGTTCGAAGCGTTTTCCGTTGAAATAGAATTTTTAAAACTTTTATTCGGTTACACATTAATTTATCTGTCTTATGCTATTCCGCAGCCTCCGGCTCAATTGGGAAGCAATGAATGGATAATGCTGATAATTTTCTCTTTGGGATTGGGAATGGAAAAAAATTCCGTCAGCTCAATCATGATTTTTTCACATACTTTAACCGGAATTTTATTGTCTGTTATCGGCATTGCCGGAATAAGTTTTTCCGGTTTTAAATTTACTAATTTGGATTTTAGAGGTTACAATGACAGAAAATCATAAAGAAACATATCATATTTTAGATAAAGCCGCCGATTTGCGTAAGAGGATAAAAAAAGAATTGGCGAAAGTTATAATCGGACAAGACGAAATTATCGATCAATTTCTTATTGCTTTGTTTTCGGGGGGGCATTGTCTCTTGGAAGGGGTTCCCGGATTGGCAAAAACTTTGCTGATTTCTTCTTTGGCAAAAGTAATGAGTCTTGATTTCAGCCGTATTCAGTTTACGCCCGACTTAATGCCGTCCGATATAACGGGAACAGATATTTTGGCTGAAAATAAAACAGACGGAAAACGTTATTTCGAATTTATAAAAGGTCCCGTTTTTGCCAATGTCATTCTTGCCGACGAAATAAACAGAACACCGCCGAAAACGCAATCGGCTTTATTGCAGGCAATGCAGGAATATCAGGTTACGGCGGGAAATAAAACTTTTGATTTGGATAAACCTTTTTTCGTTTTGGCTACTCAAAATCCGATTGAACAAGAAGGAACTTATCCTTTGCCTGAAGCTCAATTAGACAGATTCATGTTTCATTTAATAATTGATTATCCTTCTTACGAAGAAGAGTTTGAAATAGTAAAACGCACAACCGGAAAAAGTCAACAGGAATTACGGGCTATTGTTTCCAAAGACGAAATAATAAAAATTCAGAGAGCTGTTCGGGAAATTCCGGTGAGCGACCATGTTTTGGAATATGCGGTAAAAATTGTTCGTTCAACCCGTCCCGATACGGAAAGTATCCCTGAAGAAATGCGAAATCTTATTGCTTGGGGAGCCGGTCCGAGAGCATCTCAGTATTTAATTTTGGCAGCCAAAACCGGAGCTGTTCTTAACGGACGCATGTCTCCGTCGGAAGAAGATATAAGAAACGTGGCTCCTATTGTGCTTCAACACAGAATAATTCTTTCTTTTACCGCAGAAGCTGAAGGAATAAAAGTAAAAGACGTTATCAGGAAAATTATTGATATTCATTCAAAATAAACAAAAAAATACCGAAAAATTATTTGTTGCGGAGAAAAAATGAAAAAAGTTGTTGCAATTATCCCGGCTCGTTATGCTTCTTCGAGATTTCCGGGCAAACTTATAAAAAAATTGAGCGGAGAACCCGTAATAAAACATGTTTACGAAAATATAAAAAAAACCGGTTTATTTTCCGAGATAATCATTGCAACGGACGATAAAAGAATTGCCGAAGTTGCAGATAAATTCGGAGGAAAATGCGTAATGACTTCAGCTCATCATAAATCAGGAACAGACAGAGTTGCGGAAGTTGCCGAAAAAACAGATGCGGATATTATCTTAAACGTGCAGGGAGACGAACCTTTTATTACGGGAAAACCTCTTGAAAAATTAATTTCCGAATTTGATGATCCGCAAGTTGAAATCGCATCATTAATGCATAAAATAACGGAAGAAAACGAAATAAAAAACAGCAACAACGTTAAACTCGTTGTCGATAAAAATTCCGATGCTCTGTATTTTTCAAGAAGCATGATTCCTTTTAACAGAGACAACAAAAAAGAAGTAACTTATCTGAAACATACCGGTGTTTACGCTTATCGAAAAGAAACATTGCTCAGATTGGTTAAATTGCCTGTAAGCGATCTTGAAGATACGGAAAAGTTGGAGCAATTGAGATTTTTGGAAAACGGATTTAAAATAAGAATGGTTCTGACCGAATATTCGGGAATAGGCATAGATACGCCCGAAGATCTCGAAAAAGCGGAAATTACGGCGCGGAGTCTTAATGCTTAATTCTTTTAAAGCCGTTTTACTGAAAAAATCGGATAAATCGACTTATTGGAATATTATCGGAGCATTAATTGTTGCAGTTACGATTATCGGATTTTATCTTCCCGACTTAAATACTGCCGAACCCTTTTCTCGGAATACGGAATTATGGGATGCCGACAATTTTGCCGGTATTCCTGCTTATGACAAAATATCAAGTTTCCCTCTTATTTTTCTCAGCGACTTAAAGCATATTTTTCCGAACGAAAATACGGCAAATTTGTTTTTTCTTATGTCGGGAGCAATAGGTTTTTTCTTTTATATTCTGAGATCTTTGAAAAATAAAACGGCTGCTTTTACGGTTGCTTTGGCTTTCGGCATCAGCGGATTCAGCGAACTTCTCTTTAAGACCGGCTGGGGTTCGTCTTTGACCGGACTCTCGTTTATACCGTGGGCATTATTTTTTATTCGGGATATTAAAAAAAATTTATCCTTGATTTCCTATGCCGGTTTGATTTTGGTCTTATCTGCCGTTTTTAGCGAAGCGGATCTTATTTCCGCTTTTGCGGTTACTGTTTTTATTTTTGCCGAGATTATTGTTTCTTTTATGAATGATTTAAAAGCAAAACAATTACTTAATCGGCTCAGATATTCTTTCACGTTGATTTTTGTTTTCCTGATCAGTTTGCTCGCCTCTTCTTATCCGTTATTGCCTCACCTTGAAATAAGTTCTTTTACCCTGATGATTTCAAAAATAGGTTTGGCTGACATGAGTGAGTTTTTTTCAGGCAGTTTACATTGGATGAGCTTTATTTTTCCCCATTTTACGGGCGGAAAAAGTTTAGTTTATCAGGAAATTTACAGCTTCGGAAATTTAAGCGTTTATTTCGGAATAGTGTTGTTTATCATAGCGGTTCCCGGAATATCGGGCAGTAAAAAACATTTAAAAAAACTTATTTATGCCGTTGTTGTCTTAAATTTGACGGCTTATGTTTTTCTGTCTTTCTTTACAGAGATTTTAAGCGAACAAATTTTGCAGACTCTTAAAAGCGGCGTCTCTGCCGTTTTTCAAATTATACTTTCTTTTACGGCAGCTTTGGGAATTATTGAATTGAGAAAACTTGCCTCGGAGAAACCCGAAAAAATCAAATTATTTATGTTTATGACTTTGGCTTTTACGGGAGTAATTATTCTTTCGGCAGGCATATTATATTTCAAAAAAGATATATTTTCTTTTGATAAATTTCCCGAGAAAACATATTATTCAGCTCAACAATTGCAATATTTCGAAACAATAAAAATCAAGTCTTTTATCAAGGATACAATAAAAATATCGGTAATTCTCGGGGTTCTTGCTTTTTCTTTTTATTTATTATCTCGGAAAAAAATAAAATCGGGATATTTTGAATTTATTTTTCTGCTTTGCCTTATTTTTGATTTCTCTCCTCTATTTGATTTTAAATCAGAATCAAAGTTGCCGAACGAAAAAATATCTGATACCTTTTTATCGCTTAAATACAATGCTCAGGAGGATTTTGCCGAAAGAAAAGATTGGTTCCGGATATATCCGATGGGGCAGGAATTTAATAAACCGTGTTGGTCAAAAGGCATTAAATCATTGGGCAGCGATCAAAAAAGAATTTTAACGGATTACAATGAAATTACCGAAAAATCTCTTCATAAAAAAATCGACGGCAAACATGTTCTTAATTGGAATTTAATTAATATGCTCGGGGTAAAATATCTTATTTTTAACCGTAAAATAGAAGCAAAAGGGTTGGTTTTTGAAAATTTCGACGAAGAGAAAAATCTCACCGTTTATAAGAATAAAAACTTTTTGCCTCATGCCGTATTCGTCGAAAAAATAATCTGGGAAGAAGATAAAAATAAACATATTAAATATATTAACAGCTTTGATTTTAACCCTGAAAAAACGGCAATTACCGTTCAAGAGAATGATTCTGTCTTCTATAAAAAAGACTTCTCTGTTGTTGAAACATTTACGGGAAAAAATCATTTTAAATGGGATCTTGAAAATTCTCTGAAAGGATATTTGGTGATCTCTGAACCGTATTACGAAAAAGGCTGGAAAGCTTATCTCAACGGAAAAGAAGTAATTCCGGAAAGAGTTAATTATATGTTTAACGGATTACCGATTCCGCCGGGAAAACATTCTTTGGAATTGAAATTTGAACCGAAAATTTATGAATTAAGTCGTAAACTGAGTTTAATAGGTTATCTGATTTCAATATTGTCTGTTTTGTTGTTCTCAATCTTACATTATCGGATAAACTACCAAGGGAAAAGAATATACATTATAAAATGAGGAATTGATTATGAGTAAAAGAGAAACAAAAATAACCGTAAATTACATGCTTCATCCTGCAGGCTCAGTTCTGATTGAAACGGGTTTAACGAAAGTAATATGTTCCGTAACCGCAGAAAACGGAGTTCCGTCGTTTGTGAAAGAATTTGACCGGGAACAAGGATGGCTGACCGCCGAATACGGAATGCTTCCCGGCAGTACAAACGTCAGAGCCCGTCGTCCCATAGGAAAATTAAACGGCAGAGCTTCGGAAATTCAACGTTTAATAGGAAGATCATTGCGCGCCGTTGTAGATTTGACAAAAATACCGGGCTTGACGATTTATGCGGATTGCGATGTTTTGCAGGCGGACGGAGGCACCAGAACCGCTGCCGTTACGGGAGCCTGTGTTGCCTTGAGAGAGGCTTTCGATAAATTGCTTTCGGAAGGAAAAATAAAAGAAGATCCGATGAAAGAACTTGTTGCCGCAATAAGCGTCGGTATCATTGACGGTAAAGTTGTTTTGGATTTGGATTATGAAAAGGATTCTGCCGCCGAAACGGATTTGAATGTCGTAATGACCGAGTCGGGACGTTTTGTCGAAATTCAGGGAACTGCCGAAAAAGAGCCTTTCACGCAAGAAGAGTTGTTCGCAATGCTGGAAAAAGCAAAAACAGGTATTGAGCAATTGATTCAAGAACAGATAAAATCGCTTAAAAAGTAAAATACCGGGACGTAATATTAAATTAAGGCATTTTCAGGATGACAATAACTGAAAATATACATAAAAATATTCGATTAAAAAATTTAACGTAAAAATAAGATTAACTGTTTGTAAATAAAGCAGTTAATCTGTAATAAGTCTTAACGGGAAAATATTTTTATATGTGAAAATAAAATTATTTTCAAGATTAGCAAAATATAGGTTGCATAAAAAACGCACTATTTAAAAATTTAGCAACTTTGATTTTTGAAAATAAGATTTACGAATAAAAGATTCAAATTCACTGACTAAATTTTTTCATTTTTAGAATAAGTTTTTCAGTCCACGATCAAACGTAATCCTTTTTCAATAATTAAAGAAAACACTGGAGGTACGGTAATGGAAACAGGAACTGTAAAATGGTTCGATAAGGAAAAAGGTTACGGCTTTATTTCTGTTGACAACGGGCAAGATATCTTTGTGCATTATTCACAAATTGAACGCCCGGGATTCAAAACTTTGGAAGAAGGCGAACGTGTTTCATTTGAAATCGTGGACAACGCTAAGGGCCCTCAAGCTTCAAACGTTGTTCCGGCTGAGTAAGTCGGAATATTATTTTAAAGCAGAGACGGAATTATCCGTCTCTTTTTTTTGCCTCCGATAAAATATCGACTTATTATGAATTAATGCAGAGCCTTTGTCCTGCGCTTTTAGCTAAAATTTAATTAATTATCCGGCAAATAACGCCAAAATAAATCTCATTTTACTTAACAATCTTAAATTAGGAAGCGGATCAATAAGGTGATGGAACAAATGTGAATAACAAGATATGTTTTTGAACTTAATAAATCCGAAATTATAAGAAATATAATATCAGTAACTGCTTTTTTCATTGTTTAATATGCTGTTTATTTATTTGCTTGCGAAAAAATAAAAAAAAGCCGAGACCAAAAATCTCGGCTTGTATAAATTAAGCTTTTTCGGCTTATTTCAATTTGATTGATTTTTTGAAAGACCTGTGAGAACCGGCGTTGAATTTTACAAAATAAATTCCGCTTCCGCATTCTTTTCCGTCTTCGTCATTACCGTTCCAGCTGATTGTATGGAGACCTTCGCTTTTCTTTCCGAGATTTCTTGCGTGAACTTTTTGTCCTTTTACGTTATAAATTTCGATGTTTGCATTTGATTCTGTGCTTTTTTCATCAATGTAAAAAGAAATGTTCACCGGCGGATTGAAAGGATTAGGATAAACATCTTTAATCCCTGCGGTCAATTCTGCTTCCGGAACTTCTTCCTGAGGTTGGGTTTCTTCTGCCAATAAAATAGATTGAGATTGAGTGAAAGAGGAGTTATCGTTTAAAGAAACAGCTTCTACCCAATACCAATAACGTTTGTTCGGTTCAACTGCGTTGTCTTCGCAAACATATTCATGAGCAAATGAAGTATTGGAAGCAGGAATTAAATCAGAAATTTTATTTGCTGATTCAAAATCTTCTGTTTCGCTTTTCAATACATAGAATCCTCTCAGGTCGTTTTCTGTTTGAGTAACCCATTTTACGCTTACGTCGTCTCCAGATTGAGTAAGACTGAATGTTGAAAATTCTGTCGGCAAGCTTTGATCATCTTCTCTTAATTTAGCAATAAATATATCGGTATTGCCTATGTCTGCAGATTTGTTTTTTCCTGAGTTTTTCGGCTCTGCAATATGACCTGTAATATATGAATTCCCCCCGTTATCGACAGCTATGCCTCGTCCTTCGTCATTCTCTGATTTACCTGTTTTTTTTGCCCATAACCAATTGCCGTCTTTATCTGTTTTGGCTGCAAATATATCATATTCGTTTGAGTAATTAAGAACTGTCGTTCCGAAAGTTGCTGTTCCTTTAAAATAACCCGTAATATATGAATTGCCTTGATCATCGACAGCTATGGAGTTTCCGTAATCATAATTTTCTCCTCCGGCTCTCTTTGCCCAAATAAAATTACCTTTATTGTCTGATTTTGTTATGAATATATCAGTATAAAAGTTTGGCGAATTAAGGGTTATATCTCCGAAAGTTGCGCTTCCCCTAAAAATACCTGTAACATAGGAGTTTCCTTGCTTATCGACAGCTATGGAGTTTCCGTAATCAGAATCTTCTCCTCCGGCTCTCTTTGCCCAAATAAAATTACCTTCATTGTCTGATTTTGTTATGAATATATCAGTATAAAAGTTTGGTGAATTAAGGGTTATATCTCCGAAAGTTGCGCTTCCCCTAAAAATACCTGTAACATATAAGTTGCCTTGATTATCGACAGCTATGGCGTTTCCCTGATCAGAATTGGTTCCGCCTGCTCCCTTTACCCGGATAAAGTTACCTTCATTGTTTGATTTTATTATGAACATATCATAATTTCCTTTGGAGGTCAGATTTGTTGAGCCGAAGGTTGCTGTTCCTTTAAAATAACCTGTAATATATAAGTTTCCTTGATCATCGACAGCTATGCCTTTTCCGTAATCATAACTTGTTCCGCCTGCTCTTTTTGCCCATAACCAGTTTCCGTTATTATCTGTTTTTGCAATGAAAATATCACTGACTCCTGCTGAATAAAGTGTTATATTTCCGAAATTTGCGTTTCCGTAAAAGGAACCTGTAATATATAAGTTTCCTTGATCATCGACAGCTATGCTTTTCCCGTAATCATATCTTGAGCTTCCCGCTCTCTTTGCCCATAGCCAATTTCCGTTATTATCTGCTTTTGCGATGAAAATATCATCATTCCCTTCTGAATAAAGTGTTATATCGCCAAAAGTTGCGTTTCCGGAAAAAGAACCTGTGATATATAAGTTTCCTTGATCATCGACAGCTATGGAGTTTCCGTAATCAGAATTTCCCCCGCCGGTTTTTTTTATAAAATCCCATTCGGGAGTTTGCGCAAAAGACGGAGATGCAATTAAAATAAGCAGTATAATAAGAATGTGATTTTTCATGATTTTTCCTTTTTTTCAGATGAATAAGCATTTTTATATTTATTAACCTGAATTAAATAATTTTTTAGAATTGCAAAACAAGTAAATATGGTATACTGGTCAATTCATTTTTCTTAAATAAATATTTTACATTGTCATATAATTTATTATTATATTGTTTTTTTATGCCCATTATCTTTCTTTATAATGAGTTAGAATATTTTGTACTCTGTTTTTTTATCCGAGATTTTGCCTTAATAAAAAATAGAATTCCGGGACAGGAATAAAATATTAAAAGAAAGAATTAAGCAAATATAAGATTTTTTACAATTTTTATATTTATCGGTTTTTATAAAATAAAATATTTCTCAGAAGAAATTTATTTCCCGAAAACATAAATGTCAGTTTTTTGCCATAAAAAAAAAGCCGAGACCCAAAGATCTCGGCTTGTATAAATTAAGATTCTTCAGCTTATTTCAATTTGATTGATTTTTGGAAAGAGTGATGAGAACCTGCGTTGAATTTTACAAAGTACATTCCGCTTCCGCATTCTTTTCCGTCTTCGTCATTACCGTTCCAGCTGATTGTATGAAGACCTTCGCCTTTCTTTCCGAGATTTCTTACGTAGACTTTTTGTCCTTTTACGTTATAAATTTCGATGTTTGCATTTGATTCTGCGTTATTTTCATCAATGTAGAAAGAAATGTTTACAGGCGGATTGAAAGGATTAGGATAAACATCTTGAATTCCTGTAGTCAATTCTGCTTCCGGAACTGCTTCCTCAGGCTGGGTTTCTTCTTCCAATAAGATAGATTGAGATTGAGTGAAAGTGGAATTATCGCTTAAAGAAACAGCTTCTACCCAATACCAATAACGTTTGTTCGGTTCAACTGCGTTGTCTTGGCAAACATATTCATGAGCAAAAGTTGTATTGGAAGCCGGAATTAAATCAGAAATCTTGTTTGCTGATTCCAAATTTTCGGTTTCGCTTTTCAAGACATAAAATCCTCTCATGTCGCTTTCGGTTTGAGTAACCCATTTTACGCTTACGTCATCTCCGGATTGAGCGAGGCTGAATGTTGAAAATTCAACGGGAAGCTCGGGGTCAGCATTCGGATCGGAATATAAATAGACTAACTTTACGTAACCGCCAATATTGGTACCGCCAAATTGACCGTCAACATTGGAGCCGCCGCCTTCAATAGTGTTGGATTGTGATTTGATTAATGTAAAGTTAAATGTTCCGGGACCTTGATAACTGGGACGCAACATCTGATTAATACTGCCTGATACAGTGCTTTCCTGATGTTCGCCTTCATGGCTTACTCCGTCAGGAGCTGTCGGATCAAATGTATTGCCGTCACCGTTTTCCGGCTGAAGAGGATCATTCCAAGTTGTTGCTGTTATATAGTTCCATATGTTTTGGAATTGTTCGTTCAATACATTAACATCTGTTGAGTTTAATTGGAATTGAGCGCCGAGTCTTACAGTTACATTAGCAGGAGTTGCTCCGTCATTGTCAGCACTGGCATAGCCGCTGTCAACAGTAGTAAACATAATGATTTGAACATCTTCAAGCGTAAGATCTCCGTCGGGATTATGAAACTTCTCAAAAGTCATTGTTTGATTACCTGTCGTCTCGGTAATATCTTGTTGCTGTACAATTTCTAACCCGAACAGACTGCTTAATGCCAACAAAGCCAATGTCAGGGTTAATAATTTTGTTTTCTTCATAATTTTTTCTCCTTTTTATCTTTTTTGATAAAGAACTTTTGACTGATTGACAGTCATTATTTTTTTAAAAAATTATATAACTAATCATTTTTTTTGCATTATATTGTCAATCGTTTTTTTTATTTTAAAAACAATCAGAATCTTTTTGTTTTCAACTTATCTTGGACACAATAAATTTAGAAATGAAATTATTTTTCAGCCTCGCTGCTTTATTTTTACTGCAAAATTTTGCATATTGCTGCTTATTTTTATTTCGCATTAATCATCTGATTTATTCATAATTAATGCGTTGGTTATTTTTTTGTCTGAGTTAAGAGGTTTGAACAGATAATCGGATAACAGAAAGTAAGAGGGAGTTTTTTGATGCAAAAACATAAAATAAACGTTTGAAATATTTTATTCTGTAAAAAGGAACGGCAATTCCGATGTTCGCTCTTCTCCGGAATACGATAATTAAAGATAATACCAAAAATCATCGTTTTCCGGGTAAATACGGGATTTAATTTTTGGGAATAACGCCATATTTCAATTTTTGCCTTCTGATTGAGTATTTTAATGAGAAATTTTAAATTTTCAGGATTTTCCCGCAAAAACCTATACTGCCGATCTCACGGCATAAAAATGTAATACAGATAATGTAAAATAAAAAAAAGAGGACTTGGTGTCCTCTTAAACAAAAGTTTTTGCGTTTTTAGGAAGTCTTTATTTCAAAAGAAGAATTTTTTTTGTCCCGATGTAGTTGTTTGTATTCATTCTGATGAAATAAACACCGCTTGCAGCAGATTTATTCTTATTGTCTTTTCCTTGCCATTCCTCTTGATAAGAACCTTGTTTCATTTTTTTGTCAATCAAGGTTTTGACCAATTGACCTTTACTGTTGTAAATCTCTATTTCAACATCAGCTTCCGGTTCGGCAATGTCAAAACTGACGGTTGTTTTCGGGTTAAAAGGATTCGGCGTATTTTGCTTTAAGCAGGTAAATTGCGGAGCAAAATCTATATTGTCGTTATCCGTTGCGAGAAAAATTGCGGTTTCCGACATTTCGGATACGGAGCCGTCCTCATAAACGGCAAGTACGTTATAGCGATTTTCTCCGTTTATGAAATCGCCGTGCAGGAAAAGTTTCGGTTCGTCTCCTGCAACGCTTCCGGCATAATTTCCGTTATGGTAAACTTGAAAACTTTCCGTTGCCGGAAAAGCTTCGTCTTCCATGGTTTCCAAACTCCAAATAACGGCAACCGAGGAATGATCATTGCTTGACCAGACCGCATTCACGTTATGAGGCGCGATCGGATCCCAATAGAGGATTGTTCGGACGGGGGTAAATACAGATTGAGAACTTCCGTAAACTCCTCTCATTTTATAGCGATAAGCGTCAAAAACATCCAAGGTATCCGTAAATTCAGTTGCATCCGGATCATTTATCTCGGCTAAAAGTTCTTCGTCTTTGAAGATTCTGAATCCCGATAATTGTGTATCGCGAGAATTTCTTGAGTTTGCCTTTTCTCTTTCGTAAACAGGGGTATCCCAAGTCAAAGTTACGATATTATCCGTAAGCGAAGCTTCGAAATTCGGCGGCATGACACAGCTTAAATTAATTGCAGGGAAGATTATGAAATCAATTTTTGCGCAGTCTTCTCCTTCTGCAACGCCCTCATCTTTTTGATAAATCCATTCAAAAGTATGAATACCTTCTTCTGTCTCGAAAACGGCTTCCTGCCAATCTGTTATTCCCGACCGGCTGTCCTTAACGGCGCCGTCAATTTTGAAAATAAGAAAATCGTAACCGCTTTCGGAAGATACTTTATAATAAAAGCTTATTTGACTGTCATGCAATACGTTTAATTCTATGGAAAGACTTGAATAATCGTTGTTTCCGATCGGAGCGGATCGGGCAGAGAAATTTCCGGAATAACCGTCATTGTCTATTACCCACTGATTATTTTCAGATACCCAATTCATGGCGGAAAAATTTCCCGTTTCAAAATCTTCCGATACGGAGGATGTTATAAATGATTCCGTTACGCTCCATGAAGAGCTTTCCGTTTGTACGGTAAAGGTCAATTCAATAATGCTTGCGTCTTCCTCTTCTTCTGATACGCTGAATTCAAATTCGAGATTTTGAGTTTCTTCCGGATTAATATCTTCAAAAGCCGGAACCTCGGCGAAATCGACGGTTTGGTCAGGCGAACTCAGTTCGTAAAGGGCATTTTCCAAAACGTTGTGTCCGATATTTGTTAACGATATTTTAAATATTCCGGATTCTCCCGGCTCAATTTGAAATCCGCCGTCAATATTTTCGACAGAAACGCCGTCAAAAGTCAAAAGAGGAGCATTAACTGGCAGACTGAGCCAACTTTCCCATGTCGAATTTCCGTCCGTAACTTCTATTTTAAGAGGCAAAACAGCTTGATCTTCCACACCGTTCAGGAGTTGAAACTCAAATTGATTTGTTACGATTATGTTTTCTTCGGCATTGATGTCGGAAAGAGAAATTTGATTTTCGGTTATGTTAATAAATTCTGAATCGGAAGATAAGCAAGCGGTTAAATTTGAGGCATTCGACATCCCCAGATTGCGGAAATTGAGATCAAGGGAAACCGTTTCGTTATTTTCCGCTTCATTATTCCCGTTGCCTTCGGCGTCATTTATCGTAAAATCCGTACAAATAACCCATGGCGCGTCGGGAGAGCTGATTTCTATTTCATTTTGATAATAAATTCGGTTGGGAGCGGTAGCCGTTAATTTAATGTTTTCCATGCTTGACAAAGGTTCAAATTCAAGAATTAAAGAACTGTTGGTCGGGTAGCCTGAAGCAATAACTTCATTGCCCTGCAAAAGAGAAATTAAAGCATTGTCGTCATTGCAATTAACACTTAAACTATAGTTGCCGATAATCGTGTTTGACGGATGATTTACCGCTAATTGCAACGGAACTTCCGTTCTGATGTCCATATCCGGGTCGCCGAAATAATGAAATTCTTCCAGAGCGGTTATTCTCACCTCATCGTTATCGGTATATTTTGTCATGTAATATTCTTTTCCGTAATTAAGAATTGCTCCGCCCTTAAAAAACTCGTCTTCGCTTCCGTAACTTCCGTTATTGGATTCTATAAAATCATGATTCATGGCATCAAACCAACCCCAGACAAGTCGGTCGTTATGCCCGGAGTAACTTACTCTGGTGGAAGCAAATAAACCTATCGAACCGCCGTTTTCGCTTAACAGCCAATGCTCGGTAAAAGATTCTTCGTTCATGCCCGTATTGCAATCATCGTCATCGGTTTCGTTGTCAAACCAGCCGGTTTGGCAGTTTACGGTAAAGACTATCGGGAATTTGTTTCCGTTTGAAAGATTATCTATATGATTGATATTGTAATTCGGTTCCCCCCAGCTTACTCTGCTGCCGTGATCCCTGTGAATCAAAAATGACGTTCCTTGATTTACGGCTGAACTTAAAATTCCGGGAGTTGCGTCCCAAGCAAAATTGGGGCGTTGCAATTCAACGGGAATTTCCGCGCCCGGCGCATCATTTTCAAAAACTGCCCAACCGGCGTTACTCCAATATTTAGGATAAACAGTTGCATTGCCGTATTGGTTTAAAGTCATATAAATTCTTTGAGCGTTTTTTCCGTTTTCCTGAAAATAGTTTCTTAAATCTTCGGAAGTCTTGCAAAATCTTCGGTCGGCATATTGATCCGGAGCATAATCTTCCGAACCGTCCTGAAAAGCTCCCGCCAAAGAAATGCTTTCATAGAAATTCGGATCCGCAATAGGATTTTTTTCATATTCCAAAATACGATTAATAATCATTTCAGCCTGTTCAAGCGTTTCGACTGGAATACGTCCGAATTTTAAATCGGCTACTAAATCATGAGGATAATTGACATCTGCGTAATATAAATCGGAAGCGGTGTAACCTTGATTATAATCGGACGGATGTTCAGTTTTGTAATTTGTCGGCACAAAATCAGCATCTCCGACAATCAGCAAAAATTGAGGAAATGTATCCCAATCATTAAAAGCGTTGCGCATGTAAATTTCTATTTCTTCAGCGGTTGTTCCGATCTCGTTTACAGTCGTTATTTCCGTTTTATAACCTTTTTGACGTTTCCAGGCAGCCAAAGTATCAACCGCATTCAAAAAATCTTCGTGAGTGATGATCAAATAATTACAACCTGTTTCTCTTTTGTTTCCGGGAGTAATTTCCGGTTTTTCTTCTTGAAAAATATCTTCCGCATATTTTCCGAATTTTCGGTATTCTTTTTCCATTCCGGGATAAATCAGATTTGCGGGAAGTTTTTCTGCAGCCCCGTTAAATTCGATATTAACCGTTAAGTCAGGATAATATTTTAATTCTTTCGTAACCGGATTATATTGATAAGGGTTAATCCAAACAATTGCAGATTTTTGACCTCTTTTGTATTTCGGGGTTTCCGCTTTATAAAATTCTCCCGGAAAATCTTCGTTGCGTTCGTAAATATCTTTATTTTTGACAAAGGGAGGAGTTTTTTCTCCGATTAAATCCGCTGACATTTGTTGTGTCGGCAATAAATTGATGTTTTGGTAAATCAAACATTTTCCCGGGTCTGCGGAAACCGACAAATCAGCTCCGTTGGGAATTATTACCCAATTTCCGAAAATCGGAACCGAGGGCATACCTGCTCCCGGATAAGAAGCTCCGCTTATGCTGACAGACTGATAAGTTTGATTGTCTCTTTCTTTGATATCGGTTACGTTAAAAGGAATTTCATTGTTTTTAATAGTTACGCCTTGCGTTGAACCTTCAAATGTCGTTCCTGCTCTTAAAACTGCAAATAAAATCAGGATAAGAGCCGAAAATTCAAATTTTTTCATAAAATACATCCTTGAATTAATATAAAATTTCAGTTATTGAAAAAACTGAGCCTGAAAGAATTTTCGTCATACGGTTATCGTCAATAAAATATTAAGTTTCCCTTTTAAAAAATTCAAGGACTCCTTGATTTAAGAAGTCCTTTTTAATTTCTTTTCGTAAAAAGTTTTATTTATTTTTGCTTCTCATTACGGCAATCGGAAGTATCATTTCTTCCATTGAAATTCCGCCGTGTTGAAAAGTTCCGTTAAATTGTTTTTGATATTGATGGTAAGAGTTCGGGTAAACGAAATAATAATCATCTTTGGCAAAAATATAATTTTCGACAATGTTTTTTACCGGCAAACCGAATTCTTCGGGATTTTTTAAATACAAGGCATGTCTCGGATTGCAACTCAGATTTCGTCCTTCTTTATAACGTACCGTAACACTGGTATCCCTGTCGCCCATGACTTGGGTTGCTCTGTTTACTTTCACCGAACCGTGATCAGTGGACAATACGACCGCGGCATCCTGTTTGCTGATTAATTTCAACGCTTCGTAGAAAGAAGAATGAATAAACCAGTGCTTGGTAAAAGAACGGAATGCCTCTTCGTTCGGAATTGCTTCCAAAAGAATTTGATCCCTGGATCTGTGGTGAGCAAGAAGATCAAGGAAGTTATATACAAAAACAACCAAATTTTCATGTTTGTAAGAATCTATTTTTCTTAAAACAAAATTTGCTTCTTCGGCATTAAATATTTTTACGTATTTTGATGAAGGCTGAAGATTATAACCTATATCTTTGAGATGTTCGTCCAATAATTGATGTTCGTTTCTGTTTCTGCTGTTGTCGCTTTCTTCCGTATCTCTCCAATATTCCGGGAAATTACGAGCAATTTCGATCGGCAATAATCCGCTGAAAAGAGCATTTCTTGAATAAGGAGTGGCAGTGGGCAAAATAGAATAATAAAGATCTAAATCAATATCGAATAATTCTTTAAGAAAGGGTTCCAACGCAAGATATTGATCCAGTCTCATGCAGTCCACGATGATATAGTAAACCGGTTTTCCTTCATCGAGCAAAGGAGAAACGTATTGAGACACAATATCAAAAGACAAATTCGGTCTTTCGTCTTTAGTTAACCATTCTGCATAATTATTTTCGATATAGTTGGCAAATTCGGTATTGCAATTCCTTTTTTCCAGAAAATGAGTATGGGCAAGATTCGGATCGTTAAGTTTATCTATTTTCAAATCCCAATTACAAATATCGCAATAGAGTTTAGACCAGTCATTCCATCTCGGATTATCAGAGATAACTCGGTTCATATCGGCGATAAAGTTTGAGTATTGTTCTCCGATAATATTATTTTGAATCTCATCGGCTTGAAATATTTTCTTTATTGACATGATGATTTGATTGGGGTTTATCGGTTTAATAAGATAATCCGATATTTGACCGGCAATCGCTTTTTCCATAAGCTCTTCTTCTTCGTTTTTGGTACACATTATTACATGAATGGACGGATTTATTTTTTTGATTTCGTCAAGCGTTCCGATCCCGTCCAAACCTATCATCATATCATCCAGAAGCACAAGATCAAAATGTTCTTTCAAAATATATTCGATTCCGTCTGAACCGTTTGTTGCCGTTTTAACCTCATAACCTTTTTCGTTAAGGAAAATAATAAAAGGCATTAAAAGGGTAATTTCATCATCTATCCAAAGAATTTTCATTTTTTTCATATTTTCCTCTGATTGTTTAAAGTTTATTCGGTTTCTGTTTCTTCTTCAAATTTACGTTGACGTTCCAAAACGGTTTTTCTGATGCTTTCTAGATCAGAGTCTTGGAAATAAAGAGCGAGCTTAAAATTTAATTCTTTGGTCGAGCAGTTAAAAAAAGTTACCATTCTTTCAAGATATTGATCGGTTAAAACTTCTTTCATGGTTTTGCTCATATCTTTCTTTTTGTCCCTGGCGTCTTTTACTTCTTCTCTTAGTTCGGCGGCCGAAAGATCGCCTGCTCTTTTCAGCCATTCGGCTGTTTCTTCGTAAGAAGAGTCTTTAAGCATGGGACGAATCATGTTCAATCTGTCGAAACCTATTTCTTTGGCTGAAGTTTCGTCAATATCGAGATCTTTGATAAAAATTTCGTAAGTCGATATTAATTTTGAAGCAAAGGCGCTTGCCATGTTGTATTCTATTTCCACAAATTCTTTGAATGTTTTATAACCTTTGAACTTAAAGACTTTTGAATGTTTAATTTCCGATAAAAGCTGACCGAATTCCAGAAAATTATTTTCAATTTTCTTTTTCATTCTTCCGACAGCCGAAAACTGTTCGTCAGGAGTCATTTCTTCCGTAACCAAAAAAGTTTTTTTCGAATTTCCGAAATCGTTTTCGTTGTTTTCTTCAAATTCTTTATTTTTCTCTTCAAAATTCATTTCTGCTCCTTATCATCCAACGGATAATAAATATGTTCTTTTCCCGGATATAAACCGTTTTTTACTTCTTCGCGGTATTTTTTCAAACCGTTAAGAGCTGCTGTTCCGACATCTGCAAAAACCTTTACAAAACGAGCTTGGTTATTGCTCAGATTCAATATGTCGTGAAAAACCATAACCTGCCCGTCGGTGTATTTTCCGGCTCCGATTCCTATGGCGGGTATACTTGTCGATTCCGTAATATTTTTTGCCAATTCTTCCGGCATTCCTTCCAGAACAAGCATGAACGCTCCAGCTTCTTCGATTGCCTTTGCCTGTTCAAGGAGAATCTTTTTATGTGTAAACGATTTTCCCTGAATTTTGTAACCGCCTAATTTATTTACCGACTGAGGAGTAAGTCCGAGATGAGCGCAAACCGGAATTTCGCAATCGGTAAGCATTGATATTAATTTTATTCTTGATTCGCTTCCGCCTTCAAGCTTTACGGCATTTGCATTGCCTTCCTGAATCAGGCGGAAAGCATTTCTTTTGGTTTCTTCATTCGAAATATGATAAGATCCGTAAGGTAAATCGGCAATTATAAAAGTATCCTTTGCTCCTCGTCTTACGGCTTGAGTATGACGAACAATATCGTCCACGGTTACTTTTAAAGTCGAATCGTAGCCCAAAACAGTCATTCCCAGACTGTCTCCTGCCAAAATAAGATCGATTCCGCTTTTTTCAGCCAAAATTCCAGACGGATAATCGTATGCTGTCATCATAACGATTTTATCATTGTTTTTTTTCATTTTTTTAAAATCTTTTATTGTTTTCATAAATTTTACCGAAAAACAGGTTCCTTTAATTTTATTGACATTTCAGTTCTGAACTCTTCAAATCTGTCTTCAAAAACGGCTTGTCTGCACATTTTTGCCAGATCAAGATAAAAATGCAAACTGTGAATCGATGCCAGTCGCATGGCAAGAAGTTCATTGGCTGCAAAAAGATGTCTTATGTAAGCTCTCGTAAAATTTCGACAGGCATAACAATTGCATTCCGGATCAATCGGATTGAAATCGGCTTTGTAACGGGCTGCTTTTATAACCAAACGTCCGTTTCTCGTAAAAACGGTTCCTTTTCGGGCATTTCTGGTGGGCATGACGCAATCAAACATATCAACGCCGTTGGCGATGTTGTTGATTAAATCCATCGGAGTTCCTGCTCCCATAAGATAACGGGGTTTGTTTTCCGGAAGAATACCGTTTAAAAATCCGGTAACTTTTGCCATGTCTTCTTTTGATTCTCCCACGGCCAAGCCTCCGATCGAATAGCCTGGAAAATCAAGCTTTATAAGAGTTTCTGCGCTTTCTTGACGCAAATCGATATGAACTCCGCCCTGCACGATTCCGAATAATGCCTGGTGATCCGGATTCTTATGGGCATTCAATCCTCTTTCCGCCCATCTCAAAGTTGTTTGCAAAGATTTTGCCACATATTCTTTGGTTGCCGGATAAGGAGGACATTCGTCAAAAGACATAATGATGTCGGCTCCGACAGTATTTTGAATCTCCATAACTTTTTCGGGCGTAAAAAGATGGTAACTTCCGTCTATATGCGATTGAAATTTTACTCCTTCTTCGGTAATTTTACGCAAACCGCTTAAACTCATTACCTGAAATCCGCCGCTGTCCGTCAAAATCGGAAAATCCCAGTTCATAAAATTATGCAGACCGCCGGCTGCTTTCATCAATTCCATGCCGGGGCGCAAATAAAGATGATAGGTGTTGCCGAGAATAATTTCAGCTCCCAATGCTTTCAATTCGTCGGGCGTAAGCGTTTTAACCGTTCCGACCGTGCCTACCGGCATAAAAATCGGAGTCAAAATTTCTCCGTGATCGGTTTTAATTCTTCCTGCTCGGGCATTTCCTGATCGAGCTTCCAAAGTATATGAAAATATAAGCTTCTCCTAATTATTTACTTCGATTAAAATAAGGTCATCGAGAGTTAAAATTTTATATTGTTCGGGAGAAGATGATTCATAAAAAGAGCCGTCTTCGCCTTGGGCAAAAGCCCGATAATGATAAGTTACGTTTCCGTTTTTGTAAGGCAAGTAAAATATTGCCGATTCTCCCGGTTTAATGTTGTAAGCTTCTTTGATTATTTGAACGTTTTCATTTGTTTTGCCGCCTTCAACTGCAAAATAAGAGATTATTTTATTGCTGTTGTTGGTAAGTTTTGCGGCAGCATCCGTAGGATTCATAAAAATTCTCGCAGTTTTGCCGCGGTTAACGGTTACATAAGTAAATTCCGTAAAATTATCAGTCGTATGATCCCAAAGTCTGAATGTTTCTCCTTTAAGATAAATCAGTTTTTTTTTGCTCGGGTTTTCTCCGAAAGGATATTTCTTTCCCAGTTTGTAAGAAAAAGAAATATTTTCTTCCGGATTCAGCGTATAATTTTTATTATCTAAAGTAATGTAAGCTTCATGGGATGTTTTGTTGATTATTTTTAAATCTCCTTCCGAAGAACAACCGATTAAAGCGATCAGCAAAAAGAGAAAAAGTATAATTTGTTTCATTTACTCCTCCAATAAACGGATTATTTTTTCAATGATTTCTTCTTTCTCGGGCAAAGAATCCCAAATAATAAGATCTTTATTGTCAAGAAGCCGCAATCCCTTCAAGTCCGTTCCCGATCTGGGTACGGCAATGATTTTTGTGTTTTCGTATTTTTTTAAATTCTTTATGCTTGTTATAATCGGCAATAAACGAGCTTTCAGATAAATAAAAATCAAATCTGTTTTGTACTCCGCAGGGAAATTGATTAAACGTCCCGGGTTGTCTATTTCATGAGCATGAATATTTCTGTTTTCTAAAGAAGCCGAGAGAGCAATTTTTAAATCTTTCTGATCGGTACAGAGAATAATATCTCTTTCCGGAATGTTTTCTGAAATACCGGCGGCTTCCAAAGCAATTTCAATTTTTCCCAAAAGTTCAGAAGAATTTACCGGTTTAGCCAAAATGTCATTAACATTTAAATCGCTTATATTTATTTCTTCCGATCCTGAATCCATAAGCAAAACAGGTTTATTTTTAACTTCATTGATTAAAGATATTTCTTTTAAAATATTTTCCGCAGATACGCCCGGCATGTCATAATCCAGCAAAATAAGATCAGGCGTTTGCTTTTTTATTGCGTTAATAATTTTTTTCGGATCAGTTTCGGTATGAACCGCATAATTTGTTCTTGCAATTAAAACTTTTTTAATAAATTCGGTAACAATCTCTTTATCGTCCGCAATAAAAATCTTTGTTTGATTTTCTGTTTCATTTTCTTCCGGTTCTTTTTTTTCAACAAAAATTGTTTCTTCCGAAGGAATTTCCTCATTTTGTTTTTCCAATAAATTAAATTTGTTGTAAAGTCGATAATCTCTGTAAAACATGTCTTTGGCATATAAAAAAACGGCATTTTCTATCTCAGAGGAAACGGCATACTCGTGAAAACAAAAATTTTTTTCAATATCAAGAATAATGTCTGCTGATGTTTTTACGCGGTGAAAAGGTAATTTCAGCTCTATGTTATAAACGGTATTTCCGATAAATTGTTTGTATTTGTAAAAATCTCCTTCTATACCGATCTCGTCTTTGCTTATGTACTTGACTCTTCTCACAAATTGATGGTCTCCAAGTTTGAAGGAAACCGTAACATTATCGTTTTTTTCCGGTTCGATGATAATCTCTGAAGTCGAGACATTATAACGAGACGGTATTTTGCATATGTAAGCAGGAGTTCCGTTAAATTCGCATTCTCGGATAATTTGCAAAGTAAAAGTATAAATAAATTCGTACATTTTATCGACTTCGGCAACACTGACATTAATTTTGGTGCCTTGTTTTACAAATTTATTTATAAATTTAGGTTCAAAAGCATCAATAATAACTTCTTTATCCGTTAATTGCAATAAAAAGGTAAAAGCTTTTCTGAACCAAACTCTTGTCTCAAGCTGATGGGGATGACGCAAAAGTCGTTTCAGAATTGTTTGCACCTCGCTTTTTTTTGAAGTTGAAATCATAGACTCTCCGAAGAAATCAAGCGAAGTCGAAATTTTCGACTCCGCCCGATGAACAATTCGATATTATAAGAATATTTTTTTGCCGTAGAAACGAGCAGCTTCACCCAATTCTTCTTCAATGCGAAGCAATTGATTGTATTTTGCTATTCTTTCGCTTCTTGACGCAGAACCTGTTTTTATTTGACCTGCATTAACGGCAACCGATAAATCGGCTATGAAAGAATCTGATGTCTCGCCCGAACGGTGAGAGATCACGTTTTTGAATCCCGCTGTTTTTGCCAGTTCAACAGTGTCCAAAGTTTCTGAAAGAGAACCGATTTGATTTAATTTTATCAAAATTGCATTTGCTGATTTTTCTTCTATTCCTCGAGACAAACGTTCGACGTTTGTAACAAAAAGGTCATCACCGACAATTTGAATCTTATTGCCCAATTGAGAGCATAATTTTTCCCAACCGCTCCAGTCGTCTTCAGCCAAACCGTCTTCAATGGAAACAATGGGATATTTTTTTACCAAATCAGCATAATAATTAATCATTTCGTCAGACGTTAACACTGCATTTTCCGCTTTCAAATGATATTTTCCGTTTTTGAAAAATTCGGATGAAGCCGGATCAAGAGCAACGGAAATATCTTCACCGGGACGATAACCGGCTTTATCTATAGCTTGAACAATCAGATCAAGAGCTTCTGAATTGGATTTTAAGTCGGGAGAAAATCCGCCTTCGTCTCCTACTCCGCTGTTGTACCCTTGCTTATGCAAAATTACTTTTAAGGTATGGAAAACTTCAGAAATCATTTGCAAAGCATTCTTAAAACTTTCCGCTCCCAAAGGCATTATCATAAATTCTTGTAAATCGACATTGTTGTCGGCATGACTTCCGCCGTTGAGAATATTTGCCATAGGAACCGGCAAAACTCTGGAGTTCGAACCTCCGATATATCTGTAAAGAGGCAAATCCAAAGCAAAGGAAGCGGCTCTCGCCACAGCCAAAGAAACGCCCAAAACGGCATTGGCTCCTAATTTGCTTTTATTTTGAGTTCCGTCTATTTCAAGCATGGCTTTATCTATTTTTGCCTGTTCCGCGGCATCGTAACCTATAATACCCGGAGCAATTATGGTATTAACGTTATTAACTGCTTGCAATACTCCTTTTCCCAAATATCTGTCCTGATCTCCGTCTCTGAGTTCTATTGCTTCGTATTCTCCCGTGGATGCTCCGCTGGGAACGGATGCTCTGCCTATAACTCCGCAATTCAATTCAACTTCCGCTTCTACGGTGGGATTCCCTCTGGAATCAAGTATTTCTCGCGCCTTAACACCGATAATTTCAGTCATGTAACCTCCGTTTTTTATTATTTTTCCAATTAAATTTAAGCATTTTTTCTCGATTTTATGTAAAATTACAATTAAAATATCAAAGACATACCATTTTTTCGACAAGGGTATTTTTAACAAGACTTTTCCGAAATCTGCTTAAAATCGTTTTGTAACACGGGTCTGCAATCAAAAAAATAATTTCTCGGTTTGCGAGTTAAGCGAGCTTGACAAATTAATAAAGATATTTTAACTATCGAAAAAGTAAAAATATAACAATAAATTACGGAGAATGAAATGAAAAAAATTATATTTATTGCGCTGTTGACAGCGCTTATGCTTGAATGTTACGGTTCTGAAAAATTATTCAACCTTTATCACTCTTATCGAAAAGATCAAAATGCTGTAAATATCGGAAATTTGTTTAATGAAATTCAAAAAGAATTAAAAAAAGATGTTTCCGAAGAGGATACTCGCTTGGTTGCAATAAACTTTTATTTTGATTTATTTAACGGCGAATTAAAATTTTTTGAAGAAAACTTTGATTCTTTAACTGTCCGCTCTCAATTCGGTTATGCTAATATTTTGCTTGCTTTGGAAGAATACGACCGGGCATTGAAAATATATGATTATTTAAATCAGGAAGCTCCCGAATGGTCATGTCCCTGGCGACATAAGGGGGAGGTTTATTATAGAAAAGGAGATATGGAAAATGCTGAATCTGCTTTCATAAAGTCTTTGGAAATAAGAGAAAATCACTTTGACGCTTACATCTGGCTTGCTCAAGCTCAAATTGAATTGAAAAAATACGAAGAAGCGCTTCAAACATTTGAAAAAGGTTTAACTTTCCTGGATGTCAGTTCCGAACATGCCGAAGAAGAAATTACCGACGAAGAACTGCTTTTTTTGAAATTGAAACTTTATAAATATAATAAAAAAGATAAAGAGTTTAAAGAGTTGGAAAAAACTTTGAAGAATAAATATCCGGAAAGCAAAAAATGGGAAGAAATAAATCGTTAAACTGAATAATTCAAAGAGAGAGAATATGAAAATAATAAATTTAATGTTGTTGCTTGCAGCATTATTATTGTTTGTCGCCGGTTGCGAGACATTTTCCTTAGCCGGTCTTGATTCTAATGCCGACGCATACGGAAGTAACGTAAATTGGACAATTAACGATACGGCTTATACCGAAGTTGACGGAATTTCTGTTTTTGCAAGTTATTCCTGCGTAAAGAGTCAATTTAATGTAAAGGGTAAAATACATAATGCCGCTGCAAACATTAAAAATTGTCATGTGCAAATAGAACTTTCCAACGGAAATATTTTAGAGTCGTCAGAAAAAATTGAAAACAATCTTGAATTTACAATGATTATCCCGGCTGAAAACCAAAATTTCGATCTATGGAAATTACATGCAGAATTTGATTGCGAACATGATAATCACGGACACGGGGGAGACGGAGATCACAACGGAAACCACGGCAACGGCAACGGACACGGCGGAGAATAAATAAATAGATTTTATAGCAGCCTCGGTATTTTCCGAGGCTTTTTTTATAACCGGATTCAAGTCGTTTAAAAGGAACTTCAACACATTTGTTTTTTTATATTGTAATCCGTGTTTTTTCTTTTATAAGAAAGGATTACAGATTTTAGTGAGTAATTTCAACAAGAAAAATTAACTTGACATATAATTATTTACTTCCCCGGATAAATAAAAACAATAAATTTTATCTAAAACTATTGCTGAAAATAAAAAGGAAATGTTATGGATTTTAACGAAAAATTTCTGTATCATATATGGGACGGCTTATATTTTTCGGGCAATCTTGTCAGTTGTCAAAACAGGGAAATCAAAATAATCCATCAGGGACACAGAAATACGGGGAGAGGTCCGGACTTCAAGGATGCGGTTATTATGATCGACGATAAAGTTTACCGGGGCGATATCGAAATCCATCTTAAAACGAAAGATTGGGAAATTCACGGACATTGCAAAGATCCTTACTTTGACAACGTTATTTTGCATTGCGTTTACGAACATAATTCAGACATTCCCTTTACTGTTGCATCGGACGGAAAATTAATACCTGTTTTGGAAATGAAACAATTTTTATCTGATGACATAAAAAAACTTTATAACCGTTTTGGAAATTTATCATTTACGCCTGCCAACGAATTTTGTCTTTTTTTCTCTCGCAAGGAAAATGCATTTATTTTGAAAGATTTGGAAAAATCAGGATTAAAACGTTTTGAAGAAAAAGTACAACGATTTGCAGGGGAGCTTGTTTTTTCAAATTTTTCTGATCTTATTTTGAGAGGTATTTTTGAAGCTTTCGGTTACAGTAAAAATAAATTTCAGATGGGATTACTCTTTGATTTATTATCGGAAAAGGATTATTTTAATAAGATAAAGTCATATTCATATCGTGATTCGGCAGCTCTTATTATCGGCTATGCAGGTTTGTTCGATTCTGTTCCCAAGACTTTTTCGGAAGATCAAAAGTCAGCATGGATCGAGATTTTCAATAAAATAAACAACAATCGACATTTTACAGAGATAAAATGGGAGTTTTTCAGATTAAGACCTGTAAATCATCCTGTTGTAAGATTACTTCAGCTTACTGATTTTCTTTATTCTTCCGGATACGATAATCTTTTCGGTAAAATACTGACTGTTTTCAATGATCGGGAAAGTAAAATAACCAATAAAAAGATAATTTCTTCTTTTTTAAACTTTTTTCATTATGAAGAATCAATTTTACCCGAACATTTTCATACAGGAAGAAACAAAATTTTAAGCGTTTTATTTAATATTATTTATCCTGTTATTGCTCTTTATGCAAGAAAGATGAATTTCCGTGACTTGGAAAAAAAGATTTTCAGTTTATTGCCTGCCTTTCCAGGTTTGTCTGATAACCATCTTGCGGACAGAATGTCGAGATTTATGACGGAATCACAGATAAAACTGATCAGAAAAAGGGCATTGACCGGTCAGGGTCTTTTAAAGATTTATTTTGATTATTGCCGATATCGTCTTTGCAAAGAGTGTATTGCAGAGAACAGTTAAAATTTTAATATTGATACCGGTAAAAAACATATTTTTTGTGACAATAATTTTAAAAACATAAATTTTCTTTCAATTTTGCAGGGATGTTCTTATATAAGATATGATTATCCGTGTTTACCGATCACAAGAAGGTAATAATTTGCAAGAAAATAAATTAAATATAAAAAAAAGCTGTCCTTTCGGAACAGCTTTATAATTGGTGCAGAAGGCGGGACTTGAACCCGCACACCCGGGAGTGGGCACAAGATCCTTAGTCTTGCGTGTCTGCCAATTCCACCACTTCTGCGAAAAAAGTTTATGAAAATTTAATTGCTTGAAAAGATTGGTGCAGAAGGCGGGACTTGAACCCGCACACCCGGGAGTGGGCACAAGATCCTTAGTCTTGCGTGTCTGCCAATTCCACCACTTCTGCGTACAGTCTTTATAAATTAAATCTTATTTTTTTTCTTGATCGGCTTTTGCCGGAAGAGTTTGTAAATCTTTTGCAACAGCTTCTTCAGCCGGAGCCGGAGCAGTTACCGATTCTTTTCTTATCTTTTCCAAAGCCGAAGTATTTGCAGCTTCATTTCCTGATCTGCGAATAACCCATGCAACGGAAAGAGAAGTAATAATGAAAACCGCAAATAAACCCTGAGTTAATTTTTTCATAAACTCGGGAGCGCCTTGTCCGCCCATAACGTTATTTGCTACGCCTCCGAGCGCTCCGCCCAAGCCGGCACCTTTAGATGATTGACTCAAGATTACAAGAACCAAAACTACACAAACAAGAATGTGCAAGAATAATAAAAAGTAATACATTTGAACTCCTTGCTAAATATAATGTCAGAAATAGAAATAAGGAATTTCGTGTCAATCTTATTTTTTCATGAATCTGTAATTGAGACTTATTTTATCTCTAACTTCTTCCATTGTCTCAATTGCTGTTTTGCGAGCCTTTTTGCTGCCTTCTGTATATATGTCGCGTAAATAGTCAGGTTTCGCAATTAATTCCGAATATTTTGATTGAATCGGTTCAAGTTCTTTCATAACATTTTTATAAAGCCACTTTTTGCATTTTACGCAACCTATGCCTGCGGTCGTACATCCTTCTCGTATTTCAGCTAATTTTTCTTCATCCGAAAAAAGACGATGATAATCGTAAAGATTGCATTTCTCCGGATCTCCGGGGTCGGTTTTCAATACTCGAGCCGGATCCGTAATTCCTTTATTGATTTTTTTCTTAATTTCTTTGGGAGCCTCGATCAGATAAATGCAGTTTCCGAGAGATTTTCCCATTTTTGCGGAACCGTCCAAACCTTTAATTCTTGAAATTTTTCCGAGAATCGATTTCGGTTCGGGGAAAACGGTGCCGAATTTTGCGTTAAATCGTCTCAATATTTCCCGACACAATTCTATATGAGGCAATTGATCTTCGCCTACCGGAACAGCTTCTGCTTTATAAATGATAATGTCGGCTGTCATCAAAACAGGATAATCCATTAATCCCATATTTAGATTATCGGCATGTTGTTGAGCTTTTTCTTTGAAAGTCGGGACGCGTTCCAACCAGCTTATGGGAGTAAGACAATTTAAAATCCAAGCCAATTCAGTATGCTCCGGAACGGCGGACTGAATCATCAAAACAGACTTTTCTGGATCTAAACCGCATGCCAAATAATTGGCGGCAATTTTAAGCACGTAATCTTCAACTTTATCTTTATCGTAACCGGCTGTCATGGCATGATAATCAACTATACCGAAAATACATTCGTATTTATCCTGTAAGGGAATCCAGTTTTTGATCGCTCCCAGATAATTCCCGAGATGCAACTCGCCGGTCGGTTTAATTCCGCTGTATATTCGCTTCACAAATTCCTCCTTTTTTCGGATAAAATATCAAAAGCGTCTATCTATGCCGCAAGGTAAAGCGCATATGATAATTTTTACGGCAATGATAAACAAAAGCCCGAAAAAAATCGGGCTTCAAATATATTCAATTAATCATATCAGATTAATTTATCTTCTTGAACCGTTGTCGCGTCCTCTTCCGCCTCTTCCGAAATCTTTGCGACCGTCTTTCGGTTTACCGCTTCTTTCCGGACGGGGTTTTCTTTCGGGAGCTTCTTCCAATTCAGGATTTCCTTCGATATTTTTCATGGCAAGCTGGCTTTTGCCGTCTTTCAGTCCCATGAATTTAACTTTAATTTTTTGATTCATTTTTATCAATTCATCAGGATGATTAAGTCTGTATTTAGACATCTGAGAAACATGAACCAGACCTTGTTTTCCGCCGAGATATTTTACGAATACTCCGTAAGGTTCGATTCTTACTATCTCGCCTTCAAAAATTTCTCCTGCTTCGGGTTCATGAGATAATTCATAAATCATTTTGCGAGCAATTGCAATACTTTCTCCGTCGGGCGAAGCTATTTTAACAGTTCCGTCTTCTTCTATGGATATATCGGCTTTGCTCATTTCGGTGATTTTTTTGATATTCTTTCCGCCCGGTCCGATAATTAAAGCAATTTGATCTACTCTTACTTTCATGGACTCGATGCGAGGGGCGTATTTGCAAAGATCACTGCGAGTTTCAGGAATGCAGGCTTCTATTTTATCCAAAATATAAAGTCTGGCAGCCAATGCTTTTGTCAGAGCAATTTCCATAATTTCGCGAGTTATTCCTTCTATTTTAATATCCATTTGCATGGCAGTAATTCCGTCTCTTGTTCCGGTAACTTTGAAGTCCATGTCTCCGAGGTGGTCTTCCATGCCCTGAATATCTGTCAAAACTTCAAACTCTTCGCCGTCCATAATTAAACCGTTGGCTATTCCGGCAACCGGCTTTTTAAGAGGAACGCCGGCGGCAAGCAAAGACATTGTCCCGCTGCAAACAGTTGCCATAGAAGAAGATCCGTTTGATTCCAGAATATCGGACACTATACGAATGGTATAAGGAAAATCATCTTTATCGGGCATCATGGGCAGAAGAGCTCTTTCTGCCAAAGCTCCGTGTCCGAGTTCTCTTCTGCCGGGAGCTCTCATAAATCCGGCTTCACCGACGCTGAAAGGAGGAAAATTATAGTGTAAAAAATAATTCTTTCTGTATTCTTCCGCCAAACCGTCTATAATTTGTTCATCGCTCGGAGTTCCCAAAGTAACTGTGCCCAAAGATTGAGTTTCGCCTCTGGTAAACAAAGCCGATCCGTGAGTTCTGGGTAAAATATCAACTTCGCAGGTAATGGGACGAATTTCATCGAATTTTCTTCCGTCAACTCTGATTTTGTCTTTAATTACGGAATCACGGAAAAGTTTCTTTTCAAGTTCTTCCAAAGCTCTTGAATAATAATAACCTTTTTCTTCGAATTCTTCGCCGAGAATTTCTTCCGCTTTTTCTTTTATATCGGCTTTCAATCCGTCAAGCGCGGCATAACGATCTAACTTTTCGGTAATTCTGAAAGCTTCTTTGATTTTTGTTGTATAATTTTCGGTTACGTAATCGGTTATATCTTCCGGAACAATATCGATTTCAAAAGTCATTTTTTCTTTGCTTACTTCTGAGGAAAACTCATTTTGAAAACGACATATTTTTTGAATTTCTTCATGTCCTTGATAAATTGCGTCAATCATGACGGATTCGGAAACTTCAACTGCTCCTGCTTCAATCATAACTACGGATGATTCGGTTCCGGCAACAGAGAGTTCGAGTTTGGATTTTTCGAGAAGCTGAAGAGACGGCATGGCGACTATTTCATCGTCAAAACAGCCCATGGTAATTCCGCCTATCGGTCCGTGGAACGGAATATCGCTGATTTGCAGAGCCAATGATGCTCCGATCATTCCGAGAGGGGCGGGATCATTAATGCCGTCATAAGACAAGACATTGATAACCACGTGAACGGCATTCAAAAATCCGTCCGGGAAAAGAGGACGAATTGCTCTGTCGATAAGACGACTTGTTAATGTTGCGTTGACTGAAGGTTTGGCTTCTCTTTTGAAAAAACCTCCCGGAATTTTTCCGGCGGCATACATTTTTTCTACATAGTCAACGGTTAAAGGGAAAAAATTTTGTCCGGGAGCAGCTTCGGAAGCTGCCGTAGCCGTTACTAAGAGAGAAGTCTCTCCGAGAGTGATAAAAACAGAACCGTTAGCCTGTTTCGCCATTCTTCCCGTTTCAACCGTAAGAGTCGAACCGGCAAAATCTATAGATTTCTTGATAATATTAAAATTGTGCATAAATTTCTCCATTTGTTATTTCACAAACGAACAGTTTGAAATGTGCGGATATTTTTGAATTTTCCTAAAAAGAAGGTCATTCCTTTTCGGAAAATTCAAAACCGGAAATCAAACTTTCGTCTGCTTAAAAAAGACGGGGCATAAAGCCCCTTAATTATTATCTTCTCAAGCCTAAAGCTTTAATGATTTTACGATATCTGGTAATATCTTTTTTGGTTAAATAGTCAAGCAAACGTCTTCTTTGACCGATCAGCTTTAATAAATTTCTTCTTGTGTGGTAATCTTTTTGGTGAATTTTCAAGTGTTCGGTGATCAGCTTAATTCTGTTTGAGAGTAAAGCGATTTGTACTTCCGGTGAACCGGTATCTGAATCATGGAGTTTAAACTCTGCCATGATCGCCGTTTTAGCTTCTGGTGATAAAGCCATTGGGCACCTCCTGTATATTTTGATGTCTAAATCTTTTTTTGTATTAATATTGTAAAGATTTTTTATTGTTTTATTGAGAAAAAAATAAAAAATATTTTAAGGCTTATTATCCGGGAATATGCGTTTGAATAAATATAACTTTCCAAACTCGCCGGAAAAGGAGATTTCTCCAAAGAATAAACTTATTAAAGTAAAGTCCGAGAATGCGAAAAAAGAACCGGAAAGCTCCGATATTGTTCTTAAGTTTAATTTTCTTGCATTTTTTTTATTTTTTGATTTACAAAAAAAAGGCGATTTAAAATTTTGTTCAAAACGGAGACGTGTCCGAGCCGGTTGAAGGAGCACGATTGGAAATCGTGTATACGGTCAAAAACTGTATCCAGGGTTCGAATCCCTGCGTCTCCGCCATTTTTTATCAATTATCTTAATACATTTATTTAGTTTTTTTACTTATTAACAAATAATTTTTTTCGTTCAAATTTATTATTTATTAAAATATTTTTTTTAATCAGTAATTTCCTTGTTTTGCAATAAAACATCAGTAAAATATAAACATTATCAATATGTTCGCATAAGAAAATGTATCTACACGTAAATTTAATTTGCTATTTTATTTTTATTGATTAAGCTTTACCATATAAAAAATAAAAATGGAGATAATTTTATGAAAAAACAAGTTGATGAGCTGTTGAGCATCACTCAAAAATTGAATAATTTATTTGCCGACAGTGAATTTCTGCAACGTCATTGCATGAAAATAGGTCGCATGGAATGCCAATTGTTACAATATCTCAATGAAATAAATAAACCCGTATGCATGAACGATTTGTCTGTACGCTTGGAAGTCTCGCACAGCAGAATAACTCGTATAGTGGACAATTTGGTAAGAAAAAACTTTGTAAGTCGTTATCCGTCAAATATTGACAGGAGAAAATGGTTTACCCAAATAACGCCTAAAGGAGAAGAAATTGTTTCTCTTTCAGGTATAGAAAATATAGCTTTAATGAATAATGTCATAAAAAATTTCTCTGAAGAAGAAATTGACGACATGGTGATTTTATTAAATCGTTTTATAAAGTCATTTAATGAGGCTTTGGCAGAACTGGAACTTAAAAATAAAAAGTAGTTTAAGGGAGGAATTATGGAACATAAAACCGTGCTTTCTTTTAAGGAAGGGATGAAGTTTGAAGCAGAACTTAATAATCATAAATTTTATATCGATGCAGGAACGGAGTCAGGCGGAAATGACGAAGGTCCTCGTCCGAAAGGTCTGATGTTAACAGCATTAGCCGGTTGCACCGGAATGGACGTCGTTTCTATTTTGAGAAAAATGAGGGTTACTGATTTTAAACTTAATATTGAAGTCAAAGCGAGTCTTACGACCGACCATCCGGTTGTTTACGAAAATATTGATCTTTATTATATGTTTGAGGGCGAAAATTTGCCTAAAGATAAAATAATAAAAGCGGTTGATTTATCGGAAAACAGATATTGCGGTGTATCAGCAATGCTTAAAAAAGCCGTTCCCATTAAAGCTCACATAATTTTTAACGGAGAAGAACATGAATAAAATAACACTCATCCTTATAATAATAGCCGTTTTTTCAATCGGCATGTTAACGGCAATCGTAAAATCAGATGTTACTTGGCTTACCGATATGGATGAAGCTGCCAAAATATCTAAAGAAACACAAAAACCTATATTAATTGATTTTACCGGTTCGGATTGGTGCGGATGGTGCATAAAACTTGATCAGGAAGTATTTGAGAAAGAAGCTTTCAAAAAATATGCAAAAGATAATCTTGTTTTGGTAAAACTTGATTTTCCCAGTAAAATAAAACAATCGGAAGAAACCAAAAAGCACAACGAAAAATGGTTGGAAAAATACGGCGTAAGAGGTTTTCCCACCATTCTTTTAGTTGATCATGAGTTTAAGGTAATAAACCAAACCGGTTATCAAAGAGGCGGTGCGGAAGCTTACGTTAAACATTTACGGGAATTGCTGAAATAATCTTAAAAACAAAAGAGGCTGTCCGGTACTTTCGGGACAGCTTTTTTTTATATTTATCCTGCGAGTCAGGGAACAGAAAATGTGAATTAAGCTTCAAGAAAATCTGCAAGCGGTTATGAGTTTAATGTTTCATATTGTCAGGCAACGAATCTTTCCCGGTGTTCTCTCAGAAGCCTGTGCCTTAAAGAAACGTTAACAGAAAAACAAAAGTTAAACACATATCAAATGAGTAAAAAACAGACCGGAGCATTAATTTTTTTATAAAACTTTTTTACCTGCAACCAATAATTCTTTCAGACTTGCTTTGTCAGGCAAATACTGCATAGTTTGAATAATTTTACGGGCATTGTTGTATAGGGCGTAATCTTTTATTTCCCAAAACGCCAAATCAGCCTGTTTCCCGACTTCTATGCTTCCGATTGAATCATGTTCGTTCAAAACCTTTGCCGATCCGAGAGTGGCGGAATAAAAAGTTTTTTCCGGGGGAACATAATTTTTAATCTGCATATAATCCATTATTCTCATGTGATATGGCATGAACAGAGAACTTCCGGCTGCAACATCTGATCCCAAACCGAAGGACAGTTCTGCTTTTTCGATTTCTTTTAAAGGAAATATTCCGCTTTTTAAGAATAAATTAGATTCCGGACAATGAGCGATCTTGGTTCCCGTTTCAGCCATAATTTTTATTTCCCTTTCTTGGAGATGAAGACAATGAGCCATTATCGTGTTTTCTCCCAGCAACCCGTATTTAAGATAAACTTCCGTATAAGATTTACATTCCGGGAACAAATCTTTTACCCATAAATTTTCATTATGATTTTCTGAAAGATGAGATTGTA
Organism: Candidatus Cloacimonadota bacterium; assembly: GCA_002742885.1. Lineage (GTDB taxonomy): Bacteria > Cloacimonadota > Cloacimonadia > Cloacimonadales. The sequence goes on from PDOO01000031.1 coordinate 45,596, forward strand.
TTTTTATTTTGTTTTTCAGGGCGTAATCACCGGTTTCTTTCATCAATTCTCGAGAGCAGACCGGAGCAAACCTGGGTGTGAAAATATAATTGAGCAAAGGTGTTTTTTGATGCCATTTTTCGAACAAAGCAAAAGATATTCTCAAATTTTCTTCTGTTGAAGCGCAAAGTTTTTCGGGAGCGTTGCAATCCATTTGCACATTTCCCGCCCAAACTCTTATCCCGGCTTTTTCGGCTTGTCGAAAAGCAATATCGGTTGCTTTTTCCGAAGCGCTTACGTAAGCGATAACTGAAGTTGTGCCGCTTTTTTTTAATTCCGTGAAAAATTCTTCCGCAATCTTTTCCGCATAAGGAGGATTAAAAGATTTTATTTCTTCGGGAAATACATAATTGTTCAGCCAATCCAAAAGTTGAGGATTGGAATTTCCTCTTGCTGAGAATTGAGAAAGATGAGCGTGCAGATCAATGAATCCCGGCGTACAAAGATAATCTGAATAATCGATAAAGTCTTTTCCGGAAGCTTTATCGGAAACTGAAACAATAACGTCTCCTCTTATCTCCAAAAAACATTTTCGGATAAATTCTGCTTTCTCCGGCGATACGGGATTCAGAATACCTGTTTTTATCAGCATTTAATGTTTTTTCCGGGTTAATCTTATTTTTTCTATTTTACGATTGGTCACTTTTTCTATTTTAAAATTCCAGTCGGCAATTTGAAATTTTTCGTCTTTTACCGGAATTTTTTCCAAATGATCAATAATAAGTCCGGCAACAGTTTCGTAATCACCCTCCGGCAAATTCATGTCAAATTCGTCATTCAAGGTATCCACGTCCACGTAACCGAAAACAATATAATTGTTCTCGTTTATTTTTTGAACTTCCGTATTTTCGGCTGAGTCGTATTCGTCTTCTATTTCTCCGACAATTTCTTCGAGAATATCTTCGGTTGTTACTATGCCGGCTGTGCCTCCGTAAGAATCGACTACTACGGCAAGACTTTTTTTCTGGTTTTGCATTTCTTTTAAAACTGCATCTAAATCCATGGTTTCCGGAACATAAAGACTTTCTCTCACAAATTCTTTTGCGGTATGATTTTCTTTATCTTTGCAGGTTAAAAGATCATAGATTATTAAGATTCCCGTAATGTTGTCTATATTTTCCGAATAGACGGGAAATCTGGTGTAACCTTCTTTCTTGGCAACGGCGATAACTTCCGGCAAAGGAGTTGAGCTTTCCAAAGCAACTACTTCGGTTCTCGGTATCATAACGTTTTTTGCAACGGACTCTGAAAATTCCAGAGCATCTTCCAGCATTTCTTTTTGTTTGTCCTGTAATTTCAAATTATCTTTGCTGCTGGAAAACATGGCATGAATATCTTCTCTGGAAATTAAATCCAAATTTTTTTCGGTAATTTTCAGATATTTGGCGAGAAGCTTGTTGTACAAGGTTACCAAAAGAATAAAGGGTTTAAACAATACGGAGAAAAAGTTAATGAAAGGATAAGTCAGAGTTACCAGTCTCATGGGAAAATCACGATAAAGAGCTTTTGGTATAATTTCCGAAAAAATCAAAACTATGCCTGATAAGATCAATGAACTCTCCGTCTCGTTTAAACAGCCGATTTCATGTACGAAAACTCGCGCAAAAAGGGCGGATAAAGTTACGTTGGCGATGTTGTTTCCCGACAAAGTCAAACCGAAAAGTTTATTCGGATTATTTGTTAAATCCAATATTTTCGCTTTACTTTTATCTTTATGAGAATCTTTTTCCAATTCCAGTTTATCTATGGAAACAAGTCCGGTTTCCAGTCCGGAAAATAAAGCTCCCATAAGCAAAAAAATAACGAGTAAAATTACAAGTACAGGTATCATCATTAATTATCTATCATTTCTTGTTTATAGGCAAGCTTAAGAGCTTCGATAAATTCTTCCAGTTCTCCAATCAAAACTCCGCTCAACTTATAAGAAGTTAGGTTAATTCTGTGATCTGTTACCCGAGACTGCGGAAAATTATAAGTCCTTATTTTGGCTGATCTGTCTCCGGAGCCGACTTGAGATTTTCTGGCATTTGCTCTCTCGGCTTGAGCTTTTTCTATTTCGTTTGCCAATAATCTTGAACGCAAGACTTTCATGGCTTTGGTTTTATTTTTTAATTGAGATTTTTCATCCTGACAGGTAACGACCAAGCCTGTGGGGATGTGAGTAATGCGAACGGCTGAATCCGTGGTGTTGACGCTTTGTCCTCCGTGTCCGGAAGAGCGATAAACGTCTATGCGCAGATCATTGTCATTTATTTCGACATCAATTTCATCTGCTTCCGGTAAAACTGCAACTGAAATGGCTGAGGTGTGAACTCGTCCGCTTGATTCCGTTTCTGGAACACGCTGTACGCGATGAACTCCTGATTCAAACTTCATTGTACCGTAAACATTTTCTCCCGAAAGAGAAAAAATAACTTCCTTAAAACCGCCTATTCCCGTTTCGTTGGATGAGACTTCGTTTTTTTTCCATCCTTTCTTTTCTGCAAAATAAGAGTACATACGGTATAAATCGGCGGCAAAGAGGGCAGCTTCCTCCCCTCCGGTTCCTGCTCTTATTTCGACAATACAATTCTTTTCGTCGTTGGGATCTTTCGGAGCCAGAAGGTCTTTAAGTTTTTCTTCCGATTCCGGCAATTGACTTTCCAAATCAGCAATATCTTCTTTTACCATTTCCAGCATATCGGGATCTTCTTCCGTGGAAAGCATTTCTTTATTTTCTTCTATTTGTTTGTTCAAATCCAATATTTTATCGTAACATTGCATGATAGCTTGCAATTCGTTAAATCTTTTGGAAATTTTGCGATAACCTCTTTGATCGGACATTTCGGCAGGATCTATTACTCGCTTTTGCAATTCTTCGCATTCTTTCCTCAAAGCATCAAGTTTTTCTGCAGGAAACATTTATTTCTCCTTATTTTCTATAAAATTTACGTTTTTATGACCGGATAAATCCAATTCAAGGGCAACTTTTAAGGCTACCAGAGCTACTTCCAATTGTTTGTGATCAGGTTTCCTGGTGGTAATCCTTTGCAGGGCAAGACCGGGAGCGGTAAAAATTCTAACTGCGAAATTATTTATGTTTTTACCTGAAAAACGCAAAATTTCATAAGAAATTCCGGAAACAAGAGGAATAAAAGGCAAATGATAAAGAACCCTGATCAGAGCAACGGGAGTGTAATTGAAAAATACCGCAACCAAGGTGTCTATAACCGAAAATAAAAATATGGAAACCAATAAAACCAAAAAAATGAAACTGGTTCCGCATCTCGGGTGTAAAGTAGAATATGCATCAACGGTTTCCGGTATTAATTTATCGTTTTTTTCGTAAGCGTAAACACTTTTATGTTCAGCTCCGTGGTATTCAAAAACCCTTCTGACATCTTTCATAAAACTGATAATCCAAACGTATAACACAAAGAATAAAATACGTATGGAACCTGCAACTGCATTGAAATAAACATTTTCTTTGCTTATATTCATAAAATCGGCAATTTGATAAGGTAAATACATAAAAAATAAAAATGCCAGTCCGAAAGCAAAGATAAAACTCATAATCTCTTCGGTTTTTTCCTTAAATGGCGAGGACTTTTTTTTCTTTTTTGCGGAGTTGTTTTCTTCTTTGAAATCTTCTTCGTAACGATTAGCCGAAAAAGTCAAAGATTTTATCCCGATTTTCATCATCTCTATAAGTGAAACAAATCCTCTGATAATCGGTAATCCGAAAAATTTATTGGAAGCAGTAACGCTTTTAAAAATTTCTTTGCAAACATCTATGGAACCGTTTTTACGTCGCACGGCAGTGGCAATATGCTCCGGTCCTCTCATCATAACGCCTTCTATAACCGCTTGACCGCCTACGGCAATTTCTTTTTTTTTCATGCAATCCTCTTAAATTTCTCCGCATTGCGAAGCATTTTATAATTTAATTCAATTCCTTTAAAATAAAGAATTTAAATCATTTTTATTTTATTGATCCCAATATTTGTTTTCCTGTTATCTTGTCCAAAAAAAAATTAGAATACTGATTAATAAAGACATAAAAAACGGGAAAACTCAGTTTTCTAAAACTTTAATTAAATTACGGTTAAAATCTTTCTCGTAAAGAATAAGTTCCGATATTGTAAATCTCGTAAAATTGAACCTATGTTGTTTTTTTTATTTAACTCATTTGCAAAACATCAAGTTATGATTGTTGTTTGTATGATTTTATTATTTTTAATAATGATAAGACTTGTTGTTTAAAATCGTAAATGCGCGGTATATTTGTTCTATTAAAATCAATCTTGCCATGCGATGCGTGAAAGTCATTTCGGAGAGTCCCGATAACAAATCGGCTTTCTTTTTTATTGTCTCGTCAATTCCGTAAACTCCGCCGATAACGATTTGAATTTTTTGATGTCTCAGAGTTTTTTCCAGAAAAGAGGCAAATTTTACGGAGTTCATTTGTTTGCCGTTTTCATCAAGTGCGATCAGAAAATTATCCGGTTTGAGTTTTTTTTCGATAAGCAGGGCTTCTTTTTTTTTGACAATTTCAATCGTATTGGATCCCGAAAGTTTGACATCGGATAAGACGGTAAAAGATACTTTTGAAAAATTCCGTAATCTCTTCATATATTCGTTGATGCCGTCTTCGATAAATTTTTGTTTTGTTTTTCCCAAGCAGATTATCTCTATACTCATAAAAAAAGCTCGCTTTCACGAGCTTCCTCCAAAATTTAAGCTGATAAAATTCCCATTGCCATGGTCAGGTATTTAATTTCCGCCGTATCTGCTCTGGATGCAATTAAAATAGGAACTTTTGCTCCCATGACGACGTGAGCAACTCGGAATTTGCAATAATAAGTCATGGTTTTTCCGAAAAGGTTTCCTGCTTCGATATTGGCAACCACCAGAACATCGGCATCTCCGGCAACTTCCGATTTGATGCCTTTCATTTCGGCTGAGACTTTACAAATGGCGTTATCGAGAGCGAAAGGTCCGTCGATAATACAATCTTTGATTTGACCTCTTTGGTTCATTTTTGCGATCACTGCGGCATCAACAGTTGATTGGATCTTGGGATTAACTGATTCGGAATGCGTCAACATGGCAACCTTGGGCATTTCGCAACCGAAAGAATGAGCAACTTTTACACAGTTTTTAACAATTGACACTTTTTCTTTCAAATCCGGCAACGGGCAGAATCCGCCGTCTCCCATTAAAACTATTCTGTCGGGAGTTTCTATGGCGAGAACATCGCTCATAATGTTTCCGGTTCGCAAGCCTTTTTCTTTATTTAAGACTGCTTTCAAGAGGGTTTCCGTATTGCATTTTCCTTTCAAAATAAGATGAGCTTTTCCTTCGTGGATCAGTTCAACCGATTTTTCTGCGGCGGCAACCAAATCGTCTCCGGTATCGTAAATTTCAAATTTTCCTTCCATTTCCGGATCAAGTTCTTTGATGTATTTTTCTATTGCAATTTTATCTCCGGTTAATACCGAGTCAGCCAAATTTTCTTTTTTTGCCATAATTGCGGCTTCCAATGCGGACGGTGTTTGAGCAGCGGCTATGGCAACTGTTTTCTTCTCTCCGGCTTTTACCGTTTCAATCAATTCTTCAAAATTTTTAATCATTTATATCCTCCGATTATTAATCATTTTTTATTCTTGGGTTAAAATCCAATCAATGTCTTTTTCTCTTTCTTCGACAGTATCTTTAAAAATTTTATCTAAAGCTTCTTTTTGAATTTGTCTTACTCTTTCTCTGGATAATCCCAGTTCTTTTCCTAATTTTGCAAAATTTCTTTTTTTACCTGAATCCAGACCGAAATAGGCTTTTATAATGTATGATTCTCGCTCTGAAAGTCTGCTTATGGAATCATTTATTTTGTTGCTTAATTTTTCTCTGTAATAAAGAGTTTTAGGATCGAATTTTTCTCCTGATGAAATAAAATCTCCGATGCTTGCGTCTTGGTTATTTGATCCCGAAGAAACAACGTCGAGAGAAAGTGTATTTATCTTATCTGCCAGTACTTTGTGAACTGCTTCCGTCGGGACGTTCAATTCGGCTGCAATTTCCTCAGGTTCCGGATAATATCCTTTGTTGCCGAATATTTGTTCGGAAGTATAGCGAACCCGGTTTTTCAGTGAATATTTCGCAGACGGATAATTTATGGTGTTTGATTTTTCCGACAGGGCGCTGGTTATTTTTTGTTTTATCCACCAGACGGCATAAGATATAAGTTTTATGTCTTTTGTATAATCAAACATGCCGATGGCTTTTATCAGTCCCATATTTCCTTCGCTTATTAATTCGGACAAGCTCAAACCTCTGTTTTGATACCTGGAAGCTACCCGAACAACGAATTTAAGGTTTGATTTAACTAATAAATCAATTGCGTCTTGATCTCCGTTCTGAGCCAATTTTGCATATTTTTGCTCTTCTTCGCGCGACAAAGCGGGGATTTTTGATATTTCGTTCAAATATTGTTGAAGAGCTTTATCGTTAAAAATATTTTCCATTTATCAGCCTTATTGTAAATTTATGCAAATATTTAACTGCCTGACATTTCTTCTTATATATGGAATTCGGAAAAATGGTCGTCTATAAAGTCAAGTAATTCGTCGTTTGACATTTTTAAACGTCTTGCCAGAGCGAAAGCAAGCTTAACGCCCGACAAATTTAACCCGAGTTCCTGAGTCAGAGTTATAATTATCTGAAGTCGAATAATATCTCGGTCGTGGAAAATTCTGTTTCCTTTTTCATCTCTGTGAGGCTTAAACAAACTTCTTCTTTCGTACATTCTTATTGTTTGATCATGAATGCCGAGTTTTTTGGCGACTTCTCCTATTCTGTAAAATTTCGTATCAGACATATTTCTCTTTTCCCCGGCTACAGCGGAAGAACTTCCCTGGGATTTATTGCTTTTCCTTTTAATCGGTATTCAAAATGAACGTGGGGAGCAGAGGCATTTCCCGTTTTTCCTATCGTTGCTATCGGTTGTCCCTTTTCAGTCATGTCTCCGAGTCTTACCAGATTAGACTCGTTGTGAGCGTAAACTGTCATTACGTAATTATCATGTTCTAAAACAATTACATTTCCGTATCCGCGTTGTTTCCCGGCAAAAACGACTTTTCCCGGAAGAACGGCTTTTATCGGCTCGCCCATTTCCGCTCCTATGTCTATACCTTTGTGTTGACGATTATTCCGAAGTCCGAATTCAGACAATATTTTTCCTTTTACAGGAAGACAAAGATCAGATTTTGAATAAGGATTTTTAATATCGGAAGATTTTATTTTTTTCTTTTTATTTGATGATTTTTTATTTGTGCCGGAAGATTTTGCAGGAGAAGATGCAATTTTAGCTCCCGGGGTCAAATTTAATTTTTGTCCTGCCTTCAGGCTGTTATTTTTTAAATTATTAAGAGATTTTAATTCGGCAATTTTCATCCCGTACATTTCGGCGATTGCATATAAGGTTTCGCCTTTTTTAACTGTATGGGTTTTCCCTTTTTTATTTTTTGTAACTTTTTTATGAGTAACGGTTTTGGGCGGTTTATCAGATGAAACTTTTTTATTTTCGGAAGTAAGGAGTATTTTTTGTCCTTCTTTTATGTTAAAAGTTTCAAGATTGTTATATTCCATCAAGTCTATAATTTCCAAATCATACATTTTGGATATTCTGTACATTGTTTCGCCTTTTTTGACTGTATGATATTTTTCCAAGGGAATTTTTCGCTTTGTAACAAACTCTCTTTTGGGCGGAATTCGGGGCGTGAAATAAATTTTTTGACCTGCAAAAATCTTGTCGTTTTGTAAATTATTGTATGATTTTATCTTTTTTAGCGGAATATTATATTTTTTGCTTATTGTGTAAAGAGTTTCGTCTCTTTTAACTATATGATATTTTTTAGAAGGTGTTATGTAAGACGGATTACTTTGTAAAGTATAAAAATTACCGTAAATAAGAACAAAAAAAATAAAGGTTATAAACTTTGTTTTAACGGAGAATACGGAACTCATTAAAACTTTCTTTGCTTTTAATTTCATAACTGTCCATTTTCTGAATGCGGGAAAATCCGTTTCCCTTTTTTATTTTATTTTTGAAATAAATAAGTTCGGAATAGTTGCCTTGCATGATTATCTTAACATCTCCGTTTGAAAGATTTTTAACATATCCTTTTATATCGTACAATTGAGCCGTTTCTTTGACAAAACGCCGAAATCCTATGCCCTGCACATAACCTTTTACCTGACATTCTTCCGTCTTTTTATTCATCTTAAATCTCCCGACATATCAATTTTTCAATTTAACTCGCTTGTCAAATATAATTTATTTTTTTTTGCCTTTAGCCGGCAACATATCTCTCATATTTTTTCGACAACATTCGCCGTGTCCGTATTTCTCCAAATAGTCGGTTAAATCTTCGGAGCCGCATTCTGCGCATTTAATATTCTCTTCTTCCAAGGAAAATCTGATTATGCTTTGACATCGGTTGCAACGGTAAAGTCTGTTCTTGAAATGAATCTTTCCTCCTTCAATTTCCAGTAAGACTCCCTGCGTGAGCATTTTGGCTATTTTGAATCTGGCGCTGTCCAAAACTCGAGAAAAAGTCGGTCTTGATACTCCCATGTATTTGGCGCTTTCCAGATGTTCCAATTGTTCAAAATCCGCTAATCTTATCGCTTCGTATTCATCAATTGTCATTATTTCTTTTTTTAACATGTTTGCCGGGATTCCTGTCGGTTTAAAGGCAACGTGTTTCGGGGGTAAATTTACCAGACGACATCTCTTTGGTCTTGCCATAACTTCCTCTTTTTCAGTTATTTATTATGTCCGATTTTTTATTTAAAATGAAAATTATACGTCAACAGAAAAATAACTCAAGATAAAATATTTTAATCATTTTTATTGAAGGGAATCAAAAAGTCGGGAAACCGTCTTGCTGCTCTTGATGCATGCTTCGGGAAATGATTTTCCCGAGGCGAGAAAACAGGCGGCGGCAGTCGAAAAAGCGCATCCGGTACCGTGGGAATAACGCCAATTTTTCTTTTTGAATCGCAATTTTATGATTTTATTGTTAAATACCGAATATTCGACAATATATTTTTCGTTGTCCGAATGACCGCCGGTCAAGTACAAATTAAGATCAAACTTTCTCGCAACATTTATAATTTTTTCTTCGTTAAAATATTCTATGCCGAAAAATTGTTTCAGCTCAGGTATATTCGGAGTCAGGAGACTGGTATGCGGAAAAATTTCTGATTTGTAGATTTCCGATGAATCCTCGCTCAGAAAAGATTTACCTTGCGTGGGAGCGATTACAGGATCGACGACAACGATTTTCGGCTTAAATTCAGCCAAAACTTTACCGATGATTTTAAGTTGATTGTCAGAACAAACAGCTCCTGTTTTGACTGCCGAAATATCAAAATTATCAAACATAATCCTCAGTTGCTTTTCAAAAAAATCATCGGGAGCAGGTAAAATATCGCATAATCCGTTAAAAGTTTGAACGGTAATTCCCGTACAGGCGTTTAAACACCAAAATCCGAGTCTTTCCGCTGTTCTTTGATCCTGGTGAATGCCTGCTCCGCCCGAAGAATCGCTTGCCGCAATGCTGAGAATCATTTTTTTCATAAGACAATCAGTTTAGATATTTCGTGTTCTTCCGGCAATAAATATTCAAAATTGACATCAAGTTCCGCCAACATTATGCGCAGAACTTGCAAAACAGGATTTTCCGTATAAAAATGCCCGGCATCAATTAAGGGCATTCGACAGTCCAGAATTGTATGATAAGTAAAATCTCCCGAAACGAAAACATCGGCATTTCCCATAGCATTTTTCAAAACGGAAGTTCCGCTTCCTCCGCAAAGAGCAACTGTTTTTATTTGTTTGTCTAAATCATATTTACCGGGCCAGCATCTTAACCCGGGAACTCTTAAAACTTTTTTTATTCGACGGGCAAAATCAAGTAAAGACAACGGTTTTTCCAAATCTCCGATAACGCCTAATCCGTACCCGGGATTTTCTCTTTCCGAATTCAAAACAACAAAGCGCGGATTTTCGATATTTTTATAAATTATCCTGTTTAATTGGGGAAGCGAAAACGAGTCTGCCGCAATTTCCATCTCTACGTTCCCCGACAATAATTTGTTTATGTTGATTATTTCGGCTTTTGTCCGGAGAATTTTATCTTTTACGTCCGCAAAATTGTCATCCGGCATGAAAATCTTGATATATTTGTGTTCTGAACCGGTTTCATTTGTCAAAAATCTGAGGTTTTTTAATCCGATAACTTCAGCCAATCTTGTGTTTACGCCTCCGGGAATCGTATCCAGGTTTGTGTGAGCGCAATAAACGGCAATTTTATTTTCTATCAGTTTCAGATACATGGGATCCGTAACTTTTTTTATTGCTTTAAAAATCATGGGATGATGAGAAATTATCATTGAACAATTTGTTTTAATTGCTTTCTCTACCGCATTCGGCGTAACGTCAAGAGAAAGAAGAATACTGTTTATTTCCCATTCGGGAGAACCGAGTTGAAGTCCGACATTATCCCATTTCATTGCCAAACTTTTGGGGGCGAAATCATCTAAAATTTTTACTGCGTCTTTTACAAAATAAGCCATAATTTTAATCCTCTTCAATTTTTTGTTGCAGTTCTATCAAAAACCGCATAGCGTCTTTCGGAGTCATGTTATCGAGATCGGCATTTTTGATTTCTTCTATTATCTCATTTTTTTCTTCGGATTTTTCTATCATGACTTCAAAAATATCCATTTGCGGACTTAATTGAGATAATTGTTTTTTTATTTTTTTGGTCAGTCCTTGAGGACTTAATTCATGTTGTTCGAGATTTGCCAAGATTTGTTTTGCTCTTTTGACTACTTTATCCGGAACGCCTGCCAGTCTTGCTACCTGAATACCGTAACTTTGGTCGGCATCGCCTCTTTCTATTTTTCTCAAAAAAATCATTTCGTCATTCCATTCTCTCACTGCAATATTAAAATTTTTAACGCCGGACAGAACGTATTCCAATTCCGTTAATTCGTGATAATGGGTTGCAAATAAAGTTTTGGATCGGAGACGTTTTTGGTTATGGATATATTCCACGATTGACCAGGCAAGACTGAGACCGTCAAAAGTGCTGGTGCCTCTTCCTATTTCATCCAATAAAATAAGTGAATTTTTGGTTGCCGAATTTAAAATATTTGCTGTTTCGATCATTTCAACCAGAAAAGTTGATTGTCCCTGAGCTAAATTGTCGGAGGCTCCTACTCTGGTAAATACTTTATCGAAAATCGGCATTGATGCTGATTTTGCCGGAACGAAAGATCCGAGTTGCGCCATAATTGCCAATAACCCCGTTTGGCGGAGGTAAGTTGATTTACCTGCCATGTTAGGTCCGGTAATCAGAGCAATGAGGCAATCCGTGCCGTTAAGAGAAACGTCATTGGGTATAAATTCTCCGCTTTTGAGCATTGTTTCTATGACCGGATGTCTTCCGTCGATAATTTCCAGTGTATCTTTGTCGTTGAAAACAGGACGGCAATAATTTCTGTTGTAAGCGATATGAGCCAAATTCGACAAAACATCTATTTCCGCCACAATAGAGACATATTGTTGCATAATTTCTATATTTTCATACAATTGTTCTCTGATAAGCGTAAAAATTTCATGTTCCAGATTTTTAATTCTTTCTTCCGCTCCCAAAACTTTATTTTCGTATTCTTTCAGTTGAGGTGAGATGTAGCGTTCGCTGTTTACCAGGGTTTGTTTTCGTATATAATGTTCGGGTATTTTATCTTTATGTGTTTTCGTTACTTCGAGATAATAACCGAAAACTTTATTATAACCTATTTTTAAAGACGGGATTCCGGTTTGTTTTTTTTCTTCCGTCTCCAAACGCGCTATCCATGATTTTCCGTCTCTGCTGACAGAACGAAGGTCATCCAATTCATTGTTAAATCCGTCTCTGATAATATTTCCGTCGGTAATAGTTGCAGAGGGATTGTCGATGACAGAATTTTTTATGAGAGAACAAATATCGTTGTAGTCGAAAATATTGTCGTAAAGAGTTTTGAGTTTTTTTGATTTAAAATTATTCATGACGGCAATGATTCGGGGAGCCGCCGAAAGATAATTTCCCAAAGCGATAACTTCTCTGGGATTTATTCTTTTGGTGCCGACTTTACTGATAATTCTGCTTAAATCGCCTATTTCTTTGAGAATTTCCCGTAAATCCTCGTTCAGGATTATTTGATTTTTCAGTTCTTCCACTGCATCCAGACGATCTTCTATTTTTCTTTGGTTCAGCAAAGGACTTATCAGATTTGAAGACAGAAGTCTCGAACCCATGGGAGTTTGAGTTTTGTCTATAACAGAAAGCAAGCTTCCCTGTTTGCTGTTGTAACGCATTGATTTTGTCAGTTCCAGATTTCTTCTGGATACTTCATCGAGCATCATATAATCGCCGCGATGATAAAATCTGAGGTTTGAGATGTGTTTTAATTCTTCTTTTTTTAGACTTTTTACGTAAGACAAAGCCAAGGCAGCCGCAGTTGCTCCGCAGGGTTTATTTTTGGCTCCGAGACTTTCAAGAGAGTTTATTTTGAAATGATTAAGCAAAACGGATGAGGTTTCTTTTACGTCAAAATTCCAATGATCAAACATTGAAATCACCGGTTCCGGGTTTAACCGGGCATTTTTTATTCTTTCTTCATCTTCTTTTGAGCAGACAACTATTTCTGCCGGATTGATTCTTTGTATTTCATCGATTGCCAATTCGGAAAAAACTTCTGTAAAAATAAATTCTCCGGTTGAAATATCAATGCCGGCTATACCTGTTTTATCCTTTTTGGGGGATTTATAAACGGCTGCCAGATAATTAAATTCGTTTTTTTCTATGTATTGCGTATCGAGAATTGCTCCCGGAGTTATGATTTCGGTAATATCTCTTTTGACTATTCCTTTGGCAAGTTTAGGGTCTTCAATTTGCTCGCAAATGACAACTTTCATGTTATTTTGAACAAGTTTATCCATGTAATTTTTCAGAGCATGATAAGGAAATCCGGCAAGAGGAATGGGATTTTCATCGTTTTTGTTTCTTGCTGTCAGGGTTATTCCCAGAATTCTTGAGGCAGTTTTTGCATCTTCAAAAAAAGTTTCGTAAAAATCTCCCATCCTGAATAAAACCAATTTATCGGGGTGGGCTTCTTTTACTTCCAGAAATTGGCGTAACATGGGAGTAATCTTAACTCCCGGGTATATTATCGGTTTAGACATTTTTTACCTTAATATCGTTTTATGATAAATGATCTTATATCTTCTTTAAGTAATTTTTCTTTTGCCGTTTTTGCCTGTTGTTTTTTTTCAAACGGACCTGCTGCCACGACTTGCAGTTCTTTTCCTTTTAATATTTTAGGGAAAACCGCAGCCGGGTAACCTTTGCCCATTATTTTTTTTGCAAGTTTATCGGCATTTCTTTTTGATCCGAAAGCGCCTGCCTGCAAATAAAATTTAAGAACTTTCGGAGAGTCTTTCTTAGCATTTGAAACAGTTTTTTCATTCTTTGTTTCAGAGGTTTCAGGTTCTTCGGTTTCGGCTGCTTTACCGGTATTTGCCGCATTGTCTTTTTTCATGTTTCTGATTCTTTCTTCCGCTTCAAAACTGTATTTTGTGTAAGAAAAATCGGAAATTACTTTTTTATATTCTGTTGCAGCCTGTTTGTAATTTCCTGACATCTCGTAAGCAAAACCTATTTTAAACTGACATAACGGAGCGCAATTTTTCAGCAGTTCTGATTTTTTTAAATATTGAAGAGTGTTTAAGGCTCTGGTAAACTTTTTTAATTTAATATAAGATTCGGCAATAAAAATATAAGCCTGTTCCTTTTTTGTTGCATCGTCGGAGGATTTTATAAAGTTCTGAGCTGTAATTACAGATTCTTCATATTTTTTTCTTTTTAACCGGATATGGGAAAGATAAAAATTTTTCTCGGAAAGATCAGGATTATTGATTGAATTAAGCAAAGCCGAAGCTTTTTCGTAATCTCTTTTTAAAATATAATAACGGGATAATTCAAGCATAGCTTTTTGACCGTATTTTGTTTCGGAAAAGAGATTTTTCATTGTTTCAAGCAAGAATACGGTTTGTTCGGAATTGTCGCTCATTATTGCCTCATAATAAGAGCGACAGGCAATTGCTTCGTCAGAATTTACGTTTACCGTATCCAAATAAGCTTCAAATTCCGATTTTTTCATGCTGTTGTAAGCCTTTTCCAAATCGGATGGTTCCTGAGAAAAAGCGGAAAAAATCCATGTTGCGGCAATAATAAAGAAAACCGGTTTCAGCTTCATTTAATAACCTTTTGATTCCTGATAAAGACGGTTAATCATTCCGGGAATCCTCTTATATCTTTTTTCTTATGATTCCGTACTTCGGAATCGAATGATCCAAAGGAATTTTTATTATTGTATTTGGTTTGGTAAATGAAATATCTTCGTCTGTATCGGTTGATATTTTATCGGCTTTCCAGATAAAATCATCCTTTAAATTCGGGAAAATAAACTCAATTTCGTCGCCCAAAGAAAATTTTGCTCTCATTGCTGCGATTGAGCATTTATCGTCAGATTTTATGATTTCTCCCAAAAACTGATAATTTCTGATGTATGCCGAAGACTCGTAATATTGAGTCCGGGAGGAATCAAATCCGTCGAAAAATCCTTCGCAATAAACTCGATGGCTTACTTTATCCAGTTCTTCGAGGTAAATATCCGGTTTATTTGCTTGATGAACGGCATCTCGGTAAACTCTGGTTACGTTTGCCGCATAATAAAGACTTTTCATTCTTCCTTCTATTTTCAGACTGCAAACTCCCGCTTTTTTTATTTCTTCCAAACGTTTTATAAGACAAAGGTCTTTGGAGTTAAGAATATAGGTTCCTCGAGAGTCTTGTTCTGCGCAGAAAGTTTGATCCGGTCGTTTTTTTTCGACAATAGAATATTCCCAGCGGCACGGATGCGAGCATTCTCCTCTGTTTGCGTCTCTTCCGTTAAGATGAGCGCTGAGAAGACAACGTCCGGAATAAGACATGCACATTGCGCCGTGCACAAACATCTCAAGTTCCAAATCAGGACATTTTTCGCTGATACCGTAAATTTCTTCAATTCCGAGTTCTCTCGCCAAAATAACCCTGCTTGCTCCCTGATCTTGCCAATATTTTGCGCTCATCCATGAAGTGATGTTGGCTTGGGTACTGACGTGAAAGTCTAGACCGGGACAATTCTTTCGGGCAAGATAGAGTACGCCGGGATCGGATATTATTACGGCATCAACTTTTATATTTTCCAAAAACTTAAGATATTCGCTTAATTCCGATTCATCTCGGTTATGGGAAAATATATTGACGGTAACGTAAATCTTACGCTTGTTTTTATGACAAAATTCTGCTGCCGCTTTTAATTCCTCGTCTGAAAAATTTCCCGAACCTGCTCTTAAACCGAAATTTTTACCGGCTGCATAGACAGCGTCGGCTCCGTAATAAACGGCGTAACGTAATTTCTCCGGGTTACCTGCCGGAGCCAAAATTTCCATCATGATTATTGGCTCATTGTTTTGAGGAATTGGGCATTATTTTTGGTTTGAAGCATTTGTTTGCGCAAAGTTTCTATGCCCTGAACCGGAGACATGGTTTTAAGTATCTTACGCATAACGAACATACGATTTCGTTCTTGAGCAGATTGTAAGAGTTCTTCTCTTCTGGTTCCGGATTTGACAATATCGATGGCAGGGTAGAGGCGAAGATCTGATATGGAACGATCAAGCACGAGTTCCATGTTTCCGGTTCCTTTAAATTCTTCGAAAATCACCTGATCCATTCTTGAACCTGTATCAATCAAAGCGGAAGCAAGAATGGTAAGACTGCCGCTCTCCAAAGTATTTCTTGCCGCTCCGAAGAATTTTTTGGGGCGATGCAAAGCGTTTGAATCTATACCGCCTGAAAGAACTTTCCCGCTGGAGGGCTGTACGTTATTGTAAGCTCGCGCTAATCTGGTAATACTGTCCAGCATGATAACCACATCCTGTCCTAATTCCACCATTCTTTTGGCTTTGGCGTGAACCATTTCGGCAACTTGTATATGATTTTTTGATGTTTCGTCAAAAGTTGAGCTGATAACTTCGGAATTTTTCGGAATAAGAATTTTTTTCATTTCCGTAACTTCTTCCGGACGTTCGTCTATTAAAAGCACTATGACGTAAACTTCCGGATGGTTGGTCAAAACGGCATTCGCAATATTTTGCATCAGCACTGTTTTACCGGTTCTCGGGGCTGCCACTATCAATCCGCGTTGTCCTTTTCCGATAGGCGTGAACATATCGATAATTCGAGTAGAAACATTTTTTTGAGTTGTTTCCAGTTTAAGCCTTTCTTCCGGATAATAAGGAGTAAGTCTGTCGAAATGAGGAGCATCAATCGTCTTTTCCGGACTCATGCCGTTGATTGCGTCAACTCTAAGCAAGGCATAATATTTTTCTCCTTCTTTCGGAGAACGAACCGGTCCGGAAACCATGTGTCCTTTTTTTAGATTAAATCTTCTTATTTGAGTTAAGGATACGTAAACGTCATCGCGTCCCTGATTGTAACTGTTTTCTTTGAAGCGTAAAAATCCGTAGCCGTCTTCCATTATTTCAAGACAACCGGTAACAAATGCCAAACCTTCTTGAGTAGCGGAAAATTCAAAAAGACTGAAAATTAAGTCTTGTTTGCTGACTCCTTTTTCCATATCTATTTCATTTTCTTTGGCTATTTTTCGCAATTCCTGCATCTTCAGGTCAAATATATTTTCCGGTAATTGCATCCTTTCTCCTTTTAAAAATTAAATAACTGACGGTTAAATTTATTTGTTGTTTGCCGTACAGATAATTCATTGTTATCGACGACAAAGGAAGTTATTTAAAATGTTTTTAATCCAAACCTTTTATTTTATTTATTATGTCAACGGAAAACAATTATATAAAATGAATAATTGTCTCTTAAATTTGTATTTCCTCAGAAAAATTTATTGTTTTTTATTATTTGAACAAACCTGTTTCATCCATCATTTTACCGTAATTTAAGATATTGCGAAATATGAAAGGAAGAGAAAACAATAAACCGATACCGAGAGGTAAAACAGATGCTGCAAATAAACTTCCGACAATTATGAACAGGAAAAATTGTTGCCATCTGGTTGCATCTCCTTTTGGGTAAGCAGTGTAAACAGCTTTGAACGGATTCATCTTTTTTACGGTCATAAGATAGGGAACCGGCAAAATTACCGCCAGCCAATAAAATCCCAGTATTACTTCCACCGGATATAAAATAGGATCGTGCACATAGTCAAAAAACGGTTTGCCGGTACATACGATTTTACTGATCAGATAGAATAATTCTGAAATTAAGACCAAGGAAAACCATTTATGATAATGTTTAAATAATTTCAGGAAATCTGCGAAATTAAGTTTTTCTTTTGCTGATGAAGAGGAGAGCGAAGAAAAAGGCAAAAGAAAAACGGATCCGAATATAAGGACTGCTGAATTAAGCATGAAATAATTGTCGGCAAAAGCAAATATCGATAAAATTAAAGGTAAAAATCCCAAAATTAAAACTCCGAGGTAAAAAGAGATATTTTCTTTTGCAAAGACTTTGCCTGTTTTATTGAGGCAGATTTTTGCCGAAAGCTTGTCCGGTATTATATCGGTAAGTTCACCGCATTTTTTACAATAAAACTCTATTGCTGAAAGTTCGTTTTTGCAGCTTGAACACTTCATTAATCCTCCGGTAAAATAAATTTTGTTAACTGAATTTTAAGCTTGCAGTCTGTCAATAAAAAGTCCGGGAAAATTGTGATTAATCAAAAAAAATAAAAAACCCCGCTGATTACGGGGTTTGAAATAATTCTCTTTCTACATGGAAAGAATTGTTTTCTTGATAATATTTATTGCTTCTTGGAGTTCTTCTTCCGAGATAACAAGAGGCGGAGCAAAACGAATGATATGACGATGCGTCGGTTTTGCCAATAAGCCGTTTTCTTTTAATTTTACGCAAACATCCCAAGCTTCTTTACCGTTTTGGGGTTTGATGACAATGGCGTTGAGAAGACCTTTTCCTCTTACGAGTTCTATCATGGGAGAATCGATTTCTTTCATTGCGTCTCTGAAAATTTTACCTGATTTTTCTGCTCTTTCTGCAAGTTTTTCTTCTTTTACGACTTCCAAAGCGGCTTTTGCGACAACGCAGGCAAGAGGGAATCCTCCGAATGTGGAACCGTGTTCTCCGGGAGCTATGCAAAGCATAATTTCTTTATCGGCAAGTACGGCTGATACGGGCAATACGCCGCCTGAAACGGCTTTTCCGAGAATTACAATGTCAGGTCTTATTTCTTCGTGATCCGATGCCAAAAGTTTTCCGGTTCTTGCAATGCCGGTTTGAACTTCGTCTGCAACAAAAAGAACGTTGTGTTTTTCACATATTTCCTTGCACTTTTTGAGGTAACCGTCATCCGGTACGAATACTCCCGCTTCGCCTTGAATAGGTTCAACAATAAATCCGGCAATTTTTTTGCCTTTTTCTTCAAAAAGTTTTTCCAAAGCTTCAGGATCGTTGTAAGGAACATTTTCTATTCCCGGCGTGAAAGGACCGAAACCTTTTCTGCAATCCGGGTCAACGGAAGCTGTGATTATGGATATGGTGCGTCCGTGAAAATTGCCGTCTGCAAAAACCAAGATGCCTTCGTTTTCGGGAATTCCTTTTTTGTCGTAACCCCAACGTCTGGCGAGTTTCATTGCTGTTTCCACGGCTTCGGCTCCGGTGTTCATGGGAAGGATCATGTCGTAACCGAAATATTCTGTAATGAATTTTTCGTACTCGCCTAATCTGTTGCTGTAAAAAGCTCTTGAGGTGAGGGTCAGTTTTTGAGCTTGTTCAGTCAAAGCCGAGACGATTTTAGGATGGCAGTGTCCTTGATTGACAGCCGAGTAAGCGGAAAGGAAGTCAAAATACTCTTTTCCTTCGGGATCCCATACTTTAGCCCCTTTTCCTTTAGCCAAAACAACGGGAAGAGGATGATAGTTGTGAGCCCCGAATTTATCTTCCATATCCATGCATTCTTTACTTGAATAATTTCCGTAAACAAGTTTTTCAGACATTTTTCCTCCAAAATTTTAATTTGTTTTTTTTACTGAAATTTTTAAAATAAAAAAGCTGTCAATGATAATATTGACAGCTTTACTTTTGATTTCATTTTATTATCTGCTTTAAAATGTTTCTTTTTTCATTGAAAAAGAGTTTGTTTTTTATCGGGAAATTAAAGACCTCTTTATTTGTTGAGTATTTTTTCCGCTTTCGGGGCATGAAGTCTGAATGCTTCCGGAAAGTTTTTTCCCAGCAATGGTTTAGCGTAGTCAATAAACGCTTTTGTTACGTCGTTTCCCGATTCATTGATAAATTCATCAGGCATAAGTTTGGTTTTACCTGCGATATCGGCTAATTCGGCAAGACGATATTCAACGCCGTAATCGGATGTTCTGTTTATGGTTACTGAACCGTCTTTATCGTATGACATGGCAAATTGCACGGCTTTTTGTCCTGCTTCTCTTGCTTCTATTTGATCAGTTTCCGACACGCATCCGGCGAACGAACGCTGCAAGTAACCGAAAGTATCGCAACGTACTCGGTTTATCGTCAGATTATTTTTTATCATTCCGACCAGATAATCTCCCAAAGCTCCGCTTCCGGAAAGTTGAACGTTTCCGTGAGCGTCTTGTTCCATTTCTTTAACCATGCGTTTGGCATAAAGTTCTCCGTTCTCGTCTATGATTC
This sequence comes from Candidatus Cloacimonadota bacterium, assembly GCA_002742885.1. Taxonomy (GTDB): domain Bacteria; phylum Cloacimonadota; class Cloacimonadia; order Cloacimonadales. The sequence continues at coordinate 65,485 of PDOO01000031.1, forward strand.
CTTCTGAAACGGCAATAATGCAACGTCCGTATTTATCATACATTTTTTGTGTGTCGGAGAGAAATTGTTTTTGCGAAATTTTTCTTTCCGGCAAATAAATCAAGTGAGGACCGTCGTCTTCAAATTTTCTTGCCATGGAAGCTGCCGCCGTTAGAAATCCGGCGTGTCTTCCCATAACGATGCCGATATAAACTCCGGGAATTGCCCGATTATCGAGATTCACTCCTTGAAAAGCTTGAGCAACGAATTTTGCGGCTGAGCCGAACCCGGGAGTGTGGTCGTTGAGAACAAGGTCGTTATCAATTGTTTTGGGAATGTGAACGGCTCGCATTTCGTAATTTTCTTTTTTGGCTTCTTCGCTGACTATACGCACCGTATCGGAGGAATCGTTACCGCCGATATAGAAAAAATATCTTATGTCATGAGCTTTAAGAACCTTGAAGATTTTTCGGCAATAATCCGTGTCCGGTTTATCTCTTGTGGAGAGTAAAGCCGATGAAGGGGTTTGAGCTGTTTTTTCCAAATTATTGTCTGTGATAAGAGTCAAGTCAATAAACTCTTCTTCAATAATGCCTCTGACACCGTGCAGAGCTCCGTAAACTTTAGTTACGCAATCATATTTTCGAGCTTCCGAAACTGCTCCTGCCAATGATTGGTTAATGACAGCCGTGGGACCGCCGCCTTGAGCTATGAGTACTTTACCTTTGAGTTTCATAAGATCCTCCGTTTTGACTTTAAAAATTTGATGATAGGGGAGTATTTTTTATTTTTATCGGCAGTTATTTGTCAATGATTGATTTAGTGTTTTTTTCTTAAAACAGGTTTAATTAAAGTTTGCTGAATTAATATGGCCGAGAGGGCAGGAATCGAACCTGCCGCTGACAGTTTTAGCTGCCGGTTACCGGTTTTGAAGACCGGCTGAAACACCAGTTTCATCCTCTCTGCAACGATACCAAGGAAAAACAGCCGTTTTTTTTGTAAAGATAAAAGAAAAATATTTTATTTTTTTCAATTCAAATTATTCAGGTGGATTATTTTGCTTCCGTATTTTAAAAGGATGTAGGTACGATGAATTTCCGTAATTTGATATTTACCTATTTTATCTCCTGTTCCGAGTGTTTTTTGGGAGATTCCTTTTTTAAGAGAGACTTTAAATTCCTTGTTTTTTTTCATCGTGATTTCCGTAATTTCATATCCGTTGACAGAATTAACGAATTGAGGCATTACGGGTTTATTTTTCCCGGATGATTTTTTCTCCTTTTTCTTGATTTTTATGGTCTTTTCTTTTGCTTCTTCTTTTTTCGGAACGGAAAATTTTTCTTCAATATTTTCGGTAATTTTGCTTTTATTTTTTACTTTTTCAAAATTTGAGGAATCGCGAAAATAAGTATTTACCTGTTGCTTAAGTTTTTTTCCCTTTTTGTTGTCGTTCATTTTGGGCAAGACAATGACAGCGGTTAAAATCAATGTTACGACAATTATGTAGATAAGCATGGGCGGAATTTTTATTTTTTTTTCGTAATAATTTCCTAAATCGGTTTTATATCTCAAATTCTCTCCTTCAACTCAAAAAAAAGTCCCATACAGGTTAAAAATCCGTATTTTCTGTTATTATACGCTAATTTTGCTTCCGGCAGATAAATTCTTTTTATTGCCGGAAGATTTTCCTTTAACATTTCAAAAAACAGATCATTGTTCAAAAGCCCTCCGGACACGAAAATATCTTTTTCTTCCGAAAAATATTCCTGTTTTTTTAACATTTCGGAAATTTGGACGGCAAAACGAGATAAATTATCGGTAATTATTCCTTTTGAAATTTTCATCAAATCCCGGTTCTTTTGTAAATCCATTTCGGTATCGTAAATCGAAACATTAAGCCTGTTGCTTATGGATGCAAACATATTGCGACAATTAAGATTTAGCGTTTCGGCATTGCGGAGACGTTTATTTTCCAGGTACATTAAGACAGTTTTGGATTCTCCTATATCAAGAATAATATTTTCTTCCGATAAAAGATTTCTGTATTCATAAAAATTAAGCAGCGCAAGAGAATCAAATTCCGTAAAGACTTCTTTTCCTTCAAAAGTTTTTACGGCTTCTTTTAATTCTCCGAACGGTTGAAATTTGTAAGAGTAAAGCATTATTTCGGCTTCTTGCAGGGATTTATCGAAACAGATTGTCTGATAATCCGTATTTGAGTTATCATCATCGATTTTATTCAATAAAATATCGGCTGCATATCTTATTGCTCGTTTGTTTTTTGCCTTAATTTTTTTAGAATAAACGGAAGTAAAAACTGAGTTGAAGGTAAAAGCGGCAAAGGAGTCGGCTGGAATGCGGTCGTTTAACTTATTAAGAGCATTTTTCAAAGCATCTCTGCTTTCGAAATAAAAATCGTTAAACGAATACTCTTTCAGCGTATTTTCTTTGTATATAAAACTTCTGTAAGGTATATAAATTACCTGTTCTGCGCTTATGCTTTCTCCCGAGACTGAGCCGGAAATTGCTTTTATGCTTGATGCTCCTATATCAACTGCCGTTATTCTCTTCATTTATGCCTGCTTAATTTGTTTTATGACTGTCTTTAACGAAAACAATGATATATGTGTCAAGTAATTATGAGTATTATTTTAAGATGTTTAATGCCGCAAAAGAAACAAAGTAATTTTCGGATAATAAAAAAAGAGGGGAAAGAATTCCCCTCCGTTCTGAAATTTACGGCTCGATTAACTTGTAGTGTTCATCGTCTTTTTTTACCAGAACGCAGACCCTGTCGGTTTCTACGTTTTTGAATACTTTATACGGGGCTTTGGATTCGTTAAGAGATTCTATAGCTTCGTCAATGTCCATTATTTCCGCATGGATACGCTTTATTTTCATTACTTTGCGTTTTTTTTCTTCATTTCTGTGTATAAGATTGGCGTAAACAAAATGAGGATCTTCTTTCAGTCGTTTTTTCTGATGGTCTGTAACTTTATCTTTAAGTTTTTTTATCTGAGCTTCCATTCTCTCTATTGTCTTGTCAAGAGCAATATACATATCCTGATGTTCTGTCTCGCTTTTCAGATTGAAGTGAGAGGCATGAAGGGTCATTTCGGCAATGGTTCGATTATTTTCCAGAGAAAGAATAAAATGAATATTAATAATTTGATCAAAATATCTTGAAAGTTTTTCGCAAGATTTTTTTACATGGTCTCTGATGGCATTGCTTAAACCGAAGTGCCTTGCTGTGATAGTAATTTGCATAATAATCTCCTTTCTTTAACGTATTCTTAGACTTTGTGGATGGAAAGACCTTCCAGATCCTCTATTGATTCCATTACGGCTTCGGACAAAGTAGGGTGCGCATAAACAACTTTAAGAGCTTTTTCTGCGGAAGCTTCCGTTTGAACAAGAATACCGCCTTCGGCGATAAGTTCCGTTGCATTCGGACCTATGATATGCATTCCGACGAGCTTATGAGTCTCTTTATCGGCAATTACTTTTACGAAACCGAACGTATTGCCTGTTGCAAGAGCTTTTCCTATTCCGGTAAATTGGAAAGAACCGACGATTATATCTTTATATTTTTCTTTCGCCTGAGGCTCGGTTAAACCTGCTGATCCGATTTCCGGATGAGTAAAGATGCAACGGGGAATATTTTCATAACAAATTTTTTCTTCGGGAAGTTTTTCGCCTTTCATTATTTTTTTTATTGTTTCGGCAGCCAACAATCCTTGCTTGCTTGCTGTGTGAGCTAATTGCATTTTACCGGTCAAGTCTCCTATTGCAAACATGCCCGGAACGTTTGTTCTTAAAAGATCGTCAACAGCAATCGCTTTATTTTCTCGGGTCGGCTCGCAATTTACGAATTCAATGTTGCAAACCGGCTTTCTTCCCGTGCTGACCAGGACGGCATCAGCAGTTATGTTTTTGCCGTTTGACAGAGACAATACGGCTTTGCCGTCTTCTGTTTTGCAGGCTTCTACTGCTGTTTTAAGATGTAATTTTATTTTATTTCTTTTAAATGCCATGGCTAAACGTTTGGAAATGTCCGGATTTTCGTTTGCTGCCAATGCAGGCAAAAATTCTACGATTTCGGTTTTCACTCCGAACTCGTTGAAAATAGAAGCAAATTCGCAACCTACTACTCCGCCTCCTACCACAATCATGCTTTCAGGAAGTTTATCCATTTTAAGGACATCGCGAGACGATAAGATGTATTTGCCGTCAAATTTCATAAACGGTAATTCTGTCGGCTCGGATCCGGTAGCCAAAATAACGTATTTAGCCGATGATTCTTCGCCTTTGTCGGTTGTAATTTTAAAATATTCGTCTTTTTTTTCAATTTTTTCGACAGCAGATTTGATTACGTCTATTTTTCTTTTTTTGAACAAAAATTCTATTCCGCTTACAAGTTGGTTGACCACTTTGTTTTTTCTTTCAAAAACCTTACTGTAGTTTACTTTCGGGGAATCGCAAATCAGACCGAATTCTTCGGCTCTTTTCATTTCACTCAAAAGTTCGGCTGATTTCACCAATGTTTTTGTCGGGATACACCCCCGGTTTAAACAAACTCCGCCCAAACGTTCTTTTTCGTAAACGACAGTATTTATGCCATATTGGTTCAATCTTATTGCCGTAACGTATCCTCCCGGACCGCCGCCTATTACCGCAACTTCGTAATTACTCATGCTTTTCTCCTTAAACGACTGTTTAATATGCCCAAACCTTCCCGATATTTGGCTATAACTCGCCGTGAGACGCTGATTCCGCGTTCTTTCAATATGGCGGCAATATCTCGATCGCTTATCGGTTTGGATTTATCTTCTTTTTCTGTTAATTCTTCAATATGTTTTTCTACCATTTGCCGAGAAACCGAATCGTAATTTCTGTCTTTTCCGGCGGAAGAAGTAAAATAATCTTTTAAACATACAATACCAAACGGAGTATCGGCGTATTTGTTTCTTACTACTCTTGAAATAGTTGATTCGTTGACTTGAAGTTTTTGAGCTATAACCGAATAGGTGAGAGGTTCCAGAATTCCTGTTTCTTCATAAAAATATTTTTTTTGATTTTCTATTATTGTTCTGGTAACCCGTTCCAAAGTTCTGTTTCGCAAAAAGAGAGATTTTATCAAGAATTTAGCTGAATTAACTTTATCTCGAACGTATTTTACCGCATCTTTGTCATTTCTGGAAGATTGAATGATTTTTCTGTATTGTTTGCTTAAAACCATTTTGGGAATATACCGGTCATTTACGATAACTTCAAATTCATTGTCTATTCTTTTTATGATAACGTCCGGAACGATAAAATCTCGTTCATTTGATAAAATACGCAATCCCGGTTTGGGGTCGAGCTTACTTATTTGTTCTTTGTAAGCGTTCAGTTCTTCGAGAGATATTTTGTACTTATTGCATATTTTTCGGTAGCGTCTGTGAATAAGGTTATCGAAATCTTCTTTTATTATGCCGGTTAAAATTAAATCATGACTCTGGGTTTCGTTTAATTGCGCCATAAGGCATTCGCTTATTGACAAAGCGGTAATTCCCGCCGGTTTAAGATGCAGGATTATTTGATGAACATTGTCGCTTTCTATTTCCGAGAGTTCGTATTTTTTCCCTGTATCGTAAATATCGTAATCAGGATCCAAAAAACCGTATGAATTTACGCTTTCTATCAAATCCATTCCGAAGTCAATTTCGTTTTCTTTTAAATTATATTTGTAAAGTTGATCGGTAAATTCCGAGAGCGTATCTTCTTTTTCCTGTAAATATTGATCAAGTTTTACTTTTTCTTCTCCGTTAAAAGAGCCTCCCGATTCGTAAGATCCGCTGTGATATTCGTTCCATTGGTCAAGAATTTCGCTTAATTCTTTTGCTTCATCCAAAGTCTTTTCAACATCATCGTTTTCCGTTTCCCGAGGTTGTTCTTCATATTCCGATTCGATTGTTTCTTCCTGAATATCCAGCATAGGATTGGTAATCAATTCATGTTTCAAATGAAGTTCTAGCTCCATCATCGGTTTTACCAAAAGTTCTAAAGATTGCAACATCTTAGGTCTCAATTCCATTCTCTGCTGGATGTTATGCGATAATACCTGGTGTATTTTAGCCATAATGAATTCCTGTGTTAAAAGTTCTGGTGTAAAAATCTTTCTCCCAAATAAACTTCCCTGGCTTTGGGATTATTGACCAATTCTGCGGATGTTCCGGACAAAAGAATTTTGCCGTTAAAAATAACATAAGCTCTTTCCGTAATGGTCAAAGTTTCGGCGACATTGTGATCTGTTATCAAAATTCCTATATTTCTTTCATTTTTTAATTTAAAAATAATATCCTGAATATCCTGAACGGCAATGGGATCAACGCCGGCAAACGGTTCGTCCATAAGCAGAAATGAAGGTTTGGTTACCAAGGATCTGGTTATTTCCAATTTACGTCTTTCTCCGCCTGACAATGTATAAGCTTTTTGTTTTGCCAATTTCGTCAGATTCAATTCTGCCAAATATTCTTCCAAAAGACGTTTTCTTTCTTTTTTGGAAACACCGATGGTTTCTATGATTGCCATGATATTTTCTTCTACCGTCAATTTATGAAAAATAGAGGGAGCCTGAGCAAGGTATCCTATACCGAGTTGAGCACGCTTGTACATCGGTTTTTTGGTAATGGGTTGATTGTTGTAATATATTTCTCCGGAGTCGGGTTTCACCAATCCGAGAGTCATGTAAAAGGTTGTTGATTTGCCTGCGCCGTTAGGACCGAGAATACCGACGCATTCGCCTTGATTTACCTCAAGACAAACTTTGTCCACAACTCTTCGGTTACCGTAAATTTTAACTAAATTTTCTATTTTAATTTGATTCATACGCATTCTTTTCGGTAAAACAGTTCGATAATGTTTATAGAAATATTCCGGGAAGCAATCATTTTTACTGCCTGCTCATATTTTTCATTATTTAAAAAAAATTTGTCAATCCTTTTTATCGTTAAATATATAAATTCCGTTCCGAGCATCGTTGACGGATATATCTCTGACGGTATTATCTTCATTTAAATTAAGAGTTAACCTCTTACATCGCAGCTTATTGATAAAGAATTCATTTTTCTTTGTTTGAGTTTGAATTAATTTGGTTTTAACATTGTTTTTTGCTTCGCAGAAGCTTGCTTTTTGTTCAATAAAATCAATTTTTATTTCATCTCCCAGGACAAAACTTTCTTTTTCAGCTTCGTCTCGGATTTTAAAATACGCCTCGGAAGAATCTTTGAAAACTGCTTTTGTTATTTCATTATTATTGAAATACAGCCTGAACTCTTTAGCGAATCCGTTGACTTTTTCCGATTGCAACATCGGATTTCCCCGGAAGAGAGCTTCTTCGGTATCCGAAAAATAAATAAGATAGTTGCTTGTAACAGAAAATATTTCGTTATATAATTTTACGTTGAATAATGCTGCAATTTTATTGTAATTTCTGAAGAATTCCATTTTTTCGGATGAAATATCAAGAGAATCTTTGCCTTTTTTGGAAATATGAGGATTTTTAATCATAAACCCGTAACCGGATTCAAGATTGTACTTCATTTCTCCGCAACTTCCTCTCATTTTTTCTTTTGAATCAAAAACCTTGATGTCTCCCGATGCGAAAACATCGCCTTTTTCCCGGTAATAATCAACGCTGTCGGCATGGAAAGTACGGTAAGAGGAATCTGCTTTGCAAGTTTGAGAGATATTCACGTTATGCAGTAATCTGATAATCTCGTCTTTCCGGAAATAAGTAACTTTTTCGCTTTCCAGTCTCAGAGTGTCTTCTAATATGACAACGTTATTTTCCAATTCTACAATTTTTTCCGCTTCAAAAATTCCGGCATATTCCGAGAAAAATTCCGTATTGCCGTAAAAAAAATGCACGTCTCCGACAAGACAGGTTACGTAAGCCGAATCAATTTTTACTACTTCCAGAGAATCGGCGTGAACAAGTTTGTAAGGACGATCCGATAAATTTTCGTCTTTATCGAATCCTGAAAGAAGAGAGATTGAAAAAAACAGCAAAAGCTCAATTATTCTTCTCATTTAAATTCTCCCTCTTCCGGTTTTCCCTCTGCTTCGACATTTATCATGGTAACTTTGTCCAGAGAGATGTCTGTATGCATTTCGTATCCTTTTAAAATATGGTTGCCTCTTTTGAGTTCTACCCTGCCTTTTACGTAAATTTTTCCGGAGTTGCGTTCCCATTCCAAATAGTCAGCTTTCAAAACGCCGTTTTTACTTTCTATGACAATATTGCCTTTTGCCGTCATGATGTTTTTCACTTCCTCTGCCAAGGCGCTGTCGCAAACTAAAACAGAAGATAAATTACCGGTTTCGTCGTAAGACTCCACGTAAACAGAATCCATGTAAACGGTTGATTTCATGATATATCGTCTGAATAATTTTGTATTCAGAAGATATTGTTTTTGATCTCCTTTCATTGCGGTAACGCTGACATATTCTCCGATTTCATCCGGCAATCCTCTAAAATCATTTTCGGGAAGGTCAATTTTTTCTGATTTACAGGACATCAAAAACAGCGCAATCAGACTAATGAGACTTAAGATAGGCAATAAATTTTTGTTTGGTTTCTTCATAAATTCCCGCAGATTTTAAAATTTCTTCTATGAATTCTCGAACTGCTCCGTCTCCGCCTTTTCTTGATGTTACAAAATCGCAATGTTCTTTGAAATCTCCGAACGCATCTGCCGGGCAAGCCGAAAAGCCGCATTTCTCTATGACCGGAAAATCATTCCAGTCGTCTCCGATGTAAGCTGTTTCTTCCCATTCGATACCCAGAGATTCTAACAATTCGGAAGCATATTTTATTTTATTTTTTACTCCTTGATGCAGATGTTCTATTTTTAAATCGTTGCATCTTTTTTGCAGGGCTCGGGAGGTTCTTCCCGTAATTATTGCCGGAATTATTCCTGCCTGATGCAAAATCATGATTCCCAAACCGTCTTTGGCAGAGAAATTTTTTCTTTCTGTTTCGTTATTGTCATAAGAGATTTTTCCGTCGGTTAAAACTCCGTCGCAATCCATGATTAACATTTTAATTTTTTTCATTATTTTCTGTTTTTCTCCTGTATATCGAACTTATCCGCTGCCTGTCTGAAATGAAAAATTCGATAATTTTATTTTTTGCTCTTCTGAAATCAAAAGAAAAGGATATTTATTTTAAAACGTAAATATTAAGCAACAACTTTTTTTCTGACATGTCTTAATTCTTTATTTTACAAATTATTAAGTTGAAACTTATTTTGTTTAGGGAAGATATTTATAGGTTTTGCGTTAATTTAATCTCATAAGGACTATTATTTTCTGTTTTAAAAATATGAACAGTTTAAACTTCTTGACATTTTACTCTTTTTTTAAGTTTTTACGGATTTATTAATTATCTTTAAAAGGAGATTGCGGATGGATTTTTACTCTTCTATAGCTTGTTATTACGATGAAATTTTTCCTTTGAAGAAATCTCAGCTTGAATTTGTCAGAGGTTACTTAAAAGGGAAAGATGATTTAATATTGGATGCAGGTTGCGGCACCGGAAACTTGGCGGACGCTTTATTAAAACAAAATTTTGAGGTTATCGGGGCTGATCTCGACGAAAGCATGATTGAGATTGCTCGGGTTAAGACGCAAAATAAGGGCGAATTTCATGTTTGTTCTTTGCAAAATATTGCCGATGTCGTCAAAAATAAAGGCGAAGTGTCTGTAATTGCTTGTACCGGCAATACTTTCGTTCACATTAATTCGGAAGACGGGAGCAATAAATTTTTGAAAAATTGTTATGAACTTTTAAAACCCGGGGGAGTTCTCATTATACAAATTCTTAATTATGATTTTATTTTATCTTGCAAACTGCCTCGTCTTCCCGTCATCGAAACAGACAGCATAAGATTTGACAGGTATTATCATTATCCCGAACACGGTCGTCATATTGATTTTGAGGGTGTTTTGACCGTTAAAAAAGAAAATAAACGCATTTCTGAAGTCATAAAACTTTATCCCCTGAAAAAACAGGAACTTATCGCTAAAATAACGGATTGCGGATTTTCGGAATACGAAATTTTCGGCAGTTTTAAAAAAGATCCTCTCGATAAAAACAGTTTGCCTTTGGTTATGACGGCTTTTAAAAGGTAAATATGAAACCTTACGTTATAAAAGGAATATTTCAGCCCGGATCGGATAAGTATGCGGAAAGGGAATTGATTAAATTCGGGGTTAAAAACTTTACGAAGAATGAAAATTTTTTTGAATTTGTCGGTCATCCCAAACTTTTGGTTAAATTAAATTGCAAAAGCCGAATATTTTCCGGATTCGAGATTAAGTTGATGGAAGGCAAGGCAAGATTTGCGAAAGATTTGCAGAAACTTATCTCTCAGGTTAAGTGGTCTGATTTTTTAACAACTCAAAAGATTAAAATAAAAGCGGATTCTTTTCGTTCAAAATTGTATCACGAGGGTAAAATAAAGGAAATTGTCGAGAAAACTCTGAGCGGAATTTACGACAACGAAGCAACCGGAAATACCGAACAAAAAATATCTGTCCGCATCGTTGAAAACCGAGGAACGATAAGTATAGATTCCTCCGGCGAGCATCTCCATAAAAGAGGATTTGCCGTTTTGAAAGAAAAAGCTCCTTTGCGAGAAACAATTGCCTCCGCCATGATTTCCGAAATTTACGCAAGGGACGATATTGATCATATTATCGATCCGATGTGCGGTTCCGGAACAATTTTATCGGAAGCTCTTGCGATGACTTACGATCTTAATATCGGAAAGTACAGAGGATTTTCTTTTCAAAATTGGGCTTCGTTTCCGGAAAGAAATATTCATTGTTTTGATGAGCCGTCTGAGAAAAATAATCGAAAACTTAAAGTAACCGGATTTGATATTGACGTAAAATCAGTTCTTGATTCCCGAGAAAATTTATCTGTTTTTAATGAATCGGATTATCGGATTGAAAAAAAAGATTTTTTTGATATTTCCGAGATTCCCGATTCTTCGGTTATTCTTACCAATCCTCCTTACGGAAAACGGATTATGAGGACGGGAGATGCTGTAAAAATATATAAAAAATTATCGGATTTGGCAAGCAAAGGAGTAAAAGTCGGATTTTTGATTCCGGCAGCGATGAAAAGTAAAATTAATATTAACGTAAAACCTGTATTCACTTTTTATAACGGTAATATTAAAACTGATTTTTTAACTTTCAATCTTTAATTTTTTGCTCCCTCTTTTGCAAATTTTCCGTAATATTTTATTTGATGACGGTTATTTTTTTCTTTTTGTCGATAAGACTGTTTTTCGCTTCAACCAAATAAATGCCTGACGCAACTTCTTTTTGCTCAAAATTTTTAAGGTTCCAAAAAGCTGATTCCCGAGTTGTTTCTTCAGAATAAATATTTTCTTGCCAAACAAGCTGACCTTTTATGTTAAATATTTTTATTTCCGTATTTGAACCGGCTTCCGCAGGAAATTGAATGCTCAAAAAATCATTGGAATAGCAGGGATTGGGGAAAATCAGCAATTTCGAATGTTTTTCCGCAAAATCGTCTTTTTTATTTTCGGAAGAAGATATTTTCAGGTTATCGATAAATGTTCCGATGGAATCCGCAACGGCATATTCATTGAATCCCGGGATTTTTTCGTTATAGAAAAAACTGAGTTTAAATTCTCCCGAAATATCTTTTGCGTAATCTGAAATATCAAATGTATAATGTGTTTTGTCTCCGTAAATATATTCTTCCGTCACGGCAGGATATTCTAATGCTCCGCCTGATCCCAGAAACAAAAGCGTGTCTGTTTTTTCCGGGTAAGTCGTTAAAAAGAAGACGCCGTCATTTCCGTACATCGGCATTTTGAATTTATAATCAAATTCCAGGGTTGTATTTTCAGTTATTGTTACGTTTCCGAGGGAAAGTTCGTAATTTCCGGGATTTTCTGGACGGCAGACGATCCAATAATCCGAACCGTCGTCGGTAAATCTTTCCCATTCATTTTCGAGGATGAGGGAATCGGAGTTGAAATCTTCGTCTATTTCATTATGAGCATTGTAGATAAACGGATAATAAACCTCATATTCTCCCAAGTCGGACAAATCCAAATAAAACTTTTCGTTTCGGGATAAATCTGCCAAAGGCAAAACGGTTTTCAAAAGATAATTGCTGTTGTGTTTTTCTGCCGGAACGGTTTTTATTTTATTCTTTTCAGAATCCAGAATATCGAAACTCGTTAGATTTGTTTCTTTGCCCGGATCCAAAAATAATTCAAATCCGACTTCTTCTGCGGTTCCGAAAGTTACTGCTTTAAGCTGCCGAGTCATGATTTTTTTCAAGGGAACAATATTTGCCGTAAAAGAAAATGATTTTTTGAGATAGGGCAATTCGTGCATATAAGCTGCATCCAATTCCGTTACCAAGGAAAAATTTTGTTCGGGAGAACTTATTTCCCAATAATCAGCTTTCGGTTTGCAGTAAAGCGGTAAAGAGAATTTCTCTTCATTCGGTCCGTAAAATTTCAGAGAGTCTTCAAATTTATCATTATCGAGCGAAAATTCCAAGCGTCCCGTCTCGTCATAAATCGAATAGAATAAATTTTCCGTATAAAATTCCGTTAAATCGACATCAAGAGAAAGTTCGTTTTGCGTTTTCACCGTCAATTTCAAAAAATCGTCTTTGTTTTTTGAATCGAAAGGTTTGTATCCGTCATAATATAATTTGTATCCGTTTTCGTCGGCGGAGAAAAGTCCGTTCTCGTCGGAATAGGTTATTTCTTTATCGGTTATGACTTTGACATTCGGCAAAGATTTTCCGTTGCCGAAAACTTGATATTTTCCTTTATCCGCAGTTAAACTGTACAATTCCGGATCGGATTCCGTGTAGATTTCAAATCCGCTGTCCGCCAGACAAAGCAATTCGTATCCGACCCATTTAAAAACCGATTTTCCTTCGTAATATCCGATAAAAGGGAGTTTGGACAGCATGTTTAATTCCGATAAGGCGTGTATTTTTTCCTCAAACATTAGTCTGAAAAATTCTTTTTGGTAAAATTCCGAAAATCCGAAAGCGGAGGCGGACGGAGCTCCCCAGCCGTATCGGGAGTTTCCTATGTAGCCGTTAAATCCTTCGGTTTCGACATTAACAAATGCTTCGGCAATCGATTCTTTGTCTATTGCTGCCGACCAGCATCCGATGGAGTAAAGAACACCGCCGAAATTATTATCGAGATATTCTGCGTCTCCGACACTGAGATGACCGTTTTGCAGACTTAAAACGTAATAGTTGGCGTGTCCCGTGTGTTGAACGATATTTTTACCTTTCGCCAACATTTCGGAAACCTTGTCCGAAGAGTTTTCTTCTCCGTATTTAAAATCAATGTCAAAGTATTCCGGAAAATAATTATCGTAAATAAATTGTTGGCAAACCTGACTGTCCGAACCTGACCAAAGAGCCATGCTCATACCGCCTGCCTTATTATATCTTGTTTCTCCGGTACGGTCATAATTTTTCAGTTTATCAATGTAATCTCTTAAATTTCGGGGAGTTGCAGAGGGAATGCGCGAGACAAACACTTCCGGAAGATAATCCGGTTCGTCGTCGTCTTCTCCGTAAATGCCGTTTCCGTTTGCGTCCCATGTTCCGTTTAATCCCGAATAATACCAATCGGAGGGAAGTTCGTTTTCATCCTCAAAAAGACCGTAAGCGCAATCAAAAGCAAAAAGTTTTCGGTCGGGGATGATGTCGGTATCTCCGATTAAAGTAACGTGTGAAATACCGTTGTTTTCGGCAAAATTTTTAATGCCGTTTCTTATTTTATCCTGTAAATCAAGACCGGGCAAAGCGGAAATCTCGTCCAAACAAAGCAGTCGGGAATTATCGAATTTTACTGAATTGAACTCTTTAAGCTCCAAGACATCTTCTTCAAAACTTTTCTCGTACACATATAAAATGTTCTTCGGTGATGTTTCCGGACGTTCTCTTTTTCCTAAAATCCAAGAAACTGATTCCGTGCAGTAATTATCGGGAAATTCTTCTTCGTTTTCTCGGGAAACATTATCGTAAATCACTTTAAACGACGAGGGAATTTTAAGTTTTGATTTATCTTCTGATAATATTGCCTGATAAAATGTTACGAAAAGCATATTCTTTTTGCCGGAACGAAGAACCCGGTAAGAACGTAAAAAATCTTGAGGATTATGTCTGTAATCGGTTGAACGGTCAAAAGTTTTTTTATTTTCAAAAGAAAGCGGAACGGCAGATTGAACCGATAAAACCGGAGACGGCAGTTGTATCTCTTCCGTGTTCAGAGGAATTAATTTAAGGTTCCGGACATCGTTTCTGGACAATTCGAATACTTCGGTTGCCAAAGGTAAACCCGGTAAACCTTTTATGTATTCCGAAATACCGGATTTATTGGATATTTTCGTTAAACCTCGATAATTTTCTATTTTAATATTTTCGTTTTCAAAAATCTCGCCCGGCAATAAACAGCTTGTTAACGCAAGCAAAAGAAATAATATTTTCTTCATGATAATTCCTCCCGATATATTCTTTCCGAGAAAAATGAATTGATTGCTTTTGGTGTCAATGATAATATTTTTATTGTTTTTTGTATTGATAATTTATATTTATTTTTTTACACGATAATTTCGAGAGAAATTTAAATTTTTCATGCCGAATCAGTTATTGATCAATTTTATTGCAACAAAAGAAAGAAACAAAAAATCCCCGACTTTTGCCGGGGATTTGAATTTTGATTCTCTACTTCAACAACAAACATTTATTTGTTTTGACGGTTTTTCCGTCGAGATTGAGGCGATAAAAATACACGCCGGAACTTACCGCATTTCCGGTTTCGTCTTTGCCGTTCCAAAGGACGCTGTGATTTCCGGCTTTATAAATATCATCCGCAAGAGTTTTTACCTTTTGTCCTTTGGTGTTGTAAACCGATAAATTTACTTTTCCGGCGGAGGGCAAAGAAAAACTTACGGAAGTTTCGGGGTTGAAAGGATTGGGGTAATTGCTCATTATCGATTCCGGTTTAATTAATAAATTATCGGAAGACGGCAACATACCGTTGTCAGTCTTTTTTACCGTAAAACTGTTTTCTCCAGCGCTGCAAAAAAGAAATCCCGAATCCGTTTTTATAAAAGACAACATTTCATTACTGATCCATTCAGGTTCACTGTTATAATCATAGTTTATTTTATAAATACCGCCCGTACCGTAAAGACCCAAAACACAGTTTTCAATAATAAAAGCTTGTTCTTCCGGTAAATCAACGGCATACCCGGGAATTGTTCCCATAAGACTTTGAGCATTGTCTTTTTCCCATATAAGTTCACCGTTCAAATCCAAAAGAGCGCAATATCCGCCGTATTCGGTTGCGCTTCCTGCGTTAAGTATTCCGGATATCAGAATATTATTGTTACTGTTTTCCAAAATATTATATCCTGCATCAAATACGGGCATATTTTCTTTGGAATAAGTCCACAATATATCGCCGGCATTATTTATTTTTGAAATAAATATATTATATTCAGAGTTAAATCCCGTAATGAAAAAGCCATTATCCGAGGAAGCGATTATTTTTATAACTGCAGAATCAATATTACGAATCCATAATTCATTACCGTTGTTATCAATTTTTCTTATTACTCCGTTTAAATTAGGACTGTCCTCAATATTTCCGACCGTGATTATATTATTGTCATGCGAATAACACATGGAATAAATGTTGTAATCTGTTTCTTGAGTCCATAATCGGTTGCCGTCAGAATCTCTTTTCAGGATATAGAATGAACCGGCAGTTATTATTCCTTCGTCACTTGTTTCCAACATGCAGGCTGCACCTGAAGATTCGCTGAAACTGAGAGTATCTTTATCAACCCAAAGTATCTCCCCGTAATCGTTTATTTTTAAAACATAACCGCAAGCATCAATAATTTGATCTTCTGAATCTTTTATGATATATTGATTTCCCAAAAGATAATTACCGTCTGTAAGATTATACATATTTACTCGAGGATATGTTTCCTCCTCATCAAACGGATCATAATTATTTTCCCAAATTATTTCCGCATCAACATAAACAAGAAAAAGCAACAATAATGTTGTTGAAGTAAGTATTTTCTTTAACATAACAGTCTCCTTAAATGTTTATTTTTTTGTTTTCAATTATAAAATATTCTAACTGCCTATGCATCATTATATTATAAAAAATAGAATATGAATTAATTAAAATCCCGGATGCCCCCTCTCTTAATATTTTTTATTTTCAGAAGTAAATCCTGTAATGATAAACAAAACATAATAATTATTTTTTTCATTTTAATCCTCCTCCACCGTATTTATTTTAATTACCTCATCCGGGATACCTGTTTGGCAGAAATGAAGAGCATGTAAAATAATTGATGATTCGCCTGTTTTTATATCATACATATATACATCTCCTTGAGTATAGAACATGTTGGGTTGGTTGATAAGAATAGTCGTAAAACGATGTTCACTGCAAAAATTAAAGAAGCTGCCCTTAAAATTGTTAAAATTCATAACAGAACCGTCAACCGTATTATAAACACTTGTTCCTTTGCGAGAGACGATATATCGAGAGTCAGGAGATCGTCCTATTTTTCTGCCCATTCTCAAACCCGTATCAATCGGTTCAGATGAATTTTGGGGCAATATTCTAAGAATACCGGTTTCGGTAAAATATATTTCGTTATTTGGTCCGAATACGGCGCTTTCTATA